>NZ_ML214297.1:1500000-1648880 GCF_004698125.1 Halosimplex halophilum
CAGAGAAACTCGGTTTCCGCCCACTCGTAGAGTCGCTTCGCGAAGTAGAGCGCGAACAGCAGGACGAGGACGGCTACGACGCTCTGGGGCGGTCCCGGAGCCGTGACAGCGAAATCACTCATGCCGTCATCGACCCCCAGCGCGGTTGTAGGCCTTTCGCCGGCCGCCACCGACAGACCTTCACTGACGAACCCTCAAGACACGAATAGTGACAGACGAGCGCGAGTACTGCCGACTCTGCGGCCGACAACTCCAGAAAGACCTCGCAGCCACGGACAGTCGGCAGTGCTGTCTCAACGCCACCCCAATAGCGGGCACCTGTCCCGAGCACGGGCCAGTCGGGCCGCACCACGCGACCGGCGAACCGCCAGAACCGCAGTCCTGACTCTCACGCGGGCTTGCCGAACGCGAACAGCGTCATCGGGGTCTGTCCATCCGAGTGAGGCGAGAGGTACTCCGCGACCTCGGTGTCGAAGAAGGTGAACCCGCGGCCACCCAGCGTCCGGTGGGCGTAGGTCGCCAGGTAGAGCCGACCGAGCGCGATCCCGGCCTCCAGTTGCGCGAGCCGATAGCCGCGGTTGCCGAACTCCGAGACCACAGCGTCCACGTCCGCCATCAGGTAGACGTTCACCGCGGCGTCGCCCACGACCGACTGCCCGAGTGCGAGGTGCCCCGCTTTCTCCCGGTCCGCCTCCCGGACCCACTCCAGTTCGTCGGCGCCGGGGTGGTACTCGTAGACGCCGGGGTCGACCCCCTCGACCGCGTGGACGAGACAGTAGCAGTCCACGAGCCCGCGGAGGTCGCCGGCGAAGGCGTCGGCGGGGACGCCGCGCATGGCACGGTCCATCACCGTCGCGAACTTCCGGGCGCTGATCGGCTCGTGACTGTATTCGCGGCAGGACCCGCGGCGCTCGATGGTCGCCCCGACCGGTCGCGCCGAGGCGGTCTCCGCGTCGACCGGGTCGAGGTCGACCCACTCCGCGTCGTCCGCGCGCTCGCCCAGCGAGGTGTCCGCGACCTCGTGGGCGAACGTCTCGCGCCAGGCTTCGGCGGCGTCGCCGTCCTCCAGCCGGCTCTGGCGCCAGGCGTCCGCGACCAGCGGGTAGTCCACCGGGTCCTCGGAGAGCGGCCGTTCCGCAGGATCGATGGGGTCCACCTCGGGTGTCTCTGCACCGTCGGACACCGCCGACCCCGAGCCGACGGGGACGAGCGCCAGCGGCGCCTCGTCGTCGGGGTCGAGGCCGAGCAACTCCGCCACGGGGTCGTCGGCGAAGCCCGCCACCACTTCCGCGCGGTGACCGCCGCCGTGGGCGACGGCAAGCAGGTTCGCGAGGATCGTCCCCGAGTCCCAGAAGGCGTGGCGGTAGGTGCGCTCCCGATACTTCCAGGCGTTGCGCCACCACTCCGACGCGGCGACGACGGTCACGGGCGCGTCGGCGACCCCGGCGTGGTCGCCGCTGGCCGCCGCCAGGACGCCCCGGTAGTCGCCCTCCCGGAGCACGTCGAACTCGCCGCCCTCGGGGTCGAAGTGGTAGACACCGGGGGAGAACTCTCCGCAGTCGCCGGTCACGACGTACAGGTCGACGTGGTAGAGCTTCCCCGTGCAGGCCGCGGCGCGGAACCGCATCTCCCGGCCGCCGATCTCCAGTTCCTTCGTGACCCCGGCGGCGTAGTGGCAGAGCGTCGCGATGTCGGGGTCGCCGGCGGGGTCGGGCGCGGCGGCCGGCGGGTCCGCGCCGTCGGTCGCGACGGCGGCCAGCGCGGGCGTCTCCGGCGGGTCCGGCTCACTCTCGGGCGCGAATCGCGGCAGGACCTCGTAGACCTTGTACGGGCGGGGGCGGTTGGACTCGTCGAGTTCGAAGGACATCTCCCGGAGCCGCTCCGGCGAGTGGTTCGTCCGCTCGTGATACTCGCGGGCGTCGACCATGCCGGCGGTTCGACCGGCCGGACCTAACCGCTTGGGGTGGCGTGCGACTGGCCGGCAGACCACCCCCACCGCGAACCGGCGGTCCGACGAGCGGACCGCTCAGTGGACCGACCAGATCCCGCGGGTGCGGTCGAGCCAGCTGCCGACGACGACGTGGGGGACGGCGACGCAGGCGACGAAGACGCTGTAGACGGCGACCCAGCCGACGGCGCTGGTCGGCGGTTCGGGGAGCCAGACGACCAGCCCGGCGAGGACGGCCAGCGCGCCGACCCACGGGAGCGCGCCGTCCCGGAGGACGCGCCGGAGGGCGTCGGCCAGCGTCGCGTCGGGCGACCCGTCGGTCATGCGGGCGACCTGCCGGGTCGCGTACCAGCAGGGGAAGTACACGCCGACGGCGACGATGGGCGGGACGACGGCGAAGAAGGCGACCAGCAGTCCCACCTCGGCGGCCTCCGCGCGCCAGGCCGAGGGGTCGGCGGTCCCCCGCGTGGCCGCGAGGTAGCCGAGGAGGAGGCCGGCGTAGCAGCCGCCGACGAACGCCCGGCGGACGGGGTCGAACAGCCAGCCGACCGCGGGGTCGCTCGCGAACAGCCCCGCCATCGCGTAGGCGACGGCGCTGAACACGCTCGGGGCGGCCAGGTACGGGACGACCATCACCGCGCCGCCCCGCACCGCGGCGCCGACGAGCCGCGCCCGCCAGGTCCCGAGACCGTCGCCCGAGCGCACCCGTCGTCGGACCGCGATCCCGCCGTGACCCGCCTTGAGGACGGTGATCCCGACGGCGACGACCAGCCCCGCGACGGGCGCGGCGGCGAACAGCGCCAGCGCCGCGCCCAGCAGCCCGACGTAGGCCGCGAGGTAGCGGGCCTGCAGCGACTCGACCCGGCCACGGAGGTTGGCGACGTGCTCGAACCCGCCGTGGTAGAGGCTGACCGTCCCCATCAGGCTCAGGTACACGGCCGCCTGGGCGGCCAGCGGGAGGGTCACGCCGGCGTAGGTGGCGACCGCGAACGCGACCGTCAGCCACAGAAAGACGGCTCGCGACGCCCGCAGGAGGCGCCCGGTCGGTCCCGCCCGCTCGGCTCCCGGCAGCGAGAACTCCGGGTCGGCGTGCGCCATCGGCGGATGTGGAGGACTGACACGGCTTAAAAACCGGGCGGCGTTCCAGCCCGCTGGGAACGCGGCCCGTGGGTGATAGGCCGGGAGTCCTCCACGTCCGGTATGACACGCGAATCGACCGGGGACCCGGCCGCGCCGCCCGCGCGGGAGACGACGCCGGAGGGGCCGGACCTGTCGGGCGACCCGCTGGCGGGCGAGCGGGTGACCGTCGTCGGCGGCGGGTTCGGCGGGCTGGCGACCGCTCCCATGCTGGCCGAGCTCGGCGCCGAGGTGACCGTCCTCGACAGGAACGAACGGGTCGGCGGCGTCGCCAACCGCATCGAGGCCGACGGCTTCACGTTCGACACCGGGCCGTCGTGGTACCTGATGCCCGGCGTCTTCGAGCGGTACTTCGACTTCTTCGACCGCGAGCCCGCCGACTACTACGACCTCGACCGGCTCGATCCGCACTACCGGATCGTCTGGAAGGACGGCGACCGCGTCGACGTGCCGGACGACCCCGCGGCGGTCGCCGAGATCTTCGAGTCCTACGAGGACGGCGCGGGCGAGGCCTTCCGCGAGTATCTCGACGAGGCGGAGTTCACCTACGAGGTCGGCATGGACCGGTTCGTCTACGAGGACCGTCCCAGGCTCCGGGACTTCGCGGACCTCGACGTGGCGCGGTCGGCCCGCGGGATCGCCCTGCTGGGGTCGATGGCCGACCACGCCGCCGGCTACTTCGAGGACCCGAAGCTCCGCCAGCTCGTCCAGTACACGCTGGTCTTCCTCGGCGGCGCCCCCCACAACACCCCCGCGCTGTACAACCTCATGGCCCACGTCGACTTCGAACTCGGCGTCTTCTACCCCGAGGGCGGGATCTACAGCGTCGTCGAGGCGCTGGTCGAACTGGGCCGCGAGCGCGGCGTCGACTACCGAACCGGGACGACGGTGACCGCAATCGCGGACCGACCGCGCGGGCTGGCGGTCGAGACGCGACCGAGCGGCGACGGGGACGGGCCGGACGGGGCCGGCGGGACCGACCGCCACCGCGCCGACCGCGTGGTCTGCAACGCCAACCCCGCACACGTCCAGCGCGCCCTCCTCGGACCCGAGTACGGCCGCGGCGACGACTACTGGGCCGACCGGACCTACGCCCCCTCGGCGTACATGCTGTATCTCGGCGTCGAGGGCGACCTGGAGAGCCTGGAACACCACACGCTCGTCCTGCCGACCGACTGGGACGGCCACTTCGAGCGGATCTTCGACGACCCGGCCTGGCCCGACGACCCCGCCTACTACGTGAACGTCCCCTCGCGGACCGACGACACGGTCGCGCCCGACGGCCACGAGACGGTAGTCGTCCTCGTCCCCGTCGCGCCCGGACTGGACGACTCGCCCGACCGTCGCGAGCGGTTCCGCGGACAGGTGCTCGACGACATCGCCGAGCACGCGGGCGTCGACCTGCGCGACCGGATCGCTGTCGAACGGGAGGCCTGCGTCTCCGAGTTCGCCGAGCGGGTCAACGCCCCGGAGGGGACCGCGCTCGGACTGGCCCACACGCTCTTCCAGACCGGCCCCCTGCGACCGTCACACCGCGGCGAGCCCGACGGGCTCTACTACGTCGGCGGCTACACGACGCCCGGCATCGGCGTCCCGATGTGTCTCATCAGCGCCGAGCACACGGCCGCGGCCGTCCGCGAGGACGCCGAGGAGACCAGGCGGATGCCGCCGCTGTGGTGACGGCGGACGCCGCCGTTCGGACGATCGTCGACCCCGCCGCCCGCGGCCTCACGACGGCTCGACGACCAGCATCTCGGTCGCGCCGGGCTGGAACTCGTAGGGGACCCCGCGGACGGAGACGCCGTGACCGTCCGCCCGGAGCGCGTCGGCGACGGGCTCGACGAACGCCGAGCGCGTGCGGTCCAGCGAGTGCAACGGGAAGACGCGGACTTCCTCGCGGGCGACGCGAGCGAGGTCCCGGACCGCGGCTTCGTGGAACGCCCGGTCCAGCCGGTCGTCGTAGGTGAACAGCAGGTTCGAGACCAGCGCGAGGTCGACCGCGTCGTCCTCGACGGGGAGGGCCGGGAGCGCGCCCGCGACGTAGCGCTCTGGGTGAGTCTCGTAGTCGGCGAGGAACCGCTCGGCCGCCGCGCGGAGGTACCGCCCTCGCGTCTCCACGTCGCCGTAGAAGTCCCAGACGAACAGTTCCCGCTTCTCGCGGAGCTGGGCGACGTTGTACTCGATCGCATCGGTGAGTTCCGGTTCGAGGGCGTCGGGCGGCGGGCCGAACAGGGGGTCGACCGCGACCGCCCGCTCGGCCAGCTCCGCCGCCGTCGCCGTGAACGCCCCCGCGCCCCCGCCGCAGTCCAGTAGCTCCCGGCCCGCGATGTCCCCGGCTCGCAGGTCGAACATCCGCCGGTACTCCGCGAACGTCCGCCCGATCGTCAGGAAGTCGGCCTCGACTTCGAACTTCTCGTTGCCCATAGTTGTATGTTAGTGTCGGTATCTGTTCATTGGTGTATAGTGTTTTCGGGTGAGGAACCCGCAGGTACTCGGCAACCGAGTGACCGGTCCGAATATGGTGTGGGAGCCCGTAGCACGACGTATGCCCGAGACGGCGACCAGAGAGCGGGAGTACGTCGGCTGCCCGGCGCCGGCGTGCAACCGGAAGGACAGGCGCAGCGTCATCAGGGAACACCTCGCGGAGCTGGACGACCAGCGCCACGAGCGCTTCGACGGCAGCGAGATATAGCGGCGGGACCGGCGGGGTCGTCCCGAGCCGCAACGCGTTTCACGCGGTGGTACCACCGGTTCGTATGGTCGACGAGGTCACGCTCTACCGCGCGCCGACGACGGCGGCCGACGCCGACGCGGTCGCCGAGTGGCTCCGCGAGCGCGTCGACGCCGACGTGAGGGTGCGCGACCGCTTCCTCTCCGTCTTCGGGGACGGGAACGGGAACGACGACCAGGACCTCGCGGAGTCGTTCGCCGAGGCGCGGGTGCTCTCGCCGTACGAACGCGAGACCGGCAACACGATGGTCGGGATCGTCCGCTACGAGGAGCGGGCGATCGAGGACCCCGAGCGCGGCGGCGGCGTCATCTACGACGGCCTGGCGGTCCAGGAGATCCTGAACGGCCTGCTGCCCGACGAGGAGCGCGGACTCGACCACCTGCACGTCCCGCTGGTGGACCGCGTGGTGGGGACCTGGGGCGACCACGACGGCCGCTGGCACAAGCGCGTGAACGTCCTCGGCCAGCCCGGCGTCGTGTCGGTGCCGGGGCTGTACGAGGCGCCCGCCAAGCCCGAGCAGTACTACAAGGAACAGCAGAAACACGCTCTGCTGTCGGGCGGCGCGCCCCCGCGGGAGGTCCTGGAGAACGAGGTCGAGGGGGAGTTCCTCGTCGAGGACGACCCCCGGACGACCGAGGCCGTTCGGGGCTACGTCCTCCAGTGCTACCACTACCTGGCGACCGGCGAGGGCTTCTGCGACGACGCGGACTGTCGGCTGACGAATCCCCACCGCCAGCCCGGCGTCGTCCGGGCGCAACTGCGCGATCCCGAGTTCTGTCCCGAACACGCCGAGCGATACCGGGCATGACATCCTCCGCGCCGTAAACGGCGCGGTTTCCTCCGTGAGAGTCTCAACAATCTAAGACTCTCTGGAGACAATATTCCCGTCACGGTGGACAGTACTCGGGTCTGTGCGCTGTTCTTTGGGACTTTCGTGAGGGTGTGATATCCCCGACCAGTTGTGGTCGTCCCACTCGAACCGCACGGGCCGTGCCATCGGCCTGACTGACTGCTCTGTCTGCCGCTCTAGGAACATCTCTGAGGCTGTGAGGTCGGCGTGGCCTTCGAATCCACAGGGACAGGTGAGTGTGTCCTGATGCCGTGTCGTTCGGTCTGTCGAACCGCATTGGGGGCACTCTTGACTGGTCCATGCCTCCGACCGGACTTCCACCGAGATACCGTATTCCTCGGCGGTACACGCTAGCCGCTCGGTGAATTGCTTGAACGACCAGAAGTTGTGGGTCTTGGCATTGGTTTTGACCGACCAGTGTGTCTCCAGCACGTCCGTCAACCCGCCAATATACACCGTTTCTACGCCCTCCTCGTACAGTCGTTCCAGCAGGTCACGACACAGCGCTTCTTGGGCGTGATCACGGCGGCGGGTTCGCTTGCGGTACAGTCGCCGGATACGCTCGCTACTGTATCGGCCGTCCGGTAGTTTGGACTGCAACCGGGCTATTTCTCGTGTCGTCTCACGGAATCGATGGAACAGCTCACGGCCGTCGTACAGGTATTGTTCGTCGGTTGTGGTGGTACAGGCGACGAGATTATTTGCACCAATGTCCAGAGCGGCCTTCTCTGAGGCCAGTGGAGTTGCCCGTGTCTCGTTAGAAACAGTCACGGGTTGCGAAGCTCGGAAGGTGTTGTCAGTCTCGTCGTACCATAGGTCTAACCGGCCCTGTTTCTCGTAGTCGGGCCAATTCGGGTCGCCAGCGATTTCCAAGCGGAGACGCCCGGTGTGGTCGTATCGGTCTTTCAACTCGCTGCCGACCAGTATCTCAAGCCGGGACCGCTTGCCCCATTCGACGGTGTACGACGTGTTGCGAATGACGGTTCTGAGTTGCCGTCCATCGTCCTCGTTGCCACGAAACCCCGGTGGTTGGGGTGTTCCGTGACCGATGCATTCGAGGCGTCGTGATACGCTTCCTTGTTCTCGAAGAACCCGCGCCACGCTTCGCTGTTCTTCCGTATCACTTGTTGAGCCGTGGACGCACCGAGAACGCCTTTGTACTTCCCTTCGAGACTGCCGGTGTCGGCGTCCCACACATCTCCCCCGAAGCCGTCCTCGTCGTTGTACCGCATGAGGCGCTGATAGTTAACCTCGTTCCAGAGAGCGGCGGAAGCGTCCAACAGATCCCGTAGCAGTTGCTCTCCGGTCTCGGAGAGCGGTCGCACGGCGAACGTGTTGGTCCGCTTCATCTGCCAACCACCTGTAGGAGCTGTGGGGAGATAAATGACAGCCAATCATAGTGAAAGTAAAGCTGTCGGTGATCGTTGGAGACTCACGCCAGTTGTAACATGACGGTTCCTCACAGGGGTTTACGCGATTCACGCCCGCCGTGAACAGCGCGGCGTCTTCGACGCCACGGGCAGACGGCGCGAGGCGCCGTCGACGGCGGGGACTCTCTCGCTGTTGAAAGGTAGTTCCGTCGGGAACGCGCGGCGACCGGCCGACTCCGGACCCTGTTCCCTTTCCGGCCGAGTGCGTCGGCTCGCCTGTCAGCCGTCCCGGACCGCCGCCCAGTCGGTGACGCCGGTCACCGTTCCGTTCGCCAGGTCCACCCGGGCCCTGTAGGCGAGTTCCCCTGACGGGGAGCGGCGGATCTCGACGCTCGCCGCGCCGTCGACGTAGTCGCGCGACCGCCCGACGACGACCGACCCGTCCGACCCGCCGGTGACGTTCTCGACCCGGAAGGTCCGGACCCCGTCGGACCCGTTCACCGACCACGCGGTCGCGTTCACCCGGGCCGCGGACCCGACGGTGAGTTTCCGTATCGGTTCGACCGCCAGTTCGTATCCGTCCATCGCGGCGAGGGCCCGTCGCACGGTTTCGTTCGACCGGGCGATCGCCTTCGCCCGCCGGCGCTCGCGGTCGGACAGCGGCGTGTCGGTGCTGACTCTGAACCGCCCGCTGTCGACCCGTTCGATCTCGACCCGGCTCGCCGACGAGACGTTCGCGACCACGGTCGGGTCGCGGTCGGCGTCGGCGACGCTCACGTTCGTCTCCGAGACCACGAACGCCGCGCCGGGCTCGCCGGCGTCGGCGGGTCCGCCCGGGAACAGCGCGGTCCCGGCCGCCGCGAGTCCGACGCCGAGCGCCACCAGCCCGACGAGCAGGGCCGCCCGAGCCCGATAGTCGGTCGTCCGGGTGCGGTCGTCGGTCGCCATCCCGTGATCGGTCGGTCGGAAGAGCCAATCAACCCGTCGATGAAACGCGTTCCGAACGCGTTGGAAACGCGTTTCACGGACGTTTCAGCGCCGAACGCCGGGATGAGAGCGATACGCATTTGGGGGTGTCCCCGGCTAGCGGCGGCCATGGACCCCCGCGCCCTCCACGCGCGACACCTCCTCGCCGCGGTCGCCGTCGTCGCCGCGGCGCTCGTGCTCGCCGTCCAGCTGATCTCGCCGTCCCCGGTCGTCGTCTCGATGGGCGCCGACGGCACTCAGACCACCCGCATCGGGCAGTACTTCACGTACGGCGACGTGACGGTGGTCGGCCTCTCGGCGGCGCTCCTCGGGGCGGCCGGCACGTACCTGCTCGTGGGCGACTCAAGCCGGTCCGATACCGCTCCCCACCAGCCCGGTACCGACTCCGACCGGACGGACGACCGCGCCGACACCCGGACTCCGGCCGCTGACCCCGACGCGGCACAGCCCGTCGCTGACGGCGCGACCCGCGCGCCGGACGCCGCGCCCGAACGCGCCGAGGGGGCGGCCGGCGACGACTCCGGGCGGGCGACCGCCGCCGGTTCCGGGACGGTGGCCGCGGTCGACTCCGGGACAGCGAGCGCGGCCGATCCGGAGTCCCGCCGCGAGGAGTGGGAGGCGGCCGCGGAGCGGCTGACCGGCAACGAGGAGACCGTCTTCAGGCTCGTCCTCGACGCCGGCGGCGAGCTCCCCCAGCGGGAGATCGTCGAGGAGACCGACCTGTCGAAGGCGACGGTCAGCCGGACGCTCGACGCGCTCGAACACCGCGACCTCCTCGAGCGCAAGCGCCGCGGCATGGGCAACCTCGTCACGCTCACCTGACCGATTCGTCACGCTCGCCCGACCCGCTCGGCACGCTCACCCTACCCACGAAACGGCGGATTTCGGGCGTTTCGAACCGCTTCCGTCCCCTTTCCAATCAACGACTTTGAGGGCTTTCTCCGAAGGTGTCGCCGGGGCGACCGCCCCACTGAGACAATGCGACGGAAACTACTCGCACTCGCGGCCGCCGCGGTGTTCGTCCTCGGGACGGGCAGCGTGGTGGCCGCGACCGCGACGGATTCGCCGGCCGCCCCCGCGACGGGGACGCCGGCGCCAGTCGAACCGCCCGACAACTACACGGTCGCGACCGTCGACCCCGACGACGAACTCGACGCGGCGACGGTCGAGGACGCCTGGCGGACGGCGTGGGCGAACGAGACCGTCCGCGACGCCGTCGACGGCGAGCGCGTCCGCTTCGAGGTGTGGGCGCCGGTCACCGAGGGCGACCCGGTGTCGGTCTGGGTCGCGCGCAACGAGACGGCGCCGACCCGCGTCGTCGCCGACGTGTCGAACGGCTCGGTCGTCGCCGTCGACGAGCCCGCCGTCGTGACCGCCGACGAGTTCGAACGGGACAAGATCGAGATCGAACGGGTCGGCAACGGGACGACCCGATTCGGAGGCGACGAAGCCTCCGGGGGTTCGCCCCCGAGCGAGACGAACGCGACGCGACTCACGGCCGACAGCGACGCGTTCGTCCGGATATCGCTGAACGACAGCGAGTACACGGTATCGAACACGTCGACCCCCGGACGGTGACCGGACGGACCGCGCACTGCGGCCCGTCCGGCGCCGCTTCCGCCCGTCGTCGGTCGACGGGCGGGTAACCAGCGAGCGGCGCTACGCCAGCGCGACCGCGGCGCCGACGGCGACGCTCACCAGCGCGAGGCCGGCGAGTGCGACCGTCGTCGTCCGGTCGCGCCGGTCGTCCGAGCTGTCGGTACCGAACCCGCCGCGGCCGGTCAGGACGCCGACGCCGACGGCGACCGCCGAGAGGCCGCCGACGAGCGCCAGTGCGGTCCAGCGTTCGAGTCCGTGCCGTGCGACTTCTCGCGCGGCCGTGCCGGCGAGGAGGACGCCGGTCGCTATCGGGGCCGCGCCTGTCGTCTTGTTGGAGGGCATCGTCTGAGATCTCGGGGGCGATTCCCAAAAGTGCGGCGGCGCGGAACGCCCTCGGTGCGCTCGTAGCAGTGATCGTCACCGCGATGGACAGCGCGCGCCGACCGCACCTGACAGCACCACCGACACCGAGCACGATCCACCGTCCGTTCGCGAGTCGGTCACTCCCCGATCCGGCCGGAATCGCCCTCTCCGGAGGGATCCGGCGCCGTGTCTTCCTCGTCTCCCTCGGGCCACCCCACTTCCTCCCGGACGAGGTCGGCCGCGTTCTCGACGGCGCCGACGCTGGAGAGGTAGCCGGCGCCGACCGACGTTTTGAGCGCCTTCGCCGACCGTCCCCTCAACACCGTGGGGCCGACCTGCGCGACGGCGCCGTCGCCGACACTGACGAGCCAGCCCAGCGAGTCGAAGCGGTAGCCGTCGAGCCGTGGCTCGAAGCCGCCCTCGCCGGAGAGTTCGTGGTCGACGAGCCGGGCGACGTTGTCGGCGGCGACGCGGGCCTCGCGGATGGCCGCCTGGGCGCTGGCGGGGACGGCCTCGCCGTCGGTGTCGACGACCCGGCCGGCGTCGCCGACGACGAAGGTGCCGTCGCGGTAGCGCAGGTCGCCGCGGACGACCGGGCGCTCCCCGCGGAGGGCGTCCGGGCCGCGGATCCCGCCGGTCCAGACGAACCCGTCGTAGCGCTCGGTCGACCCGTCGGCGAACGCGACCCTCTCGTCGTCGGCGCTCTCGACGGCGTGGTTCGTCTCCACGCGCACGTCGCGGGCCTCCAGTT
The DNA here is from genome assembly GCF_004698125.1 of Halosimplex halophilum. NCBI lineage: Archaea > Methanobacteriati > Methanobacteriota > Halobacteria > Halobacteriales > Haloarculaceae > Halosimplex > Halosimplex halophilum. Next base: position 1,511,737 of record NZ_ML214297.1, read on the forward strand.
CCTCGCGGACCGCCCGCTGGAAGTTCTCGGGGAAGTTCGGCGCGACGGTCCCCTCCTGTTCGAGGAGGACCACCTCGACGGCGTCGCGGGCGCCCTCCTCGCGGGCGAGCGCGGCGAGCTCGCCGGCGACCTGCACCCCCGACAGGCCCGCCCCGCCGACGACGACGCGGGCCGGGTCCGCGGCCGTCCCGGCGTCGACGGCGTCGAGGAAGTCCGCGCGGACGGCTTCGGCGTCGGCCAGGCGCTTGAGCGGCGTCGCGTGGGCCTCGACGCCGGGCAGGCCGTAGTAGTTGGTCTCGGCGCCCAGGCAGACGGCGCCCACGTCGTAGGACAGTTCGGTGGGTTCCGCCGGGCCGTCTCCGCCCTCCCCGAGGGCGGCGACGCCCGCCGCCGTGTCGATGTCGGTGACGGTCGCCTCGCGGACGGTCGCGCGGTCGAGCATCTCGTCGAGGTCGACGACGATCTCGTCGGCCAGGGAGGGTCGGCGGACGACCCGGTGGAGTTCGTGCTGGACGAGGTGGCTGGCGTCCTCGTCGACGACGACGAGGTCGGCCGCCTCGGGGAGCGACGATTCGAGCTCGCGGGCGAGGGTCAGGCCGGCGTATCCGGCGCCGAAGACGGCGACGCGCATGACGGGACTGCGGGCCGAATCGAGAAAAGGCCACTGACGGGCGGGTCGGAAACCGTCTGCTGGCGGCGGCCCCCGACGCGGCTGGTCGAGGGGGTACGAGCCCCGGTCGGTCCCGTCCGCCGGGAACCGTGGCCGGTTTCAAATACTCGCCGGGCGAACCCTCGAACATGTACGAGACGATCCTGGTGCCGACCGACGGCAGCGCGCACGCCGAGCGGGCGGCCCGCCACGCCGTCTCCCTGGCGGCGGCGTTCGACGCGACCGTGACGGTGCTCGGCGTCGCGGACCTGAACCGGCGGCCGGACCGTTCAACGCGGGCGGGGTCTCGGGTGAGTTCCGCGAGCGCGTCGAGCGCGGGGCCGAGTCCGCCGTCGAGGACGCGGCGGCGCTGGCCGGCGACCGCGTGCCCGTGGAGACGGCGGTCGTCTCCGGCGACCCCGCGAAGGCCATCGTCGACTACGCAGCGGAGGGCGAGTTCGACGCCGTCGCGATGGGCACCCACGGCCGGCGCGGGCTCTCGCGGCTCGTCTTCGGGAGCGTCGCGCGGTACGTCCTCCGCCACGCGGCGCGGCCGGTCCTGACCGCCCGCGAGACCGACGCCGACCCCGTCACCGACTACGACGACGTGCTCGTCCCCACGGACGGCAGCGACGCGGCCGAGGCGGCGGTCGACCACGGGCTCGCCGTCGCAGAGGCCTTCGACGCGACCGTCCACGCGGTCCACGTCGTCGACCTGGGATCGATGGCGACCAGGACGGGCGTCGAGCCGCCGACCCGCCAGCTGGAACGGCTCACCGAGGCCGGCGAGGCCGCCGTCGAGGCCGTCGCCGAGCGTGCCCGCGACGAGGGGCTCGACGCGGTGACCGCCGTCGAGGAGGGGTTCCCCGCGGCCGACCTGCTCGACTACGTCGACGAGGCGGGGGTCGACCTCGTGGCGATGGGCACTCACGGCCGCACCGGCCTCGACCGCGTGCTGCTGGGGAGCACGACCGAGCGGGTCGTCTCCCGTTCGCCCGTGCCGGTGCTGGCCGTCCGTCCCGACTCCGGGTGAGCCCGACTCGCTCCGCCGTGCCGGTGCTGGCCGTCCGTCCCGACTCCGGGTGAGCCCGACTCGCTCCGCCGGGCCGGTTCCGGGTTCGAGTGCGGTTTCCGGGTCGGTCGGGCCGCTGACCCGGCGGGCAAACGGTGTCCGCGAAGGGTTTCAATCGGGGCGGGGCTCCGCTCCGGCCACGGTTCACATCCGAAAGGGGGTTCGAGCGACACAGACCGCGACCCCGCATCGCCGCCGGGACCGGCCCGAACCGGTCGGGATTCCCGCAGTTCGACGGCGCACGACGCCGCACTCTCACTCGCCCCGTCGCTCCCGGACCAGCTCGTCAGCCGTCCGAACCGCGTCGGCCACCCGGCGCGGCGAGGCGTCGACGGGCTCCAGTCCCATCCCGTGCTCGCAGGCGACCTCCCCGACGGCCGTCAGGTCGTCCTCGTCGACGCCCAGTTCGGCGAGGGTCACGTCGAGACCGATGTCGAACAGCACGTCGAGGACCTCGGAGACGACGTCGGGACCGGCGTCGCGGGCGAGCAGTTCGGCGACGGTGCCGAAGCCGACGAGCAGGCCGTGAGGCTCGCGGACGCCGGCGTTGGTGAGACCGATCTGGACGGCGTGGGCGCCGGCGGTGCCGCCGCTCTCGAAGCCCAGTCCCGACAGGAGGGTGTTGGCCTCGACGACCCGCTCGACGGCGGGCGTGACGGCGTCGCGCCGGACCGCGGCGAGGGCGTCGGGGCCGTGCTCGCGGACGCGGCGGTAGGCCTCCTCGGCGAGCGCGCGGGCGGCGAAACTCGACGCCCCGTCGGCGTCGGTGCGTCCGCCGGTTGCGGCGACGGCCTCGGCCTCGAAGCGGGTGGCGACGGCGTCGCCCATGCCGTAGGCGAGAAAGCGGGCGGGCGCCCCGGCGACGACGGCGGTGTCGACGAGGACGAGTTCGGGGTTGCGGTCGCGGTAGCGCACCTCCCGGAAGTTCCCGGCGTCGTCGTAGACGACGGCGACGGTGCTCGTGGGCGCGTCGGTGCTGGCGATGGTCGGGACGACCGCGAGTTCGGCGTCGGCCCGGTCGGCGACGGCCGTCGCCACGTCCATCGCGACGCCGCCGCCGACGCCGACGACCAGGTCCGCGCCGGCGGCCGCGGCGGCGTCGACGTGGTCGTCGAGGACGGAGTCGGTACAGCGGTCGACCGCCGAAGCGGTGTGGGCCAGCTCGACCCCGGCGTCGGCCAGGCCGGCCGAGACGGCGTCGCCGGCGGTCACCAGGGCGGTGTCGCCGCCGAGGACGTACGCGCGGTCGGCGTCGAGGCGGTCGAACTCGGCGCCCGCGTCGTCGAGGGCGCCGGCCCCCTGGACGTAGGCGCGCGGCGAGACGAAGCGTCGGTGCATGCCCGGGGGTGGTCCGGCGTGGCCGTTAAACGTTCGGGAGCTATCGTCGCTCGCGAGACGGGCGCGCGAGGCGCGGAGCGGCAGCGCGGCCCGCTCCGGACAGACGGTAAGGTATAAGCGGCTCTGCGGACGTTCGTGGGGTATCAGCGCATGTCGGGAGACACGCCGGCGGCGGGCGACGGTTCGGGCGGATCGGGCGCCGGGTCGGGCAACGAGTCCGTCCTGGCGAGTTACTTCGGGTTCGCGGAACACGACACGGACCTGACGACGGAGGTCCTCGCGGGGCTGACGACGTTCCTGACGATGAGCTACATCGTCGTCGTCAACCCCTCGATCCTGACGGGGATCCCCGGCGAGAAACCCGGCATCGTCATCGACGGGTACGCGCCGGGGGAGGTCGAACAGATGCTGGCGGTGACGACCATCCTCGCGGCGTCGGTGGCCATCTTCGTGATGGCCTTCTACGCGAACCGGCCGTTCGCGCAGGCGCCGGGCCTGGGACTCAACGCCTTCTTCGCGTTCACCGTGATCGGCGCGCTTGGGATCCCCTGGGAGACGGCGCTCGCCGCGGTCGTCGTCGAGGGGGTGATCTTCATCGCCCTCACCGCCGTCGGCGCCCGCGAGTACATCATCGAGCTGTTCCCGGCGCCGGTGAAGTTCTCCGTCGGGACGGGGATCGGGGTCTTCCTCGCGATGATCGGGCTCCAGGAGATGCGGCTGGTCGTCGACGACGGGGCGACGCTCGTGACGCTCGGCTCGGTCGCCTCCGACCCGGTCGCCATCATGTCCGTCCTCGGCCTGTTCCTGACGCTCGCGCTCTACGTCAAGGGGACGCGGGGCGCGATCCTCCTCGGGATCCTCGCGACGACGGCGGGCGGCTACCTCGTCGAGGCGGCGGGGCTGGTCGGCGGCGGGACGCTCACCGCGAACATCCCCGATGCGCAGTACGACATCTCGCCGCTGTTCGGGGCGTTCCTCGACGGCTTCCAGAACGTCGACGCCTTCGCGTTCGCGCTCGTCGTGTTCACGTTCTTCTTCGTGGACTTCTTCGACACCGCGGGGACGCTGACCGGCGTCTCCCAGGTCGCGGGCTTCCTCGACGAGGAGGGGAACCTGCCGGACATCGACAGGCCCCTGATGGCCGACGCCATCGGGACGACCGTCGGCGGGATCATCGGCACCTCGACGGTGACGACGTTCGTCGAGTCGGCGACCGGCGTCCAGGAGGGCGGCCGGACGGGGATGACGGCGCTGGTCGTCGGCGTCCTCTTCCTCGGGGCGCTGGCGGTCGTGCCGCTCGCGGCGGCCGTCCCGCTGTACGCCTCCCACATCGCCCTGGTCGTCGTCGCGCTGCTGATGCTCCAGAACGTCGTCAAGGTCCAGTGGGACGACCTCACCCACGCGATCCCCGCGGGGCTGACGGTCATCGTCATGCCGCTGACGTTCTCGATCGCCTACGGCATCGCCGCGGGCATCGTCAGCTACCCGGTCGTCAAGGCCGCGCGCGGCGAGCGCAAGGACGTGCGACTCGGCCAGTGGGCGCTGGCCGCCGCGTTCGTCGTCTACTTCGCCGTCCGGACCGGCGGCGTCCTCCAGACGGTCGCCTGAGCGGGTCGGCGCCGGATCGGGCCGGCCGCAACCGGACGTTCGCCGCAGGCGGTCAGCCCTCGACCACGAGGTCGACGTAGTCGAACCGCTCCACGTCGACGAGTCCCCTGTTCGTGAGTCGGTACTCGGGGATCACTTCGAGCGCGAGGAAGGACAGTTCCATCAGCCCGCCCTCGGGGTCGAGGCCGACCGCCTCGGCGGCCGACTCGACGGCGGCGAACTCGTCGGCGACGGTCGAAAGCGGCTCGTCGGACATCAGCCCGGCGACCGGGAGCGCCAGCGACGTGACCGAGTCCTCGGCGGGGTCGTAGACCGCCACCCCGCCCTCGACCTCCCGGAGGTGGTTCGCGACGCGGGCCATCGCCGCGTGGTCGGTCCCCGCGACGATGCAGTTGTGGGCGTCGTGGGCGACGGTCGACCCGACGGCGCCGCGATCGAGGCCCAGGCCGTGGACGAACCCGCGACCGATCCCCCCGTCGCCGCCGTGGCGCTCGACGACGGCCATCGGGAGCACGTCGGCGTCCGTGTCCGCGCGGAGGACGCGCGGGTCGTCGCCAGGTTCGTCCCCGATGTTCCCGGCGTCCGCCGACCCGCCGGACAGCGGCCCGACCGGCACCTCTGCCTCCATCCGCGCGGTCTGGATGCCGCCGACGGCGTCGACGACCCTGACCGTCACCGGCCCGTCGCCGTCGCGTTCGACCGCCAGGTCCGCGGCGTCGACGGGGTCGAAGTGGACGGTGTCGGTCGCGAGTTCCGAGGTCGGCGGCTCGGCCCGACCCTCCGTCGGGTCGACGACGCCGTCGACGACGACGTGGTCGACCGACCAGGATTCGAGATCCGAGAGGACGACCAGGTCGGCGGGCGCGCCGGGCTCGATCCGGCCGAAGGGGAGGTCGTAGGCCTCGGCGGTGTTGATCGTCGCCAGCTGGACGGCCTCGACGGGGTCGACGCCGCGGTCGACGGCGGCGCGGACGGCGTGGTCGACGCCGCCCTCCTCGACCAGGTCCGTCACGTCGCGGTCGTCGGAACACAGCGAGATCCGGCGGCTGTCGACCTCGTCGACGAGACCGACCAGATCGGCGAGGTTCTTGCTGGACGACCCCTCGCGGAGGTAGACGCGCAGGCCCGCCCGGACCTTCTCGCGGGCCTCGGCCAGGGAGATGCTCTCGTGGTCGGTGTCGAGGTAGCGGGCGACCGCCTGGAGGTCGTCGCCGGTGACGCGGGGGGCGTGGCCGTCGACGGTGAGCCCGCGCTCGCGGGCGGCGCGGATCTTCGCGTGGACGGACTCGTCGCCCGCCAGCAGGCCGGGGATGTTCATCACCTCGGCGAGCGCGACCACCTCGTCGATGTCGAGCAGCTCGCGCACGTCGTCGACGTCGACGGTCGCGCCGGCGTCCTGGAGGTGGCTGGCCGGGACCGACGAGGAGACGCCGAACCGCGCCTTCAGCGGCGTGTGCCGGGCGTCGGCGACGACGTTCCGGATCCCCTCGGCGCCGAGGACGTTGGCGAGTTCGTGCGGGTCGTGGACGACGCTGGTCACGCCGCGGGGGACGACCGCCTCGCCGTAGCGCGGCAGCGTCACCATCGACGACTCGACGTGCATGTGGGCGTCGATGAGCCCCGGCGCGACGTACGCCCCCTCGATCTCGCGGTCGGCCGGCCGCTCCGCGAGCGCGACGACCTCGCCGTCGTCGACCGCCACCGCGCTCTCTTCCAGCCGTCCGGTGTTGACGTTGACGAGCGTGCCGCGCACGAGCAGGTCGACGGCGTCGCTCACCGGATCCGCCCCCCGGTTCGACCGTCCGTGCGACCGCGAGTGACAGCAGTCATGTGTCGCGATAGCGCGAGCGACCACTAATAGGTGCGCAAGTGCGGGCGAGGCGGCGTCGAGTCCGGGATCGCCGTCCGCGATCGGGGAACGACCGGCCGGGTCGCGAACGCTTTTCCGCCGGAGCGCCCACTCGAATGTATGACCGGATCAGACCGCATCGTCGTGTTGAACCAGCCCGCACACGGGGACCCCGCGAGCGAGTACGCCGCGGAGCTCCGGTCGCGGCTCCCGAGCTACCACGTCAAACTCCCGCGGACGGAGGGGGAGACCCGCGAGGCGGTCGGCGCCGCCCGGGTCGTCACCGGGATGCACATGGACGAGGAGCTGCTCGCCCGCGCCGACGCCCTCGAACTGTTCGCCGGCGGGTCGGCGGGCGTCGGCCACCTGCCGCTCGACGCCTTCCGCGAGCGCGGCGTGGCCGTGACGAACGCCTCGGGCGTCCACGGGCCGAACATCGCCGAGCAGGTGGTCGGCTGGCTGCTGGGCTTCGCACGGCGGCTCGACGAGGGGTGGCGCCGCGAGCAGACGAACACCTGGCAGCACTTCCGCGGCGGCGAGTTCCGGGGGTCGACGGTGACCGTCGTCGGCATGGGCGCCATCGGCGAGGCGGTCGTCGAGCGCCTGGAGGGGTTCGGCGTCGAGACGATCGGCGCCCGCTACAGCCCGGAGAAGGGCGGTCCGACCGACGAGGTCGTCGGCTTCACCGACGACGAGTCTTTCCAGGGGGCGCTCTCGCGGTCGGAGTACGTCGTCGTCGCGGCGCCGCTGACCGACGAGACGCGCGGGCTCGTCGGCGAGGCGGAACTCGCGGCGATGCCGACAGAGGCCGTCCTCGTGAACGTCGGCCGGGGCCCCATCGTCGACACGGAGGCGCTGGTCGACGCGGTCCGCGGGAACAAGCTCGGCGGCGCGGCGCTGGACGTGACCGACCCGGAGCCGCTGCCCGCCGACCACCCGCTGTGGGAGTTCGACAACGTCCGGATCACGCCGCACAACGCCGGCTCGACGCCGAACTACTGGGAGCGGCTCGCCGACATCCTCGTCGAGAACCTCGAACGCATCGAGGAGACCGACCGCCGCGACGGCCTCCGGAACCAGGTCGTCACACCCGAGGGGGAGTGACGGCGGGACGGACGCGGTCTCCGCGGTGGCCGTCGCGGACGCCGAGACGCGACCCGCGTTCGCGCGACCCGCGCACGCCACCAGCAGCTACTTTTCCGGACGGTCCCAGGCACGGGTATGACCGACGGCGACGGGTCGCGGCTGTATCCGAACCGCGACCGGCGGGACGGGACGGCGGACGGGGGCGGCGACGACCGAACCGCCGACGAGTCGGCCGGAGACGAACGGGCCGGCGACCGGGCGAGCGTCTCCCGCCGGGGGGTGCTCGCCGGGTCGGCGACGGCCGGCGCGGCGCTCGCGGGGTGTCCGAGCGGGCCCGGCGGGAGCGGGACGGATAGCGCGACGCCGTCCGGCGGCGAGGGGACCGGCGACGACACGGTCGTCGTCTTCAACACGGGCGACGCGACGGTGAGCCTGATCGACCCCGAACGGGACGAGGTGGTCGCCACCCAGCACGTCGGCCTCTCCGCGTCGTTCCCCTCGAACCAGTACGCGCCCGGCCTGACGACCGCTCCCGAGGACCCCCTGTGGCTCAACGTCGGCCGGGGCGTCCGCGCCCTGACGGCGGGGTCGCTCTCGGAGGTCGCACGCGTCGAGACGGGGTCGGGGTCGAACTGGCAGGAGCTGACGCCCGACGGGTCGGCCGCCGTCGTCAGCGCCCGCGAGCCCGCCCACCGGAACCTCCTGGTCGACGCCGACCGGGACTCGGAGACGTTCGGGGAGGTCCTCGCGGGGATCGACCGGGCCGACGAGGGCGGCCGCGGCGACCGGGAGGGGCCGGGGCCCTGCGACGTGACGGTCCACCCCGACGGCGCCGTCGCCTACGTCCCCGACCTGTTCGGCGACACGCTGACCGTCCTCCGGCTGGACCCCTTCGAGATCGAGACGCAGATCGACGTGCCGGCCGCAGGCAGCGACGGCGGCGGTTCCGACGGAGACGCCGCCGCCTCGGCGCCGTGGATGGGGACGGTCGCCCCGAACGGCGACCGCCTGATCGTCGAGCATCAGACGGGAACCGAGAGCGTCTGGGACACGAGCGACCCCGCCGACCCGGAACTGCTGGCGCAGCTGACCCCCGAGGCCGACGGCCTGGGGGAGGGCGCGCTCACCAGCGAGGTCGGTCCCGACTCGCGCTACGGCTACGTCTTCACGCCGGGGACCGACGACGTGTCCGTCGTCGACATCGAGGCGGAGGCGGTGGCCGACCGGATCGACCTCGGCGGCTCGGCGTTCGCCGGCACGTGGGACCCGGGCCGCGAGAAACTGTACGTCCCGGTCCAGACGAACGACGAGGTGGCGGTGATCGACGCCGAGTCGCGGGAGCTCGTCGAGCGGGTCCCGGTCGGGGCCGCGCCCTACGGGTCGACGGCGGCCCGGGTCCGCCCCGAGTCCGACGGCCCGGCGAGCCTGCTCGCGGCGATGGCCGCCGTCGGCCTGGACGTGGGGGAGGCCGACACCACCTACTGCGTCGGCAACTGCGCGTGCGGCCACCGGCTGTAGCGTGAAAACGGGGTCGTGCCTGCGGGGGCGACCGTCGAGTGCCGCCGGGACGGCCGCTCAGGCCTTCTCGATCCGGTAGGGGTGGTCCACCTTGAACGCGCTGTAGGCCAGCACGCCGTGGGCGAGCACCATGACGGCGAGGAAGACGACGTTCCACAGCGGGTTGTTGTACCAGATCAGGTCGATCCCCCAGGAGCCGTCGACGAAGGGCCACAGCGGCTCGATGGGCGTCGAGATGTCCGGCGCCGACAGCATGTCGGCGAAGACGTGGCTCAGCCAGCTGACGAGGACGGCGCCGGTCGCGAACACGAACATGCTGGAGGCGTCGAACCGGTCGCCGCGGACCCACCCGTCGACGCGGTCGGTGAGCAGCCAGGCGGCGAGCGCGCCGGCGACGAGCGCCGCCGCGACGGCGAATATCACGGTGTGCGTGACCCCGTGGTGGTGGACGGCGTCCGGGAACGCCATCGCGAGGTACTTGTCCCCGTCGGGTATCGGTGCCACGACGGCGGCGATGGCGACGAACACGACGCTGACCCGGTCGTGCCAGACGAACCACGCCGGGAGCGCCCAGAGCAGCGCCATCGCTACGTGTCCCATGACGTCGACCATTGCGACCGCGTTTGGGCGCCGAACGGAATAGCCCGGCGGCCTGCAGGCGCAACTCGCCGGGCCGAGCGCGGCCGACTCGCGGCCCCGGGCGAGGTCGGCTCGCGTGCCCGGGACGGCTACTCGCCGGCGTCGCTCTCTCGAAGCGCCGCCAGCTCCGCGCGGGTGTTGACGTTCGTCGTCGCCTCGGCCAGCGGCGCGTCGACCGCATCGGCCGCGACCCGCTCGACGGCCAGCCCGTCGAGCAGCCCCATCAGCGCGTCGCCGGGCGAGCGGTCCGCCAGCGCGCCGGCGAGCGTCGAGCGCCGGTAGAGCGCGTGCAGCGGCTGGTCGTACCCGTCGACGACCGGGACGACGGCGTCGGCTCGGTCGCCGCTCGCGGCGGCTTCAGCGAGTCGCGCGCGCAACGCGTCGATGCTCCCGGGCGAGACCAGCGGCATGTCGCAGGCGCAGGCGAACAGCCAGGGCGCGTCGGTCGCCGCGGCGGCGGCCGCCAGTCCCGCCAGCGGCCCCGACAGCGAGGGGTCGTCCCGGACCGGCTCGACCGGCCGGTCGCCCAGCGCGTCGCGCAGCCGGTCGGCCTGCTCGTCGGTCGCAACCGAGAGCAGCGGCGGCCCCTCCGTCGCCGCGGCGACGGCGTCGGCGGCGCGGGCGACGAGCGGTCGCCCCTCGTAGGTCGCCAGCGCCTTGTCCGCGTCGCCGAAGCGGGTGCTCCGGCCGCCGGCGAGGACGACGCCGCGGACGCGCGGACCCTCGTGGTCGCTCATCACCGCTACGTCGGTCGGCCCCGGGTATGTGACTGTCCATCGGGAGCGGCCGGGCCCGTAGCGACGCCGGGCCCGAACCGGTGACGCGGAATTTACAAGCCGTCGGGCCGCCGAGTACGGGTATGCAGGTCCTGGGGATCGTCGGGCCGTCGGACTCGGGCAAGACGACGCTGGTCGAGCGCCTCGCGGACCGGCTCGCCGACCGCGGACGCGTCGCGACCGTCAAACACCTGAAGACCGAGCCGACCGTCGACACCGAGGGGAAAGACACCGCCCGCCACCGCGCCGCCGGCGCCGACGCCACCTACGGGATCACCGACGACGCCGGCTGGTTCGCCACCGGGGCGGAGCGGTCGCTGACCGGGACCCTCGACGAGCTGGCCGCCGACTGCGACTACTGTCTCGTCGAGGGGTACAGCGACCGGCCGCTCCCGACGGTCGCGCTCGGCGGCCGCGGCCACGCCGGCGAGACCGTGGCGACGGCCGCCGACGCTGACGCGGTCGACCTCGACTCGGTGATCGCGGCCCTCGACGACCTGGAACCGTACGAGTCGCTCGGGTCGCTCGTGGCCGAGGTGAAGCGCTCGCCCGACGCCCGCTACGCGGGCGCAATCGCGACGTTCACCGGCCGGGTCCGCGCGCAGGACGGCCCCGACGACGAGCCCACCGAACACCTGGAGTTCGAGAAGTACGACGGCGTCGCCGAGGAGCGGACGGCCGCCATCCGCGAGGAGCTCGAAGCGCGCGACGGGGTGCTGGAGGTCCGCATGCACCACCGCACCGGCGTCGTCGAGGCCGGCGAGGACATCGTCTTTGTCGTCGTCCTCGCGGGCCACCGCCGCGAGGCCTTCGAGACCGTCGAGGACGGCATCGACCGGCTGAAGGACGAGGTGCCGCTGTTCAAGAAGGAGGTCACCGTCGACGACACCTTCTGGTCCCACGAGCGGCCCGACCGGTGAGCGGCGGCCGCGACCGCGGCCGACGTACTCGGGCGTGACGCTTTTTGAACGCGGCCGCGTACGCCGAGAGGATGGAGAGTCGCCCTTCGCCGTCGGACCCGGGTGAGTCGGTGTTCGAGGTCGAGTTCACGATCCGCGACACGAAATACCCGTTCGTGGGCGCCTCGGAGGCGGAGGCGTGCAGGTTCGAACTCGCGGAGATGGTTCCACGGCAGGACGGGGAGTACGCGGAGTTTTTCGACGTGGCGGGGACCGACGCCCGGCGGATCGCCGAGGGGGCCGAGGAGTTCGAGACGCTGGAGGCCAGAGTCATCGAGGAGTGGGACCGCGGCGGCCTCGTCGAGTTCGTGGTCGACGGGGACTGCCCGGCCATGGCGCTGGCCGAGCGGGGCGCGCTCCCGCGGGAGGTCCGGAGCGCGGACGGGAGCGGACGCATCAGGGCCGAGATCCCGCCGCCGTACGACCCGGGCGAGGTCGTCGACTCGTTCCTCGACGCCGTCCCGGAGGCCGACCTGGCCGCCAAGCGCCGGATCGACTCCCTGACGCCGCTGTTCTCCGACGCCTGCCTCCGGGAGGCGCTGCACACCCACCTCACGGACAGGCAACGCGAGGTGCTCCGGACGGCGCTGGAGGCGGGGTACTACGAGTGGCCCCGCGAGGCCACCGGCGAGGAGGTCGCCGAGGGCCTGGGCATCTCCTCGGCGACGTTCTCCGAACACGTCCACGCCGCCGAACGCAAACTGTTCGCCGCGATGTTCGACGCGGCCGACCGGTGACCGGTCCCCGAGCGCGGGCGAGCGAGCGTCCCGAAGCGGTGAGTCAGCGAGCCCCGTTCTCGCGGCGGGCGGCGGTCACGCGGCCGTCGCCGGTGACGGTCACGTCGCAGGACTCGTAGCGGAACCGGAGGTGTCCCGCCGGGGGATCGGCGCCGCGGTCCGGCGACACGACGCGCTCCAGCGCCTCCGTGTCGAGCGCACTGTACAGCGGGTCCAGGTCGAGGGGGTCCCGTCCCGTCTCCGCCCCGACCGCCTCGACTATCGCCGAGAGGAGCGTGCGGTCACCGTCGTGCCGCGTCGTAGTGCTGTCCGAATCTGTGTTCGCCGGGTCTGTCTGGTACATAGTGAGAGAAGTCCCTCGCTACCGCAACCAGAGCGGATAACCGCAAAAGCCCGGTCCCTACAGTTCGAGGGTGTGCCGTCGTCGGCGCCGGCCGGCGGGCGGGCTCAGCAGTGCGGTTCCCACCGCTGGACGGTGACCGACTCGCCGGCCGCGACGCCCTCGACGCTCTCGGGGACGACCACCCAGCCGTCGGCCGCGGCGACGGAGGAGAGCGCGCCCGCGCCGCCCCGCACCGGTTCGACGGTCCCCTCGCCCGTCTCCCGGACGCGCACGAACGACCGCACGCCGACCTCGCTCGCGATCTTCCGGTCGAGCGCCGCCTCGAACTCGGGGAACGGCTCGGGCTCGAACCCCCCGGCGCGGGCGACCGCGGGGCGCAACAGCTGGACGGCGGTCACGAGACAGGAGACGGGATAGCCCGGCAGCGTCAGTACCGGCGTGTCGTCGACGACGCCGTAGCCGACGGGGTGGCCCGGTTTGAGCGCGACGCCGTGGCCGAGCACCTCGCCCAGGTCGGCCACCACGTCGGCGATCAGATCCCGCTCGCCCACCGAGGAGCCGCCGGTCGTGACGACGATGTCGTGGTCGGTGTCGCGCTCGACCGCCGCGCGAAGCGCGGCCTCGTTGTCGCCCACGATGTCGCGGTAGGTGGCGTCGCCGCCCCAGCGCTCGACCAGCCGCGAGACGGTCAGTCCGTTGGTCTCGGTGGTCTCGCCGTAGCCGGGGTCGAACTCGACCAGTTCCTCGCCCGTCGGGACGACGCTCACGGTCGGTCGCTCGCGGACGGACACCGAGCGGTGGCCGCCGGCCTTCAGCAGTCCCAGGTCCGAGGGGCGCAGCCGCCGGCCGGCTTCGAACAGCCGGTCGCCGGTTTCCACGTCCTCGCCGGCGGGCGCGACGTTCTCGCCGGGGGCGACCGCTGCGAACACCTCGACCCGCTCGCCGCGGGCCTCCGTCTCCTCGACCCTGACGACGGCGTCGGCGCCGTCGGGCACCGGACTCCCCGTGTGGACGTAGCGGGCCCGTCGGGCGCCCACGTCGCCGTCCGTCCCGTCGAGGACCGCCGGCGAGCGGTCGCCGGCGTCGTGGGTGTCGGTCGCGCGGACGGCGTACCCGTCCATCGCCGCGCGGTCGAACCCCGGCACGTCGCGGGTCGCGTCGACCGGCTCGGCGAGCGCCCGGCCGTCCGCCTCGGGGACGGGGACCGACTCGGCGGCGGTCGGCGAGTCGACGACCGACAGCAGCTGTTCGCGCGCGGCGGCCAGCCGAGTTACCTCCGTGAAGCCCTCGTGTCCCATCACCGGCGGTTCGGCGGCCGGGACAAAAAGCCGTCCGGGACCGCTCTGGTCGCCCGCCGGAACCTCGCAGCAGCTACCGCATCGGCGCGGCGACTACCGCTTCGGCGCGGCGACTACCGCATCGACGCGGCGTCGACCACGAGGCTCCGGTCGACGGAGATCCACGTCGACATCCGCTCGACGCCGGTCGCGTCGGGCGGGTGGACGGTACACCGGTCGGGCCGGTCGGCGTACCGAACGAGCGCGAGTTCCAGCGCCGGCGGGTCCGCGGGGCCCGGCTGACCGGGGTCGATCGACGGGGCTCGGGGCTCGGAGACGGCGTCGTCCGCTGACTGGGGTCGTCCCGACATCGTGTTGCTCACTCGAAGGGTGCCCCCTGGGCCACAAGAGGGCTGCTATGAACTCACAATAGCGCAACGTACCGGGCAAGAGCGGACGCGAACCGACCGGACGGACCGTACCCGCTTCGCCGCCCGACTACGGCCTGACCGTGCGGAGCACCCACGTCTCGGGGTTCAACTGCTCGACCTCGAAGGGGTCGAGATCGCCTGGGCCGTCGGCCTCGGCCGACAGCGAGGCGAGGAACGAACGGACCGGCGTCGGGTCGCGGTCGGAGACGAGGACCAGTTCCTCACCCCGTTCGGTCGCATCGAACGCCTCGCGGACGCGGTCGTGGCGCGCGTCGGCCTCCACGCCGCGCAGGTCGGCGGCTTCGTCCGGTACGTCGACCGACCACACCTCCTCGACGCGCTCGTGGGCGTCCTCGCCGAGCTGTTGCATCTGCTCGGGTAACTCGCCGGGGCGGGGCGTCGCCTGGACGCTCGGGTCGAAGTCCAGTTCGGCGAGGATGGGCGCGTCGAGCCCCTCCAGCGGCTCGCCGTGCTCGAAGAGGTCGTGCTCGTCGCCGCAGGTCGGGCAGGTGAACCCGGCCATGTTGACGGCGACGCCGAGGACCGGCACGTCGTTCTCCTCGAAGAGGTCCAGCGAGCGGGCGGTGTCCGTGACGGCGGCGTGGAAGGGAGTGGTGACGAAGACGACGCCGTCGAGGTGGACCTCCTGGAGCGTGGTGAGGACCACGTCGCCGGTCCCCGGCGGGAGGTCGACCACGAGGGTGTCCAGGTCGCCCCAGGCGGTGTCCTCGAACAGCTCCGAGAGGGCGTCGTGGGCCATCGCGCCCCGCCAGGCCAGCGGCGCGCCCGACTCCATGAGCCCGACGCTCATCACGTCGAGGTCGCCGGCCCCGACCGGCAGGGGGTTGCCGTCGTCGTCGGAGTAGACCGGCCCCGAGACCTCCAGCACCTCGGGGACGTTCGGGCCGTGGATGTCGGCGTCGAACAGCCCCACGTCCAGGCCCGCGCCGGCCATCGCGCAGGCGATATGCGTTGCCACGGTCGTCTTGCCGACGCCGCCCTTCGCGCTGGCGACGGCGATCACCCGGTCCACGTCGGCGAGGCCGGTCGAACGGTCCTCGTCGGCGGCGTGGGCCGTCTCGCGCTCGATGTGGGCGTGTTCGACCCCCGGCACGTCGGAGACGGCCTGGAGCATCGCGCTCGTCACCTGCTCGCCCTCCTGGGGCCGGAAGTCGTTCAGGTCGGCGACGACCGTGACCGCGCTCGCCGAGACCGCGATGTCGGAGACGAGGCCGGCCTCGAACACGTCCTTGCCCGCGTCGGGGTCCCGGACCTGCCGGAGCGCGGCCTCGACCTCCTCTCTCAGGTCGTCTTCGGTCGATTCGTCGTCGGTACCGTCCGTTTCGGCGTGTGCGTCGGCGTCAGTGTGTTCGGACATGATAGGGTGGACAGCGAGGGGAACGTCAGAGGTCGGGCTGGCGATTCAGGTGGTCCTCGCCCGGGAGGGTGGTGTCGCCGCGGTCGAGCGCCCCGGTGAACTGCCGGCGGAACCGGCCGGGGTCGGCCTCCAGCGCCCGCGCGGCCGTGCCGCGGACGATCCGCGGTTCGGACTCGTCGTCGGCCGTCTCGGCCAGGACCTCGCGGGCGCGGTCGTCGTCGACGCCCGCCAGGAGGTGGACGGCCCACTCGCGGACGCGCTCGCTCTCGTCGTCGGCGGCGTCCAGCAGCGGTTCCAGCGCGCCCTCGCCGCGGCGTTTGAACACCGAGACCAGCGCGTTGCGCCGGACCGCGTGGTGGTCGGCGTCGAGCGCCTCCTCGATGCGGTCGGCGTAGGCCTCGCGGTCGATGCGGTCCAGCGCGACGACCGCCTCGGCGCGGACCCACGGATCGTCGTCCGCCGTCATTTCGAGAGCGGCGGGCCCCGCGCGTTCGCCGCCGAGTTTCGCCAGCGCCTCGACGGCGAACTGGCGCACGTCGGCGTCGTCGTCCTCCAGCCCGGCGGTGATCAGCGCCTCGACGATGGCCGGGTCGTGGTCCTCCTCGGCGAGCGCGAGCGCCGCCCGCTGGCGCTCGACCGCGTCGCCGGTCGCGAGCCGTTCGAGCTTCTCCTGCGCCGTCTCGCTGGCGATGAGAGACGTGTCGGCCGCCGACAGCTCCCGGGGCGTCGCCTCGCCGATCGTCACATCCTCGCGGCTCACCTCGATGTCCTCGAGGCCGGCGTGGTCGACGTCGAACCCGGGGCTCTGCTCGGGGTGGACCCGGGGGTCCGTCGGCCCGTCCGTGGCCTCCTCGGGGTCACGCATCGGCGACACCTCCCGTCGTCTCTCGGGCCACCGGGCCGGCTGGCGCCCACTCGCGGACCAGCACGACGAGTCCGAGCGCGAACGCGACGGCGCGGGGGAGCGTCGCCGGGACGCCAGCGGTCAGCAGCAGCGCCGCGGCGACCGCGGGGCCGAACGCCCGCCGGCGCGCGTCGGCGACGACGGTCGCGACTGCGCCGCCGATCCCCAGCGCGAGCAGCGACAGGGGAACCGTCCCGGCGTCGAACGCGACGAGCGCGACGGCACCGGCGACGAACGGCGCCGACGCCGCGGCGACGACGACCGCGAACGCGGTGACCGCCCACAGCCCGAGGTCGACGACTCCGTCGAGCCGACGAGCCAGCGGGAGCGCGGCAAGCGTCGCGAAGGCGACGGCGGCGCCCGCCGGCCGGAGCGTCGTCGTCCCGAACCCCGCGGAGGCCGCGAGCGACCACGCGAGCGCGAGCGTGCCGAGCGCGGCGACCGCCCCGGGACGCGCGACCGGCGCGAGCGCGGCCCGGAGTGAGTCCACTGCGCCGACCCGGGCGTGCGCTCGCTCGCGGAGTCCGACGACGAGGGCGGCGCCGGTCCCGGCGAGGACCGCGGCGGCCGCCGGGAGCCACGCGGCGGCGTCGACCGCCCCCACGAGCCCGAAGACGCCCACGGCCGCCAGCGCGACCCGCTCGGCGCGGGCGTCGACCCCGACGGCGAGTCCCAGGGCCGCCAGCGCCGGGACGACCGCCGCGAGCGCCGTCACGGTCGGGGCCGCGGCCCGCCCGACCGGCGGGAGGCCCCCGGGCGCGTTCCGGAGGAGCCGCACGACCAGGACGCCGGCGGTCGGGACGAGCGCGGCGGCCCCGAGTAGTGCCGCCGGCGAGCCGGGGATCCCGCCGGCGAGCCGCTCGCGGGCGTCGGACGGGGCGGTTCGGTCCCCGGAGCCGGCGGTCGAGTCGCCGGCGTTCGCGGTCGGCCGGCTCACGGCTCGCCCTCCCCCTCCAGCCGGTCGGCCAGGTCTTCGGTGTCGGCGGCGACCAGCCGCCGGCAGAAGGCGGCGAGTTCGCCGTAGTAGCCCGTCCCGGGTTCGCCGGCGAGCGCCTCGTCGACCCCCTCCGCGAGCACGGCGAGGTGGCGGTCGAGGAAGTCCAGCCGCGCGCGGGCGGCGTCCGGGTCGACCGCCGCCTCGCGCCGACAGAGGTAGCCGGCGAACTCCAGCTCCAGCCGGTAGTGGTCGTGGTTCTCCCGCCGCTGCTCGTCGACCTCGACGCCGAAGTAGTCGTACGCGCGAGCGAGGTCGAGGTTCACGTCGTTCCACGACGCCTCCGGGCGGTAGCCCGACTCGTACAGCGACACGTCCGGCCCCTCGGCGTCGATGGTGCCGTCGGTGCGGTCCTCGACGGTGGTCTGGCCGAGCACGAACAGGTCGTTGAACCGGGCGCAGACCGTCTCGCGGTCGTCGTCGGTGGTGAGGGCGGGGGGCTCGACGTCGAGGGCCGTCCGGTCGAGCAGCCGCCGACACTCCCGGTCGAGCGCGCCGGACGCGAGCGCCTCGTGCAACTGTTCGTCCGGTTCCGTCATCGCGCGGGCGGCCAGCGCGTACAGCGCGCCCCGCGCCGCCGCGTCGCGGTCGGCGTCGGTCGGGGGGTCGTCGTCGACCGCCGCGTGGTCGCGCTCGGGGGCGTCCTCCGCGTCCGCGGCCCCCTGGTCGGCGGGTTCGGCGTCGCTCACGCGGCCTCACCCCGCGTTCGGCGGACGCCCTCGATGGTCACGACGGTCGCGAACAGGATCGCCAGCCCGGCGACCGTCCACAGGATGGTCTCGTAGGGCGGCCCCTGCGGGCCCGGCCCCATGGCGAGGTACTTCCACTCGCTGACGGACTTGCGGCCGGCCCGCTCGTCGTAGGAGCCGTTCCAGACCGCGACCGCCACGTCCACGTCCTGCTCGCCGGACAGGTCGGTCCGGTTGCCCGCCATCTCGGCCTCGCGGGTGAACGCGACGTGCCACTCGCCGTCCTCGTGGACGGCCTGGGCGTCGACGGCGGACCGCTCGAACGACGTGGTCGTGCCGGCGCCGCCCGCGAGCAGTTCCTCCGTGGTCCCGGTCCCGCTCCAGTACCAGACGTTCACGCGGTTGCTCGTCCCGCCCATGGCGATGGGCGGGCGGGCGCTCTCGTTCTCGGGGAGCTGGACGGCGACGGCGTCGGCGAACTCGCGGAGCCCCGAGGCGTTGCGGTCGGCCGTCGCGTCCGGCCAGGAGACCCGGACGAACACGTGCGAGCCGTTGGTCGCCGTCCGGACCTGCGCCTCCCGGACGGAGACGTTGCTCGCCTCGGGCAGCCCGCTCGGCGCGCTCGCCAGCGCGAGCTCCACGCTCGGCACGGCCGTCCACGACTCGGCGGTCGGGTCCGTCGCGTTCGCGCCCACGTCGCCGACCGGTACCTCGTTGGCCGGCCGCGCGCTCGACAGCGTCGGCAACACGGCCGCGCCGACGACCGCGAGGACGACCAGCGCGGCGACGCCGACCCAGGAGCGGTCCGGCGCGGTCCGCTCGCACCCCTCAGTCATCGTCGAACACCTCCAGCCGGTACTGCTGTGCGGGGTTCTTGTCCTGGAGTATCTCCATGAGTTCGCTGTCCTCGCCGCGGCGCGTCCGGTCGCGGTGGCGCTCGATCGTATCGAGGGCCTGGTTCACCCGGTCGCCGAACAGCTCTTCGAGGTACTCCCGCGGGATGCGGTCGACGCCCTGGATGCTCTCGCCGTCCTCGGAGTGCTGTGGCGGGGCGTAGGGCGGGATGTAGTAGACGTTCGGCACGGTCTCGAACTCCGGGTGGAGCGGCAGCGCCACCTCGTACTCCTCGACGAGCTTGTAGATGGGGCCGTCCTCGTCGTCGAGGTAGCCCACCAGCCGCAGCTGGGGCGGGCACTCCTCCGCGCAGGCGGTCGCGTGGACCTCGTCGTCCGGCCCCTCGCCCTCGATGCGCGGGTAGCAGAAGATGCACTTCTCCGATTTCTTCTTCGCCGCGTTGTAGTACACCTTCTTGTAGGGACAGCCCTCGACGCAGTAGCGGTAGCCCCGACACCGCTCCTGGTCGACGAGGACGATGCCGTCCTCCTCGCGCTTGTACAGCGCCTGCCGCGGGCAGGCCTCCACGCAGGAGGGGTGGGTGCAGTGGTTGCAGATCCGCGGGAGGTAGAAGTAGTAGCTGTTGGGGTACTCGCCGGCCCCCTCGTCCTCGTCCCAGTTGGGGCCCCACTCGGGGTCGACGTTCTGCGGGCGCAGCGGCTCGTCGCTGCCGTCGTACATGATCTCCGAGTGGTTGAACTCCCAGTCGCCGCCGTAGCGCTCCTTGGCGGGGATCTCTCCGGGCTCGCGCTCGCTGTGCTCGTCGGACTGCCAGCCACCGCCGGAGTCCTCCCAGTCTTTGGGGTAACCGTCGCCGGGCTTGGTCTCGACGTTGTTCCAGTACATGTAGTCCCGGCCGCCGCCCTCGGTCCAGAGGGTCTTGCACGCGACCGTGCAGGTCTGGCAGCCGATGCACTTGTTGAGGTCCATCACCATCGCGACCTGGTGGTCGACCCCGTCCGCGATGTCGATGTGCGTGTCCTCGCTCTGGGCGTCGTCGGTGCTCACGAGCCGTCACCTCCCGCGTCGGCGGCCGGGTCTCCCGGTTGAGATCCGCCGTCCGCCAGCCGCAGGTCCGCCTGTTCTCCTTCACTGTCGCTCTCGGACGACCCGTCGCCCTCGCCCTGGTCGACCGGCCGCACGTCGACGCGCACGTCGGAGTTGACGCCCGTCGGCCCCCAGTAGTTGGGGAAGAAATAGAGGTGTTCGCCGGTGTCTTCGGGGTACTGGACGAGCTGGGTCGGCTTCATGTACATCGGGACGAGCGTGTTGAAGTTGTCCCGGTCCGGGTACTGGAACTTCTCCCAGGAGAAGAAGTGCCGGACCGTCCCGGGCTCGCTGGACGGGTAGATCTTCGCCTGCACCTCGACGCTGCCGAGGTCGTTGAACACCTCCACCGTGTCGCCGTCCTCGATGCCCCGCTCGGCGGCGTCCTGGGGGTTGAGGAACACGGTGGGTTCGCCCCGCTGGAGGTTGAGCATCGTCTCGTTGTCGCGCCACGTCGAGTGGATCGACCACCGGCTGTGGGGCGTGTTGTACGACAGCGGGTAGCTCCCGCCGGTGTTGGCCGGTCCCTCCTTGTGGGTGGGGAGCTCCTCGCCGAGTTCGAGGAACCAGTCGTGGTCGACGTAGTACTGCTGGCGGCCGGTGAAGGTCGGCCAGGGCTCCTTGTCCTGGACGTAGTTCTTCCAGGGGGTGTACGCCTCGCCGTCCTCGATGTCCGAGGTCCAGTGGCTCCCCGCCTCGAGGAACCGCTGGGGCTGGTCGATGGTGTCGTCGAGCGTGATCTGCTCGTCGGTTCCCTCGGGATTCGACTCCTCGGAGTGTTCGAGGATGTACTCGCAGGCCGCCCGGTCCTCCGCCAGGGCCCCCTCCTCGCCGGTCTGCCAGTCGCGCACGTAGTCGTCGTAGATCGACTGCAGGTCGATCTCGCGGTCGAACTGACGGTCGTCGATGGGTTCGACGCCCCGTTCGGTGGCGACCTCCTGGATCTTCTCGGCGAGGTCGCGGAAGATCTGCCAGTCGGTCTTCGCCTCGCCCAGCGGCTCGACCGCGGGCGTGAACGGGTGGACGTAGCTGTGCATGTCCGTCATGTTCAGGTCGTACTTCTCGTAGTGGCTCGCGGCGGGGAGGACGATGTCCGAGTACAGCGCCGTCGAATCCATCCGGAAGTTGATGTCCACCACCAGGTCGAGCTTCGGCCACAGCTCCTCCTCGACGGCGACGTTACCCTTGGCCTGGTTGAAGTAGTTGCCCCGCCAGACGAACATGGTCGAGGGGTCGGGTCGCGAGCCGTCCTCCCGTTCCTCGGGGTAGACCGGCATCCACCCCTTGTCGATGGACTCGCGGATCTTCTCGGCGGTGTCCTCGTCGGTGTTGTCGAGGATGCCCGCGTGGAAGTAGGTCCACAGCGTCGTCGGGACGCCCCGGACCGACCCGGTCGGGAAGGAGAGGGTCTGCCAGCCCTTGAACGTCCAGATCTTCTCCTGGCCGACGTAGTGGTCGAGGCCGGTGCCCTGCTCGCCGAGGTTGCCGGTCAGGGTGACGAGCAGCTGGATCGCGCGGTTGCCCAGGTCGTTGTGGTACCAGTCGTTGACGCCCTTGCCGTGGATGATCTTCGCCCTGTCGGCCTCGGCGAACTCGCGGGCGATGCGCTGGTAGGTCTCCTCGCCGACGGTCGTCTCCTCGGTCACGAACTCCGGCGTGTACTCCGCGAACTCGTCGCGGAGATTGTCCCACACGGAGCGCACGGCGACGCTGTCGGCGTCGGCGCCCTCGGCCAGGTCGACCGACCGCTCGACCGACAGCTGGGGGTCGAAGTCGAGTTCGATGCTCGACTCGGGGTCGTTCTGGCCGTCGCGGTCGCCGAGCGACCCGGGCGCCATCCGCAGATTCCCGTCGGAATCGACCATCACGAACGTCTTCTCCGGGCGGTCGGCGTCCTCGCCGACCCCCGGCACCTCGCTCGCCCGCAGGAACTTCCCGGTGTCCTCGCGGACGAGCAGCGGCATGTCGGTCTGTTCCTTGAGGTGTTGTTCGTCGTGGAGGCCCTCCTCGACGATGGTCTGTGCCATCCCGAGCGCGAGCGCGGTGTCGGTGCCGCCCTGCGGCGAGAGCCACTCGTCGGTGTGGATGGCGGTCTGGGAGTAGTCGGTGAAGATACCGACGCGCTTGGTCCCGTTGTAGCCGGCGTCGAGGAAGAACTTCGCGTCGGGGATGCGGGTGACGTTGATGTTCGACCCCCAGGCGATGATGTAGTCGGCGTTGTACCAGTCGGCGCTCTCGGCGTTGTCCGTCTGGGTGCCCCAGGTGATCGGCTGGCCCGGCGGCAGGTCCGAGTACCAGTCGTAGAAGCTGTGGGAGACGCCGCCGAGCAGGTTGACCAGCCGAGAGCCGGAGGCGAACGAGACGGGGCTCATCGCCGGGATCGGCGTGAACCCCGAGATGGCGTCGTAGCGGCCGGCCTCGACCTCGTCGACGACGTGTTCGGCGATCTCGGTCAGCGCCTCGTCCCAGGAGATGCGCTGCCACTTGCCCTCGCCGCGCTCGCCGGTGCGGCGCATCGGGTACTTGATGCGCTGGTCGGCGTTGACGTAGTCGGTGTAGCAGGCGCCCTTCTGGCAGCCCCGCGGGTTGGGGTCGGGCAGGCTCTCGTCGAAGTTCGGGTAGTCCCCGGCCTGCTCCTCGCGCCAGACCTGGCCGTTCTTGACGTACACCTCCCACGAACAGGACCCGGTGCAGTTGACCGAGTGGGTCGAGCGGTGTTTGGAGTCCCAGTCCCACTCCTCGCGGTACAGGTCCTCCCACTCCCGGTAGGGGTAGTCGCCGATGGGGTCGTTGACGACCTGCAGCCGGGTCATCTGGAGGAAGTCCTGGGCGAGGCCGGTCTGGGAGGCCCCCGCGCCGGCGACGCCCGCCGCGCCGACGCCCTTCAGGAAGTCCCGGCGGGAGACGTCCACGTCGGCGCCCCCGTCGGTCGCGGCCGCGTCGCTGTCGGTCGGTTCGCGCTCGGTGCCAGTCGGCTCCGCCTCGGTCGTGTCTTGGTCGGTCATGTGGGGTTCGTCGGTCATTGCTTCGTGATCAGCACGGTCGCGAGCCCGCAGGCGACGCCGGCCGCCGCCAGCGCGATCCCGGCGAACGTGTCGCCGCCGACCTCCAGGCCGGCCGCGACCAGCGCGACGCCCGCGAGTTTCGTGACTCTGTCCAGCCAGCGGTACCGCCGCGCCGACAGCGCGACGGCGGGGCCGTCGTCGCTCATCGTTCGCCCTCCCCGGCGTCACCGTCGTCGGGCGCGTCGCCGCCGTCGGGCCGGGCCTCCCCGCCGTCGGCGATCTCGGCGTCCGGTTCGGGATCCCCGCCGCCGCCGGAGGGATCGTCGCCGAACCCGCCGAGCGTCGCGTAGGTGATCAGCCCGGAGACGATCGGGACGCCGACGAGCGCGCCGATCAGCAGCGGCTTGATGGCGGCCGTGGAGGTCCCGAGCACGTCGGCGACGATCACGTCCATGCCGGCGATGGAGGCGACCATGATGAACGTGACGCCGGCGATCCCGACGGCCGTCTGCCACGGTCGCTCGATCGGGTCCGCGGTGAAGTGGACCGGGTCGTCGTGGTAGTCGACGAACGGCCAGAGGGCGACGGCTCCGAACACCAGCCCCGGCAGCAGGAGACCGCCGACGAACTCCGAGCTGACGTGGACGCCGAGCACGTCGAAACTCATCCACGAGGGGACGAGCTTCAGGAACCCGTAGCCCCACATCAGGAACCAGTCGGGCATGATGAGCGCCGGGGTCGACGCCGGGTCGTTCGGGCCGTACTCGGCGATGTTGTGGACCGGCAGGAAGCCGGCCAGCAGCGACAGCGCCGCCAAGGTCAGGAAGAAGACGACGGCGCTGACCGCGGCCTGGTTGGGGAACGCCGGCAGGCCCACGACGACGCTGTCGTCGTCGCGGTCAACGCGCTCGCGGTCGGCGCCGTCGACGGCGTTCACGTCGCCGTCCCGGCCCGCCTCGGTGTGTTTCTGCCGCACGAGGATCACCATGTGGACGGCGATCAGCCCCGCGATGACCAGCGGTATCACGAACACGTGCAGGAAGTAGAACCGGGGTATCGTGGCGCTGGAGGGGAACTCCCCGCCGAAGACGAGCTTGCCGAGCAGGTCGCCGACCAGCGGCACCGACAGCGCGACGTTGTAGCCGATGCCGACGGCGGTGCTGGCGAACTCGTCGAACGGGAGGGCGTAGCCGGTGTAGGCCGCGAACATCGACATCCCGGCCAGCCCGGTGCCGACGAGCCAGTTGGGCTCGCGCGGGTTGCGGTAGGCCCCGGTGAAGAACACCCTGAGCATGTGCAGGGCCATCGAGGCGACGAACAGGTGGGCCGCCCAGTGGTGCATCCGGCGGATGAGCATCCC
Organism: Halosimplex halophilum; assembly: GCF_004698125.1. Classification (NCBI taxonomy): domain Archaea; kingdom Methanobacteriati; phylum Methanobacteriota; class Halobacteria; order Halobacteriales; family Haloarculaceae; genus Halosimplex; species Halosimplex halophilum. The sequence continues at coordinate 1,536,290 of NZ_ML214297.1, forward strand.
GAACGGCACGTCGTAGGTGATGTTGAGGACGCTCACGAACGCCTCGGGCATCTCCTCGCCCTGGTACTGGGCGACGCTGCCCTCGTACTCGACATCGGAGGTCGACGGCTCGAAGAAGAACCCGAGGAAGCTGCCGGTCAACACGAGGATCAGGAAGCAAAACAGCGCGACCTCGCCGAGCAGGAAGGAGTCCTCGGCGGGGAAGGCCTTCCCCAGCAGCGACTGGTCCTCGTCCAGGTCGAGGCGGGCGTCGGCCCAGCCGTACGCGCGGTAGAGGGGGTCGAGACGGCTCATTCCCCACCTCCGGGGCCGACCGCTCCCTCGAAGTCACCGGTCGCGACCAGGTACCCCTCGCTCGACAGCGTGATGGGCAACTGCGGGAGCGCCCGGCCCGGCGGGCCGCCCGTGACGGCCGCGCCCGACAGCGGGTCGAACCGCCCGGAGTGGCAGGGACAGACCAGCGTCTGCCCGTCGCGGTTGGCCACCATACAGCCCGCGTGCGTGCAGACCTTCGAGTAGGCGGCGTAGCCGCCGACCGTCGCCTCCATGCGGGTCCCGCCGCCGTAGGCGTCCTCGGCGAACCGGACCAGCAGCGTCGGCGCGCGGTCGATGCCCGGGCGCGGCTCCGGGAACACCGTCAGCTGCTCGCCCTCGCTCAGGCGTCCTTCCTGGATGCGCTGGCCGTCGGCGTCGACCAGCGGCACGCCGTCGGAGTAGACGGGGCCGGTGTAGCTCCGCTCGAAGACGCGGGTCAGGCTGGCCAGCGGCGCGGCCAGACTGCCAAGCGCGGTCAGCCCGCCGACCGTCGCCAGCGCCTTCGCGTAGTCGCGCCGTTCCATCTCCGCGCGGGCGTCGCCCCAGAACTCCTGGTAGATGCTCGGCTCGGCGTCCGTCCCGCCGCCGCAGGAACTGCACTCCTCGCGCTCGCCGCCGGCCGCGTCGGCCCCCGGGTAGCTCCGCGTCAGGTCAACGTCGTCCAGATCCGGTCGGGTCTCGTCGGTCATCAGTGGTCCCTCCGTTCGGCGACTTCGACGTGCGGCATGAACCAGGCGTAGTAGGAGACGGTCAGCCCGGTCAGCGACATGAACATCCCGAACGCGTAGATGCCGAAGTACTGCGTGCGCGCCAGCGTGAGGTACTCGCCGGTGAACAGCGCGGCGAAGACGATGGTCAGCACCGTCAGCCCGCCCATCGCGACGAGGCCCTCGATGGCGTCGCTGGCGTCGTGGTACGTGACGACCCAGCGGTCGTCGGTCTCGATCCACGGGAACGTGACGACCCCGCCGTCCGAGCGGGGGTCCGACGGGGCGTCGCTCGCGACGCCGCCGTCGGCTACCGCCGTCGACTCGCCCCCGCCGGGCCGGGCCAGCCGGTCCATGAACCGGTGGAAGAAGGCGAGCACGCCCAGCAGAGCCAGCAGCGCCACCCAGACGATCACGCCGACCTGGCTGGGCGAGAGCTTCGTCGGCGTGTCGATCGGCCCCTCCAGCGGCCGGATCTCGCTGACGCTGTGGTCGATCGCTATCTCCTCCGACGGCGGTTCGCCCTGTATCGCGACGAACCACATCGGGAGCAACACGGCCAGCACCACCAGCACGATGACGAGCGTCCTGGAGCGCATTGTCAAACCCTCACACGGATTTGCATTAAATGTTTGTTCGAGTTTATAACCGTTCTACAGGTGACGGCGTCGCGGGCGGCGGGTCTCCCCGTCACGCCGACCCCTCCAGCAGCGAGTCGAGCACCTTCGACTGGGCCGACGCGAGGTGTTCGGCGAACGTCGACGGGGAGATGTCGAGTCGGTCGGCGACCTCGGTGGCGTTGGCCGACCGGGGCCGCTCGAAGTAGCCCATCTCCATGGCCGTCTCGAGCACCTCCTGCTGGCGGTCGGTGAGCCGCCCGCGGTCGACGAGGACCATGTCGTCGTCCTCGCCGTCGCCCGTCCGGGCCAGCCGGTCGATCCGGACCGAGCCGTAGGCCTCGTCGAGTTCGTCGACCGCCGCCCTGACCGTCTCCACGTCCGTCGCGTGGAAACTCAGCCGCAGGGTCCCCCGCGAGGCGCTCACGTCCGTCACCGGCGTCCCGAGCGCCTCGACGGCCTCGCAGATACAGTCCTCGCCCTCGCGAGTGAACCGCACCCGCTCCGAGCGGTCGGTCTCGAAGACCACCGAGGCGTCCTCGGGGAGGTCGGCCTCGTCGGCGTCGCCCACGAGGTCGAACTCCTCGACCGTCCCCTCGCCGTCGCCGGCCGAACTCCACCGCGCCGAGCGGGCGATGGTGTCGCCGCCGGTCGCCGCCGCCACGGGACACGAGCCCGCGGCCTCCACGGCGAGTCTCACCTGGATGCCGCCTGTCGATTCGACTCCCATGTGCGGGGAGAGTGGACCCGCCCCAAAGAACCCCGTTCGCCGCTCTCAGGTTCCGGGAACCCCGCTCGAATATGTTCGACTCACTTATCCCGGACGGCGGTCGGGACGGGGAGAGAGCCCCCGATCCCCGGCCGTCGACCGTGGGAGTACTTAAAGAGCCGCAGCATTCGGGAGGGGATCCCTGTACACGTGTGGGAATATTTTCGCCCCGGTTCCTGACGCGCTGGAACGCGCTTGCGGGTTGACGGAGGGCGACTCCGTGATACCGGATATGCGCCACACAGCGCAGATTCCGGGAGGTGAGCGGACGTGACGCTGTCCCGACGCGACTTCCTGGCGGCCGCCGGCGCCGGGAGCGTCGGCGCCCTGGTCGGGACCGCCTGGGGGGCGACCCAGGCGGTCGACCCCGTCACGTCCGTCGACAACCCCCTGAAATCCTACCCCAACCGCGACTGGGAGCAGGTGTACCACGACATCTACGAGTACGACGCGGTCGACTGGACGGTCTGTCACCCCAACTGTACCCAGTCGTGCGCGCTGAACTTCTACATGAAAAACGGCGTCCCCATCCGGGCCGAGCAGGTCTACCACAACGAGGAGCCCTCGGTCGGCCCGTCGGGCTACGAGGACGCCGGCGTCTCTCAGCACTGGAACCCCCGCGGGTGCATGAAGGGGCTGACGCTGCACCGCCGCACCTTCGAGCCCTCGCGGATCAAGTACCCGATGGTCCGCAAGGGGTGGGACCCCGACGACCCCAGCCCCGAGGGCCGCGGCGAGGACGAGTTCGAGCGCGTCTCCTGGGAGGAGGCCGTCGATCTGATCGCCGAGAAGATGGCCAACCTGGAGGACACGAAGCACTTCCAGATCTTCAACGCCATCAAGGCCGACGGGCTGTTCACCCGCCACGGCGCGGGCCGGCGGCTGGCCTCCATCTTCGGGGGCTGCGAGTGGACGGAGTACGACTGGTACGCCGACCTGCCGCCGGGCCACGTGATGACCACCGGCTACCAGACTTCGGACTCGGACGCCTCCGCGTGGCGCCAGGCGGACTACACCATCATCCAGGGGAAGAACCTCATCCACAACAAGCTCGCGGACAACCACTGGCTGCAGGAGAGCCGCGAGCGCGGCGGGAAGATGGTCGGCGTCTACCCCGACTACTCCCCGACGGTCCAGAAGTGCGACCGCTGGCTCCCCATCCGGCCGGGCAGCGACCCCGCGCTCCCGCTCGGGTTCGCCCACGTCATCATCGACGAGGAGCTCTACGACGAGTCGTTCATGCGGGGGTACACCAGCCTGCCACTGCTCGTCCGCGAGGACGACGGCAAGTACCTGCGCGCCCACGAGGTCTTCGAGGACGTGGAACCGCCGGAGGGCGGCGTCGAGGGCGAACCCGGTCACCACGTCGAGGGCGACTGGGGACAGTTCGTCGCCCTGGGCGAGGACGGCGACCTGTACGCCGTCGACCGCGAGGCGGTCGGCGCGGAGACCCCGGCCGACCCGCAGCTGGAGGTCGAGACGGACGTGGAACTCGCGGACGGGTCGACCGTCCCGGTCCGGTCTGACTTCGCCCGCCAGAAGGCCAACGTCATGGAGAACTACTCGCCCGAACAGGTCGAGGAGATCACCACGATCCCCGCCGAGGCGCTGCGGACGACCGCCCGGGAGTTCGCCGACGCCGAGAAGGGCCAGTGGTTCACCGGCGAGGGGATCAACCACTGGTTCTACGGCGCCAGCGAGGTCCAGCGGGGCATCTTCTTCGTGCAGGCGATGCTCGGCAACATCGGCGAGCGCGGGGCCGGCTACTACAACTACTCGGGGCAGTACAAGATCGAACTGCTGGACGGCTACCCCGAGTACGTCAACCCGGACGGCCACAAGGCCCACGGGATGTACCCCGGTCACGCCTTCGCCTTCTTCGGCGGCGAGACGCTGGACCCCCACGCCATCCGCGGCGACGAGGAGCGCGAACTCGACCTGGTCCCCCACGGCGACAAGGACGAACCGGTCCTGCCCGAGGGGACCGACTCCTACACGATGGCCAGGCCGGAGGTCCTCTGGACGATGAACTGCAACCTCCTGAACCAGACCAAACACCAGGAGCACGTGATGAACAACTTCGTGAAACACCCCGACACCGCCAACGAGTTGTTCATCGTCTCGGACATGCACATGACCTACTCCGCGCGCCACGCGGACATCGTGCTCCCGGCCCCCTCCTGGCTGGAGTGCGAGTACCCCGACATCACCGTCGGTCCGGAGAACCCGTTCGTCCACATGGACCACGGTGTGATGGACCCCATCTACGACACCAAGCAGGACGGGGAAGTCGTCGCGATGGTCGCCGAGAAGTTAGACGAGAAGATCCCGCCCGAGGAGCGCAACGTCGACTCCTACCGCGAGTACTTCGCGGAGTTCCTGGACGAGGACGGCGACCCCACGAGGTACATCCAGGAGGCGTTCGACGCCGGGATCACGACCCAGGACATCGACGTGGAGGACCTCCGGGACGGCCCAGAGCGGCTAAACCTCAAGACCTACCCGCGGATCCCGTTCTACTCGCAGGTCAACGACGACAGGCCGTTCTACACGAAGACCGGCCGGATAGAGTTCCACAAGGAGGAAGACCGGTTCATCGAACTCGGCCGCGACGACATCGACCACTTCGAGAGCCCGGAGGGGACGCCCTACGACACCGGGGAGACCTGGGAGGACGCGAAGGGCGGCACGAACGACCTCTACGAGGACGGCTACCAGTTCCACTACAACACCCCCCACCCGAAGTACCGGACCCACTCCTCGTGGGGGATGACCGACTGGAACCTCATCTGGGCCTCCCGGGACTTCGGGAGTCCCAACGCCGACCCCGAGGGGACCGAGCGGCTCGTCGACGACTTCTCGTTCCCGACCGGCGACGGCGAGGCCGACACCGCGCCGCCGCTGGGCGAGGCGTTCGTCGAGATGCACCCGAGCGACGCCGCGGACATCGGCGTCGAGAACGGCGACTACGTGAAGATCACCGGCGACCGCGGCGACCTGGTCATCCGGGTGATGGTCAGCGACCGCCAGCGGCCCAGCGACGCCGGCGACGTGGGCCAGTTGACCATCTGGCACGGCTGGTGGGAGCAGCACTTCCCCGACGAGTCGGACGACGAGGACGACGTGGTCGGCTACAACGTCGCCACGAACATCTGGCTGGACCCGATCCTGGAGACCGACGACGTGGTCCACAAGCCGACGTTCGGGGACCCGAACGTCAGCGACCTCGTCGACGAGGGGATCTCCTGGCACGGCTCCGCGTTCGCACAGGGCTACGAGGAGGCCGTCTGGGGACCGACCGGCGTCGAGCGCGACGCGCTGGTCAAAGTCGAGAAGTACGAGGAGGCGGACTGGAAGCCGGCCGACGCCCGACAGGACGACGCCTTCCAGTCGTACGTGAGCGGGTCGCTGCAGGACGGATCGAGCGGAGCGAACGGATCGAACGCGACTACGACGGAGAGTGACGACTGATGCCACAGGTAGAGAACCCACAGCTCGGACGCAGCCACGACTACCCCTACGAGCGCCGCGACGAGGAGCGCGACTACCACTGGGGGATGGTCGTCAACACGAACCGCTGTATCAACTGCAACACCTGCTCCTTTGCCTGCAAGTCCACCTGGACTTCCGGCAAGGGCGAGGAGTACATGTGGTGGATGAACGTCGAGACCGAGCCCTACGGCGGCTACCCGATGGGCTGGGACATGCGCCTGCTCGACGACCTGGACTCCGGCGAGACCATCTACGAGGCCGCCGAGTCCGGCGAGCGCGTCCGCGGGTACATCGCCGACAAGGAGGAGTGGGAGTACCCCGCCCTGGGCGACGACCAGGTCCACGGCGAGTACCCCACCGGCGAGGTCGTCGAGAGCGACGTAGAGGAGGGCGAGTACCACGACATCTGGCAGTTCTACCTGCCCCGCCTGTGCAACCACTGCAAGAACCCCGCCTGTCTCGCCGCGTGTCCCCGCCAGGCCATCTACAAGCGCGAGGAGGACGGCATCGTCCTCTTAGACCAGGAACGGTGTCGGGGCTACCGCAAGTGCGTGAAGGGGTGTCCGTACCACAAGCCGATGTACAACCCCGAGACCGGCGTCTCGGAGAAGCCCGTCGGCTGTTACCCCCGCATCGAGGAGGGGTTCGTCCCCCGCTGTGTCTCCTCGTGTATCGGGAAGACGCGGCTGCACGGCAACATCAACCGCGGCCCCGACGCCGCGTCGCCGGGCGGGGACGCCCCCGGTGGGCGGTCGCCGATCAACTACCTCGTCCACTCCGACGAGAAAGTGGCGCTGCCCCTCTATCCGCAGTTCGGCACCCGGCCGCAGGTGTTCTACATGCCCCCCTACCACGTGCCGCCGGAGTTCCTCACGCAGATGTTCACGCCGAACACCGAGGAAAAGCGCAACGACTGGCCCGGCGACACCTACCGGGAGTCGATCGAGATCGTCCAGGAGCGCGTGCGCAACCCCTCCCACCACGTCCTCGGCATCCTCCAGCTGTTCGGCGCGACGACGAAGCTCATCGAGACGTACAACGTCAAGGAGCACCGCGTGAAGGGCTGGGACCGCGACGGCAACAAGGTCGTCGACGTGCCCTTCGAGGAACAGCTGGAGGTCAGAGAGGGCGAGATGTGGACCAACCAGCCATGACACGACTCGACGACGCGGACGCTTCGTCCGCACGGTCCGGCATCGACTCGGAAGCGGCGACCGACGGGTCGCCCGCCGGCGGCCCTGCGACCGACGACCGCGACGGCGACCGCGAGGCCCGCGAGCGGCTCCACAGCGCTCGGGCGACGCTGTACGCGGCGGTCGGGGGCGCCTTCTGCTACCCCGACGTAGAGACGCGGGCGACGCTGACCGCCCACGACGCCCGCGACGGCGTCCTGCAGGCGGCCGAGCGGCTCGGCCTCCACGACGAGGCCGAGGCGTTCCTCGATGCGGTGGCCGACGCCGCCGTCTCGGACCTGGAGGCGGCGTACAACGACCTGTTCGGCCTCCCCGACGGCGGGGAGTACCCGGTCGTCCCCTACGAGGCACACTACACGACCGGCTCGGACGTGGGCGAGTCCCAGCGCCGCATCGCGGCGGTCGTCGGGCTGATGGAGACGTTCGGCGTCGAGCCGGCCGACGACTTCGCCGAGCGCCAGGACCACGTCGCCGCCGAGCTGGAGCTGATGCAGGTCGTCGCCGCCCAGCGCGCCGCGGCGGTCCACGAGGGCGACGACGAGGCGGCCGCGCGGCTGGCCGACGCCGAGCGGACGGTCGTCGACACGCACCTCGCGGAGTTCGTCCCCGCGCTTGCCCACGACGTGGACGCGGCAGTCGGCGAGGACCCCGCCGACGGCGAGCGGGCCTACCGCGCGGCCGCGCGGCTGGCCGCCGAACTGGTCAAACGCGACCACGCGGCCCGCGGCGGGGACGACGAGGGAGATAGCGAACCCGACGACGCCGCCGGGGAGGTGAGCGACGATGGCGAGTGACGATCCGTCCGGCGGGCCGCTCGCGTGGCTGGCCGGTCGGGTGCCGCTCGACCGGAGCGCGGCGACGCGGGCGACCACGCTCGCGGTCGTGGCGGTCGCGCTCCTGCTCGCGGCCCAGGCCGCGGTCGCCGCGGCGGTGACCGGCGGGAGCCAGCCGCTCGAACAGGTCCAGCAGGTGCCCTCCGAGCCGACGGCGCCGGCCTGGGAGGACGCGCCGACGCGGACGGTGTCGCTGAACCGCCAGCAGATGGCGCCACCGTTCGGCGGCGGGAGCGTCGACGAGCTCGACGTGCAGACGGTCGCCAACGGGAGCCACGTCGCGGTGCGGCTCTCGTGGGAGGACCCGACGATGGACGCCAACATCGCCTCGCCGAGAAACTTCAGCGACGGCGCGGCGGTGATGCTCAAGGCCGGGAACCAGCCGCCGATCACGATGGGCACCGCCGGGACGCCGGTGAACATCTGGTACTGGCGGGCCAGCTGGCGCCACGGCCCCGAGCAGGCGCCCGGTAGCGGCGACATGTACGCCTACCCGCACAACGACTCGGTGACGATGCCCGGCCGGCAGGCCGACAATCCGCTCTCGCGGGCCAGCTACGAGGACGGCGCGCAGAACTACTACGCGAAGGGCTACGGCTCGCTGAGCTACGCGCCGGCCCAGCCGGTCGACGCGACCGGCGAGCGCACCGACGACGGCTGGCGGGTCACCTTCGTCCGCAACCGCACGGGCGCCGGGCAGTACGACGCGCCGCTGACCGACGAGCAGGTGTACGTCGCCTTCGCCGTCTGGAACGGCAGCGCCGACGAGGCCAACGGCCAGAAGTCGCTCACGCTGCAGTACTCGACGCTCGACCCCGACACGGGCAACCTCTCGGTGCCCGATACGGGCGGCGCGGCGAGCGGGAGCGTCCTGCAGGTCGGCGGTGGCAACGAGACCGACGGCGCCGACGGCCGGGCGCTGGCCATTCCCGGCTTCGTCGGTGGGGTCGTCCTCGCGGCGGTGCTCGTCTGGCTGGTCACCTACTGGAGGGCAGTATGACCGAGGAATACGACAACTGGAGCGCACGCGGGCGGGCCCCGGCGGACGACGAGGCGGGGCTGCGCGCGGCCCTCGACGACGATCAGCCGCGCAAGCGCGACGCCGCGCTCGCGCTCGTCGACGAGGCCGACTCGGGCTGTGACGACCCCGACTGCGACGAGACCGGCCTCGACGACGCGACGGTCGACGCCCTCGCGGAGACGGCGCGGTCGGCCGACGACCCGGACACCCGGCAGTTCGCCGTTGAGGCGCTCGGCGTGGCCGGGCGGGGCGAGGAGACCGTCGCGGCCGCGCTCGGCGACCCCGACGAGTGGGTGCGCGCCGAGGCCGTGGTGGCGCTGTCGCGGGTCGACCCCGGCGCCGCCGACCGCCTGCGCGCGGCGCTGGAGGACGACCACGGCGCCGTCCGCCGGAACGCGCTCATCGCGCTGGCGCGGACCGACGCCGCCGGCGCGGAGACGCTGGTCGACCGGCTGAAGTCCGACCCCAGCCCCGCGGTCCGCGAGTACGCCGCCCAGTACCTGCCCGACGCGGCCGAGACCGAGCGGGCCGTCCGCCTGCTCGCGGCGGTGCTGGCCCGCGATCCGGGCTCGTTCGTCCGCGCGAAGGCCGCCGAGGGGCTCGGCGACCTCGGCACCGACCGCGCCGAGGAGGCTCTGGAGGCCCACGGCCTGGAGGACCGCAGCGACGACGTGCGGAAGACCGCCGAGCGAGCGCTGGCCCGCTCGAAGGGCGTCGACCCCGAGGAGATCGACGCCGCCGGGCCGCGCGGCGGACCGGACGGCGAGCGACCGCGCCCGCCCGGCGGGGCCGACGCACCGCCGGGACGCGTCGACGACGGGCCGGCCGACGGCCCCCGCCCGGTCGATGGCACGGGCGGCCGGGTGGGCTCTCACCCCGGTCCGGACCCGCGACCGCAGGGCTACGGGGACGGACCCCCCCGCGAACCCCGCCGCGACGGGAGTGATTCGAACCATGAGTGACGACACCGAGACCTACTCGCTGGACGCACAGCCGGATACCACCGAGGGCGGCGCGGAGTCGTCCGACGACGAGGAGGCGATGGGCGTCCCGATCCCCGACGAGCACGTCGGGGCGTTCGTCGCGGAGGCGTTCGAGGACGCCGAGCGGTCGACGACCTGGGAGGAGGTGGTCGACGCGATGGTCGCGCCGGCGGCCCGCGAGGAGTGGGCGGAGCTGTCGGCGGTCGAACAGACCGTCGAGGTGCTCCGGCAGGCCGCCGAGTACGACCGCCGGGCGACCGACGAGCTGGAGCGCATCCCCACGAACCGGGCGGAGCCGACCCCCGAGATCCGGTCGTCGTTCGAGGAGGCCAGGCGGCTGCGGCGCAACGCCGACGCCTTCCGCGACGGCGTCGCCGCCGCCTACGCCGAGGGCCGGATCGACGACGAGGAACTCGTCGCGGCGGTCGAGCGCTCCGAGTTCGACACCACTCAGATCGCCCGCCGGGAGGACGCGCTGGAGTCGGTGACCGCCGTCTACGACTTCGACTTCCGGCCGTACGGCGGCACGCTGTTCGACGAGGACCGGACCGCCGACGAGGAGGGCGGCGGACACGACCCCGACATCCCCGAGACGTTCTGAGCGGGCGCCCGGCGGCTGACGCCGCGCTCGCCCCACGGCTCCGCGCAGGGCCCACGGAGGCCTCACGCGCGGAACAGGGGGCCGCTATCGCCCCCGAAATCTGGGGCGAGACGTTTTTCCCGGTCCGGGGGCTTGGTCCCTCAATGGTATCCAGACGCCGCGTCAAGCGGGTTCTCGCCGGGTCGGCGGCGGTCCTCCTGGCGGTCGGGGTCGTCCTGGCCGCCCTCGTCGCCACGGGCGTCCTCGCGGCGCCGGCCGTGGGGAGCGTCGAGAGCGAGTGGGGGACCGTGACGGCGGAGTCGACGGCCATCGAGACGACCGCGACGGTCGACAACCCCAACCCCGTCGGCGTCCCGGGCGTCGTCAGCGTGGCCTACGCGGCACGGCTCAACGACGTGGTGCTCGCTCGCGGCGAGAAGTCCGGCGTCGGGTTCCCGGCGGGGACGAGCCGGCTCCGGCTCTCGACCGAGATGGACAACGACCGGATCGCCGACTGGTGGGTCGCCCACGTGAACGACGGCGAGACCTCGGAGCTGCGGGTCACGGCGACGGTCTCCGGGCCCGGCTTCTCCCGGCAGGTCCCGGCCCAGCGCTCGACCGTCGAGACGGACCTGCTCGGCGGGTTCGCGACCGGCGAGGCGCGGACCGTCCGGTTCCGCGGCGACCCGTTCCTCGTCGTCGGAAACCAGACGGCCGCGTGGGGCGACGCGAACGGGTCGGTGACCCCCCTGTCGGTCTCCTCGACGGTCGAGAACGTCCACGACTACCCCGTCACGCTCGACGGCGTCGACTACGTCGTCGAGATGAACAACGTCACCCTGGCGGAGGGGCGCCAGCGCTCGGGGATCGACGTGGCTCCCGGCGAGACGGGCACCCTCGACGTGCGGATGGGCCTCGACTCGGCGAAGATGGCCGACTGGTGGGCCACCCACGTCCGGGCCGGCGAGCGGAGCACCCTCTCGGTGGCGCTGTACGGCCTCGTCGAGCGCGACGGCGGCTACGAGCGGGTGCCGATCCGGGTCTACGAGCGCTCGCTCGAACTGGAGACGGACGTGCTCGGCGGCGGCGCGGCGTCGGTGACCGCCCGGAGCCCGCCCGAGCGGGACACCGAGTTCGAGCGCCCGCGGATCGCCGGCGCCGCCCGCGAGTGGGGCGCTGTCACCGACGACACCACGGAGATCCGAACCAGCGTCGCCATCGACAACCCCAACGACGAGCGCATCAACGACCTGCTCGCGCTCGAAACCACCCAGCGCACGACTATCAACGGTATCGCCGTCGCGCGCGGCGACCACCGGACCGACGGCCTCGACGCCGGCCGGTCGGCGTTCGAACTCGTCTCGGCGATGAACAACTCGAAGGTGCCCGCCTGGTGGGCCCGCCACCTCAACGGCGGCGAGCGCTCGACGGTCGCCACCACTCCCGCCGTCCGCGCGGACCTCGGCTTCACGACGTTCGACGTGGCCGTCCCCAACCGCACGAGCGCGTTCCGGACCGACCTGCTGGCCGGGATGGGCGGCGACGCCGAGACCGTCGCCGTCGGCGGCGAACCCGCTCTGGTCGTCCGGTCCGAGGCCGCGGCGTGGGGGCACGCGACGCCCGAAACCGCCCCGATCCTCGTGAACGCGACGCTGGCGAACGAGCGGCGGGTCCCGGTGAACGTGACCGCCGTCGACTACCGCGTGGCGCTGAACGACGTGGTGCTGGCCGACCGGACGGTCCCCGAGCACTACCGCGTCGCCCCCGGCGAGACCCGCTCGGTCGGCTTCGAGATGGTCCTCGACAACGGCCGGATGGACGAGTGGTGGGTCACCCACGTCCGCCGCGGCGAGTCCACGAACGTCTCGGTCACCGTCACCGCGACCGTCGAGACGCCGCGCGGCTCCGAGACCGTCGAGCTCGACTCGCTGGGCCGCAACGGGACGATGACGACCGACGTGCTCGGCTGACGACCCTCCCGAGACGGCCCGCGACGTTCGGCGCAATCGAGCCGTGCTCCACCGCAGGGGGGTGCTGTCGCGGTGCGGTCGGCGCGCGCTGGAGCGTGCTCTCGTGCGCGCGACCGTAGCCGCGCGAGGGATGAGCACCGCAGCGTGCCGAGGGCGTTCAGCACCCACTTTCGAATGTGGCGGTTCGAGCGGCGCAGAGCACTTGCGACTGGCGAGCGTACGTCCCGGCGATGTCGACGAAAGTCAACTACGAGGAGGTCGAGGCCGTCGGCGGCGGGCTCCACTTCCTCCGCGACGAACTGGGCTGCGAGCACCTCGGGGTGTCCGTGCTGGAGTGCGAACCGGGCTGGACCGGCAAACCGCACGACCACGCCGACGAGGGCCAGGAGGAGGTGTACGTCCTCGTCGAGGGCGCGGCGACCGTCACCGTCGCCGGCGACGAGGTCCCGATGGAGGCCGGCGACGCCCTCCGCATCGACCCCGACGAACGCCGGCAGATCGAGAACGGCGACGCCGAGAGTACGTTCGTCCTGGTCGGCGCACCCTGAATCCGCTCCGGCCGATCCGGGAACAATCCGGTAGTTCTATCGTTTCCCAATATATAACGAAAATAATATCAATCTGGGGCTGCATCTTCACAGAATTCGTATCGCCCACAGATCGACCACAGCGTTGAATTTCACGCGATCTACCGTTCAGTGTGTTCGTGAAAAACTGATATTTCGGCTTTGAGCCCCGTTGAGTACGATCTCACCGATATCCTGCCAAAATATAAGAGTTTGTATACTATTCGAATACCATACGAGATAGGATAGTTCTATCGACGGTCGACGGCATCGTGGGTGCCGGCGACGGCCGTCGCGGTAGGCGGGTGTTACCGGCGGGGCGGCGAGCGGGACGGTCGCAACGGTGGGCCGCCCCGGCGGGACGGGGTTCCGGGTTTATACTCGGGACGCGGCTAGAGGGAAGCGCATCCTCACGGGAGGCCGACACACATGAGACGGAACTTCCAGGGAACCGACAGGGGAAAGCGAGTCGTGGCCGACGACGGGACCGCGGTCGGGACGATCGTGCGGACCGACGACGACCGCGCGCACGTCCTCCTGGACCCGGGGCGGTCGGAACCGGGCGATCCGACCGCCGAGACCGGGTCGCGGACGACCGTCACGATCGACCGCAGGGTCGTCGCCGAGAGCACGAACGACCGCGTCCGGCTGTCGGAGGGGATCGACCCGGTCGACGCGCGGAGGCACGCGTGACCGACCCCGGAGAGGACGGGCCCTTTAGATCCCCGTGACGCGGTCGTGGGCCGTCTCCACGGCGGCCGCGTCCTCCGACAGCAGCGCGACGACGAGGTACTCGGCGTAGTCGGCGAAGTAGTCGACCAGGTCGGCGATCCGCTCGGCGTCGATGGCCTCCAGCGAGTCCAGCAGGAGGAACGGACACTCCCGGTGGACGTCGTGGACGAGGTAGCCGGCCAGCGCGAGGACGAGCCCGACCACCTCCCGCTCGCTCTCGCTCAGGTTGGTCGGCGAGTCCTCGAACACACCGGTCTCGCCGTCGCGGACGACGCGGAGGTCGAACGTACCCACGTCCGCGCCCGACCGGTCGGTCCCGGTCGTCCGCGTCAGGCGGACGCGAGCGACGTTCCCGTAGTCGAGGGCGTCGACGAGCGCGTCGGCGTGCTCGTTGAACGTCTCGACCGCCTCGGCCGCCGTCCGGTCGAGCCGCGTCCGGCACTCGACGAGCTCGGACTGCAGCTCCTCGCGGCGGGCCTGGAGGCGGTCGCGCTCCTCGCGGCGCTCGTCGAGGGCGGCCAGCTCGGACTCGACGGCCGCCAGGTCCGACCGCCGCTGTTCGAGTTCGACCTGGCGCTCGTTGGCCCGCCGGTGCAGGTCCAGCAGGTCCGCGTAGTCGTCGGTCCGCAGGTCCTCGACCGCCGCCTCCAGCTCCTGGACGCGCTCGTTGAGCTCCCGGCGGCGCCGTTCGAGGTCGCCGATCCGCTCCTCGCGGCGCTGTAGCTCCGACTTGACGCGGTCGCGTTCCGCCCGCAGGTCCGCGCGCCGCGCCCGCCGCTGCTCCAGGCGCTCGCGGCGGGCGTCGAGCCTGTCGATCCGCTCGGTGAGGTCGCGCCGCCGCGCGAGCGTCCGCTCCCTGAGGTCGCGCAGCCGGTCGAGCGTCCCCTCGATGGCCCCCCGGTCGACGGTCGACCCGCACGTCCAGCAGGTGACCCGCTCGGTCCCCGACAGCCGGTCGGTCACGTGGCCCCCCTCGTCGCCCTCCGCGGTGCTCCCGATCGCGTCGCCGGCCCGAGCGTCGTTCTCCCCGTCTCCGTCCCCGTCGCCGGCCGCCCCGTCGCGGCCCCCCTCGTCCCGTGCCAGGTCGTCCCGGTCGATCCCGGCGAGTTCGTCGAGGCGCCCCGCCTCGAGCTGTTGCTCGTTGAACCGGACGATCCCCTGGAGGGCGCTCACGTCGCCGTCGAGCCGGCGCTTGCGCTCGCGCAGCGTCCCCACGTCCTCGGCGAGGGCCTCGATCTCGGCCTCGTCGACCGGCGACACCGCCGCGAGGTCCTCCTCGATCTCGTCGCGCTCGCGCTCGACCGCCGCGAGCGTGTCCCGCTCGGCGTCGAGGTCGTCGATCACCGACTCGAGTTCCGTCCGCGCCTCGCGCAGCTCGTCGAGCCGCGCCTCCAGGCGCTCGTCGCGCTCGATGCCGTCCGCCAGCGAGGCGTCGGCCGCCTCGATCCGGTCCTCCAGGTCGGCGAGCTCCGATTCGAGGTCGTCGATCTCCGACTCGAGGCGGCGGCGCTCGCCGGCGAGCTCCGCCCGCTCGCCGTCGACGCCGTCCAGCTCGCGCAGCTCGTCGTCGACCCGTCGCTTCTCGGCGGTCAGCCGCTCGATCTCCGCCTCGACGGCGTCGGTATCGACCGGCCGCATGACGACATCGGCGAGGTCGCCGCCGGCCCTGACCGCACGCCGCACGTCGTTGTCTTCGAGCAGGACCGCGTAGGTCTCGGCCGGCACCGGGTCGTCGAGGTACGGGTCGCCGGACGCGACCACGCCGCCGTCGGTCCGTTCGAGGTGCCTGGTGTAGGTCTCCCCGCCCACGGTCAGCTCGACGCTCCCGGTGTCGGCGCCGCGTCGCAGCGGCGTCGCGTCGCCGCCCAGCACCGCCCGGAGCGCCCGGAGGAAGGAGGTCCTGTTGGTCGCGTTGCGCCCGGCCAGCACCGTCACGCCGGGGGCGAGTTCGACCGTCGTCTCGCGGATGCCGCCGACGTTCCTGACCGAGACCGTCGCGGTCCCCGCCCCGGCGTCGCCGGGGTCGTCGCCGGTCGCCGAGCCGTCGGGGTCGACCAGTTCCTCGTTCGCCGGGTCGTCGTTCGCTGGACCGTCGCCGTCCGCGTCGTTCCCCCCGGCCGACTCCCAGGTGTCGGGGCCGTCGCTGTCGAAGGCAGCGCCGCCGGGGTCGGCGCCGTCGAGGTCGGCGTCGTCCGAGTCGTCCGCCCCACCGTCCATGTTCGACCCCGGGAGCGGCGGCCCTAAATGCGTTCGTGTGTCAGCGAGCGCGGTCGTCGTCGCACGCGCAGCCCCCGTCGCGGAGCAGCGAGACCGCGTCCCGGTCGGCGCCGCAGTCGTGACAGAGCACCCGCAGGTCGAGGAACACGTCGAACTCCCCGAGGGTCACCCGGTCGGCGTCGCGGTGGCGGGCGAGCGTGCCCTGTGCGACGGTGGTCGTCCGCCCGACGAGCCGCTGGAGCGACTCCACGTCGGTCGCGACCGGGTCGGCCGTCGACTCCGGCGGGGTCGCGCCCCTGACCTCGGTGAGGTAGGTGTGGACCGCCTGGTGGGAGACGAAGTCGTCGCGGAGCGCGTCCACGTCGACGCCGGCCCGCGAGAGGTCGTTGCGCACCTCGGCCTTGCGCCCCTCGCTCGCGTCGTCGTCGGCCAGCGTCTCGTAGGCCTCGGCGACGGCGTGTTCGGTCGGGTTGCGGCCGGCCCGCCGCAGCGCCGCCCGCAGGAGCGCCCTGTTGAACTCGTCGGCCAGGTCCCTGAGACTCGTTCGCGAGCCCTCCGAGCCCGTCCACCTGTCGACGAGCTCGTCGCCCATCCCGTCGAGCCCGTACGCCGCGACGAGCCGTTCGACCTTGGACCGCCGGCCCTCGACCGCGTCCTCCGAACCCATGGGCGGCCCTCGTCGGCCGGGACCGTATACCTGTCGGTGGTCGTAGAATACTCGCGGCGCGGTCACACCGGGCGTGCCGCCGGCCCTCGGGTCACGGGCTGGGTGGCCGGCGGCGCGCCGCGGACCGCTGGTAGACGAAGCCGTCTTCCCGCGCGGCGCCCCGGGCGGGGGCGCCACACCGAAGGAGCGGCCGACCGGTGGGCTGGGAAGCCGACGGGAACGGGAGCCGCGTCGGCGATGCACAGGGGTTCGGGCGTGTCAGGTGGTGCCGGTCGATGGGTCGACGGCAACCGGAGAGTGGGGAGTGAGACGGTTAAACGGCCCCAATCGTTCACGGCGGTACGCACCGGGTAACGGCCCGACGTGGCCGGATAACCGGGGGATTCGATCCCGCCGGTCGAGTAGCGACCGGCTTCCCCACCGCGGCCCGCCGCCGAACCGCCGGGGGCGAGCGCCGCCGGTCCGCCCGCGGAGCGACCGACCGAGATCCGACGGGATCGATCTGGATACCGACGGTTCTGACCGGGGTACCGACGGTATCGAGCCCGAAACGGGCCGTATGCGGAGTATAACCAAGTGCGATCCGTCGCTCCCACCACGTGGGGGTCGGGGGAAGACCCTACCACCGTCGATTCGCCGCGGGACGCCCGCCGGGTCCGGTACCCGTCCCGGACGACCGCGGGCCCTCGCCCCATTCCCCGCTCCATTCTTTGGCGCCGCCGACGGGCCGCCAGTGTCCGATACCAGCGCGGACTCGCCGGTGTCGCCCGCGTAGCCGACCCATTACTATCCGGCCCGCACCCCTGACGGACTGGCAATGAGCGAACGGACCGAGCGGCTGGTCGTCGAGGGCGAGACCGTGGTCACGCCCGACGGCACCCTCGACGGCGGCCGCGTCGTCGTCGAGGGCGGGCGGATCGCAGCGGTCGAACCGACCGGACGGATCGACGCCGGCGGCCGGGTCGTCCTCCCGGGGCTGGTCGACCTGCACGGCGACGAGGTCGAGCGCTACCGCTTCCCGCGGTCGGGCGAGCGCGTCGACGCGGCGACCGCGCTGGCGACGGCCGACCGGCTGGCGCTGGCCGCCGGCGTGACCACCAAGTTCGACGCCATCGCGTTCGAGGACGCCCCGGAGAAGAACAGGTCGATCGAGGGTGCGACCGAGCTCCTGGCGGCCGTCGCCGCGGGCGCGGACCTGGTGGCCGACCACCGCGTCCACGCCCGCTGCGAGGTCACCGACCCCGCCTCCGTCGCGGCGGTCGGCGACCTCGTCGAGCGGCCGGTCGTCGATATCGCGTCGCTGATGGCCCATGCGCCCGGCCGCGGCCAGTTCGAGGACGAGGCGGCGTTCGCCAGCCGCTACGCCGACGGGCGCGGGGCCGCCGCCGACGAGGCCGCCCGCGCCGGACGCGAGCGGCGGGGCGTCCCCGAGGCGACCGTCCGCGAGCGGGTCGCGGACCTGGCCGAGGAGCTGTCGGCGGCGGACGTGCTGGTCGCCTCCCACGACGACGCGGATCCCGCGGCCGTCGACCACGCCGTCGAGCACGGCGTCGACCTGTGCGAGTACCCCGTCTCGCTCGCGGCCGCCCGCCGCGCGCACGAGCGCGGCGCCGCGACCGCGATGGGCGCGCCGAACCTCGTCCGCGGCGGGAGCCTCTGGGGCAACCTCGACGCGCGCGAGGCCGTCGACGCCGGCGTCGTCGACCTGCTGTGTTCGGACTACCGCCCCCAGGCCCTGCTGGCCTCGGTGTTCGTCGACACCGGCGAGCCGCTCGCCCGCCGCGTCGCCCGCGTGACCAGCGAGCCCGCCCGGGTCGCCGGCCTCGACGACCGCGGGCGACTCGCGCCCGGCGCCCGCGCCGACCTGGTCGTCGTCGACCCTGACCCGGTGCCGACGGTGACCCGCGCCGTCGTCGCCGGCCGGGAGGTCTACCGCTGCGGGCGGTGACCGCCGCGAGCCCCGGACCCGTCACCGAACGTGACGGTTGCGACCGTTTCCCCCAGTTCTTCGGTTTTAACTTCTCTATACGGGATTTTCCGCCCCTGTAGACGACCAATTACAATAGGTCGGGAGGCCGTCCGTGACGATATGTCGACGGACACGACGCCGCGGAGTCAGGGCGAACGCGAGGCGCCGACCCGGGAGCTGCGGGCGGTCGTCGAGCGCTACGAGGACGCCCCCGACGAGTGTACCATCTATCCCACGGGCGTCGACGAGCACACGCGCATGGCGACCTGGATCTCGGCGACCGCGCCCGCGTTCGTCGAACTGGACGCGGTCCGTTAGGGACGGGCCCACCCGCCGGAAGCCGCCCGCCGACCGGCCTGTCGGCCCGCCGACCGGGCGATCCGGCCCCGCTTTCTGACGCACGTCCCGACCCCGATAGCCGCGGCTGTCGACAGTCGGTCCGACTTCCGTGGCCGCGCGACCGACGACTCGCCCGGACAGCCGTCGCTGTCGGCGCGAAAGAACGGAGAAGATGGACGCGACTCAGCCGTCGCGGCGGTCGAGCGTCTGCGCGGCGGCGACGCCGGCGATCCCGACGAGCGCGACCGTCGCGACGACGGTCGGCGTCAGGCCGACGGCGGCGGCGCCGAGCTGGCTGGCGGCCAGCCCGAGGACGCCGGCGCCCGTGAGCGACCCGTAGTAGAGCGGCCACGGACGGTCGGCGCCGTCGGACTCCTCCAGGTACTCGTAGAGCTGGACCGCGTTGGGGCCCAGCGAGATCCGGCCGCGGTTCTGGTTGAACTCGACGATGTCCATGTCGTCCATCTTCGGCAGGTGGCACTGGTAGAGTCCGACGTACACGCACTTGCGCTCGTTGGACGTGACCTGTGCGACGGTCGTGCCGTTCTCGACGGCGGCGACGTGCTCCGCGAGCTCCCCCAGCGAGACAGTTCCCCCGTGTTCCTGCAGGTAGTGGAGCACCGTGCGGCGCCGTTCGTTCTTGAGGATCTCGAAGACGTGGTCGAGCGGCAGGTCGGCGACTTCCTCGGAGTCGGCCGCCTCCTCCGGGACGGATTCGGTCTCGTCGACCGCCTCCGGCTCGGGCTCGTCGGCCTCCTCCGAGAGGAGGTCGCTCTCGCTCGTGCGCTGTGATGTCGAGGACATCAGGCGCTCACCTCCCGATACCCGCGTCTCCGGTCCTCGGCCACGCCCCGGGCGACGGGCGCTCGTGAGCGGTCACTCATGAGTCGCCCGCCGGAGCGTGTCCGTGACAGTTACCGTGCGATTCGTGATTCCGTGGGATATGTCGGCATTCATGTGTCCGTACCCCCGGCGCTGGAGACCCCTCCACAGAGTGCGTTGCGCCGTGTGTGCGTGATGGCGCACGCCCACTTAATCTTTCTTGATTGAACAATCAACAGCGGGTGCATAACGCGGCGGTTACTCCGGTCGGCCGCGCGAGCCCGCGAGTACGGTCGGGATTACGAACGAACCGACGGCGGTATGGGACCCGTTCGCATCGTAAGGGAGTGATTTCCGCGCGTATCAGCGCGTGTACCGACCGAATCGGTGCCGTTCGAGCGTGCACGACCGGGGGCCAGTGACCGGCCGCAGCGGGGCCGTTCGGGCCGGTCTAGGGTCCGCAATCCCCCGCTTACCCCGACCCGCGCTCGGCCCGCGCGTTTCTGTCCGGGACGCGACCATTTATCCGTGGGCGCGCACCTGGAGGGATCCGGCGAGTGCGGTCGAGGACTCCCTGACCCGGACAGACGCGCCACAATCCCGAAGATTCATTGCGAACGGGCCGAACGTTCCGTGCAGTACTGGAATGGTGTCCGAAACGACTGCCGGACGACATCGGGAGGGGTGAGGATGGCGGAACGAACGACCGACGGGGACGACCGCGTCGCCGCCCGGGAGGGCGGCTCCAGCGTGGTTCACTCCAAGGCGGCCGACCGACCGGCCGGGACGGACCTGAGCATCGCCGTGGTCGAGGCGGTCGCCGAGGCGAAGGGCGTCGCGCCGACCGAGATGGAGGAGACGCTGTACGACGCCGTCGACCCGGACGCGCTCGACCGGCTGTTCACGGACCGCGAAACGGGCGAGCTCGCCGGGCGCGTCGTGTTCGAACTCGAGGCCCACGAGGTCACGGTCCAGTCCAACGGCGACGTGCTCGTCAGACAGACCGGACCGCGATAGTCGCCCCGCCCGACCCGCGCTAGTTCCCCGCCGACCCGTCGCCGAGCCGAGCGACCGGATGCGGGACGTTCTCGGGGTCCAGCTGCCGACGCCCGTCCAGGACGACCAGGTCGTCGAACGCCGCCCAGGGCACCGACTCGAAGGCCTCGTGGGCCGTGGCGACCACGACCAGGTCCAGCTCCCGGGCGCCGATGTCGTCGAGGGAGACGCGCTCGACGCCCGCCGGGGGCGAGTCCGTACAGACCGGGTCAACCGCGTACACCCGGTCGGCGCGGTCGGCCAGCAGCTCGGCCACGTCGACCCCCGGCGAGGCGCGCGTCTCGTCGACGCCGGGCCGGTAGGTCAGGCCGAACACCGCCGCGGTGGCCCCGGCCAGGTCCCGTCCCTCGGCGGCCAGCGCGTCGGCCGCCCGCTCGACGGTGTACTCCGGCATGGACTCGTTGACGCCCCGGGCCGTCTCCAGAAGCGGCGTCGCCCCGTCGAACTCCGAGATGACGAAGTACGGGTAGTAGGGGATGCAGTGGCCGCCGACGCCCGGGCCGGGGTCGTGGATGTCGCAGAACGGCTGGGTGTTGGCCACCGCGATTGCCTCGGGCACGTCGACGCCGAACTCCCCCGCGAGCGTCGCCAGCTCGTTCGCCAGCGCGATGTTCACGTCGCGGTACAGCCCCTCGAACACCTTCACGCACTCCGCCGTCGCGGGGTCGCTGACCGCGTAGATCTCCGCGTCGGTGATCTCCCCGTAGACCAGTTCGGCGACCCGCCGGCTCTCGTCGTCGGCGCCGCCGACGACCTTCGGGTGGGCGCCGCGGATGTCCTCGAGCGCGCGGCCGCTCATCGTCCGCTCGGGGCAGAAGGCGAGGCCGAACTCGCCGAGTTCGAGGCCGCTCTCGGCTTCGAGCCACGGGATCACGCGGTCGCGACAGGTCCGCGGGGGCACCGTCGACTCGACGACCACGGTGTCGCCGGGGTCGAGCCCCTCGCCGACCGACCGGACGGCCGCCTCCAGCGCCGACAGGTCCGGCCGGTCGTCCGCGACGAGCGTCGGAACGATGACGACGTGGACGCTCGCGTCCGCGGCGGCGCCGGCCGCGTCGGTCGTCGCCGACAGCGACCCGTCGGCGGCCAGCCGCTCGACGAGCGCCGGGAGGTCGGGCTCGCCCTCGACGTGGCACTCGCCGGCGTCGACGGCGCGGGCGACCTCGGAGTCGATGTCGACGCCGGTCACGTTCCCGGAGACATCGGCGTAGACGGCGGCCAGCGGCAGGCCCATCTTCCCGAGGCCGTAGACGGCCACGGGGACGGATCCGCCGGTGAACGCGCGGCGCTGGTCGGGTTCGCCGGCGTCGGCGCCGTAGAGGGCGGTCGGCTCCGGGCGCTGGCTGCTCACGGGCTGGACACCTCCGCGGGCGTCACGTCGGCGTCGCGCGCGATGGCCGCCTCGATCCGCTCGGCGAGTTCGACCGCGCGGATGCCGTCCTCGCCGGTCGTCTCCGGCTCGGCCCGCTCGCGGACCGCGTCGGCGAACGAGGACAGCTCGTTTTTCAGCGGCTCGCCCGTCTCGACGGTCGGCCGCTCGATGACGCTCTCGTGGCGGTAGCGCACGTCGCCGTCGGCCGCGACGTACTCCGGCAGCGAGTGGCGGTGGATCTCGACGGACTGGTCGATGTAGTCGACCTCGACGTGGCAGTCCTCGGCGGTCACCGCCAGGTCGCGGACCCGCTCCTGGGTGACGCGGCTGGCCGTCAGCGACGCGACGCGGCCGTCGGCGAACTGGAGCTGGGCGACGACGTGGCCCCCGTCGGCCGCGCCGGCGGCCGCCACGTCGGTCACGGGCTCGTCGGTCAGCGAGCAGATCACGTCGACGTCGTGGATCATCAGGTCGAAGACGACGCTGTCGACGCTGTCGCGGTCGACCGGCGGCCCCTGGCGGCGGGCGGCGAAGGCGATCGGGTCGGCCTCGACCATCACGTCCCGCAGGGCGACGACCGCGGGGTTGTACCGCTCGACGTGGCCGACGCCGACGAGGCAGTCGGCCTTGCGCGCGTCGGCGAGGATGTCCCGGCCCACCTCGGGGTCGGTGACGAACGGTTTCTCGACGAGGATGTCGGTGCCGGCGTCGATGGCCGCCCGCGCGACCGCCTCGTGGAACCGCGTCGGGACCGCCACGGAGACGGCGTCCGCCCGGGCGAGCAGCGCGTCGCGGTCGCGGGCGGTCGTGTCGAACTCCGCGGCGACCTCGGCGGCCCGGTCGGGGTCGGCGTCGGCGACGCCCACCAGCTCGACCCCGGGGAGCTCGCTGTAGACGCGGGCGTGGTGGCGGCCCATGTTCCCGACGCCGACGACGCCGGCGCGGACCCGCTCGCTCATGCCCGCCCTCCGTCCCCGGCGCCGACACCGGGTCGCGGCCGGCGCGCAGCGACCGCTCCCGGCCGCTGTCTCACCCGCGCGAGGGCGTCGTTCGACCCGCTCCGACCGTGACTACACAACGGGGACCTGACCGCCGGTGACGACCGTCCGTGCTTCATGAATCACCCGGGGGTAGCGCCGAGCGTCGGCTTTGTTATGCGTTTCCTTTGACCGGTAGCCGGCCGATACGGGTCGACCCGGGGGACGAGGCGCCCCCGGTATCGACGGAACGGACGGTAGATCGGCCGTATCGGTCGATCCGTGGCACCCGGGTGGGCGGGGGCGAAGTAACCGGTTCGTAACAAAGTGAGACCCACTAAACTCCCCGGTTGTGTCGAGATACGACAATGGGGTGGCTGCCAGTAGTGCCAGTACCCCGACAGACCGACGCGGGGGTTGCTGATGGATGTCGACGGACGAGGAGACGCTCACCCAGGACGTCGTCTTCGACATCCTCAGTAGCGCCAGACGCCGCTACGTGCTCTACCTGCTCCGCACCGAGGACGCGCCGGTCGAACTGACGGAGCTCGCGGAGGACGTGGCGGCCTGGGAGAACGACACGACTGTCGAAGAACTGACGAAACAACAGCGCAAGCGGGTCTACGTCTCGCTGTACCAGACCCACGTCCCCAAGCTCGAGGACGCCGGGCTGGTCCGCTACGACCAGGACACCGGCGAGGTCGAGCTGACGCCGGCGGCCAACGACGTCGACCAGTACCTGAACCCGGGCGAGCGGGAGGTCCCCTGGCAGTACCTGTACCTCCCGCTCGCGCTGCTCGGGATCGCCCTGGTCGCCCTGTCGAACCTGAACGTGTGGATCTTCGCGGACATGACCGAGGTCACCCTCGGCGTCATCATCTTCTCCGGCTTCCTCCTCACCGTCGGCGCGCACATCGTCGTGTGGACCATGAACCGCCGGCAGGTCCCCGACGACCTCCGCCGCCATCCCTGAGTTCGGGAGCCACCGTCCGGCCGAGCCGCCGCGGGCGGCCAGTGTCCGTCGACGCCCGAGCCGAGCCGCTGTCCGTCGCGATCGGTGGCCACCGGGCGAACCCCCGTCGTGGTCGGAGCCCGCGCTCGCGAGCGCACACGCGCGCCTCTCCGGCGACAGCGAACGGGACGGTCGCCAGTGACCCGGCGGGTCCGCCTGCACGGAGCCCCCGGCGAGTCGACCGGTCCGGCACCGACCGGCGACCGGGGTCGGTCCGGCCGCGCCGCAGGTCGAACGGCGCTCCGGTCGCGCCGCTGGTCGAGCGGAACGAACCGCCAGAAGACGGCGGTCACGCGACAGGGACCCGGCTGGGACGGCCGCCGCCTACTCCTCCTCGACGTCCTCGGGCAGCAGCTGCTCGGGCTCGCGCTCGTAGGCCGGCGTGTCCACGAACTGGGCGATCCGCTCCAGGTCGCTGTCTGAGAGGTGTTCTGTCATCGGCTGTGATCCCGTCCTATCGACCGATAGTAATCCGGGCCCTAAAGCCACTTCGCGCCGCGTGACCGACCGACGGCGTCGCGGCACGCGACTCGCAGGCACTCGCTAGCCACCGGGTCGCCACGCCGCGGGACCGCGGAGCCGACCCGCACGGTGTCCGTATCCAGTCCGCACGCACTCGACACGCAGCGCGGTTCGCGCGCGCTCGACGCCGCCGATCGCTCGACTGAGCCGCCACCGAACCGGTCCCGAACGGGACGTATTCCAACCGGGCCGCCGCCGAAACGGCCACCTACCGCCGGGGTATCCATTACAAACCTATGTCTGTAAAGCCAGTCGCGATCGCAGGCGCCCACGAACGCGAGACGAGACGGTAGCGTGCGAACGATACGGGAGTAAGGTGACCGTACCCGGCGGTCGGGCGAACGACCCCGGTGGATGCAGCAGGACCGACGGGCGTCCCCGGGCGTGACGGGGACGGACCGCTCCGGACGGGACGGCCGAGAGAGGCGGCCTGTCGGCGGCCGACAGCTGCGCCGCGCGTGCCGGCCGGGCGGGGGCGTCAGACCATGTTTTCGGCTTCGATCTTGTCCCACACGTCGCGGCCCTGCTCGGTGAGACCGTAGACGCGGCCTTTCTTGCGGTCGTCGGAGACCAGGAGATCCACGAGCGACCGTTCCCGGAGGCGCTGGAGCGCCCGCGAGACGTGTGCGATGCCCACGTCCTCGTCGGAGGCGATCTGCGACGGCGTCGAGGGGCCGTCTGCGAGTCGCTTGAGGACCGCGACGCGATACCGCGAACTGATGACGAAGCTGACGTCGTCCCAATCTGTGCTCATTGTTGCGATGTAGTGTCGGACGGGTGCGTCCTGCTGCCGGTCTGTGACCGGGAACTCACGCGGAGATTGCCGTCGGGACCCGCTTGTGTCCCACTTTCCGCTGTACTCACACCGAGTCGGCTACCACGTAAAGAGGTTTCGACGCTCCAGAAATTTCGCTCTCCGTACCGCGATTCCGTCGGCTCGAACGGTCGGCCTGACCCGCGGATCGCGGCCGTAACCTCGCCATAACAATCCCGCTGGCTCGCGCGGCCCCGCGCATGAACGGTTCACCCCGAGTGTCGCTCGCCCCGCGCCCGCCGGACGACCGCGCCCGACCGGCCGGCGGGCGATAGCATGTGGCCGTGGGAACACCTCGCCGTCGGCTACCTCGCCTATGCCGTCGTCGGGCGGTTCGTCTGGCGCGAGCCGCCGACGGGGGCGACCGCCGCCGCCGTCGCCCTCGGGACGCAGTTCCCCGACCTCGTCGACAAGCCGCTGGGCTGGTGGCTCGGCGTGCTCCCGGGCGGGACGACGCTCGCCCACTCGCTGCTGACCGCGGTCCCGCTCTCGCTGGCCGTCCTGGCGGTCGGCGCCGCGGTCGGCCGCGGGCGACCCGCCCTCGCGTTCGCCGTCGGCTACCTGAGCCACCTCCCCGGCGACGTGGTCTACCCGGTGGTCCTCGGCGGGGACGCCAAACTGTGGTTCCTGCTGTGGCCGCTCCGGGCCGCGCCCGGCGACGGCCCCGCACACACCGCCCCGTACCTGCTGGCGCTCGTCGAGCAGTTCGTCGCCTTCCTCGCGACGCCGCTCGGAGTGGCCTATCTGGTCGTCGAACTCCTCCTGCTGGCCCTCGCGGGGTGGGTCTGGACGGTCGACGGGCGGCCGGGCCTCCCGCGTCCGCCCCGGCCTGACCGCGCGGGGTGACTGGAGTCCCGTTTCACGGACCGACAACTCCGTAGTAAGGGGCGAGAATATATAACAGCGCCGTGAGAAGTAGCGGGTATGGGGTCAGAGCAGCCACCGGAGCGCCGGACGAGTGACGACCATCGGGGAACCGGCGATCCGAGCGATTCCCGGGGGGAGAGTGAGGCGTCCGACGCGGACGCGCCGACCGAACAGGGGGGGCCCGACGCCGCCCGCGCGAGCGATGTCTCTGTCGACGACCTGTTCGAGTTGCTGGCCCGGCCCGGCAACCGGTACGCGCTGGCGTACCTGCACCGGGCCGACGGGCCGGTCCCCTTCGACGACCTCGTCGAGAACGTCGTCGACGGGGCGGCGCCGGACGACCTCTCGACCGGGGACTTCCGCGACCGGGTCGCAACCAGGCTCGTCCACTCCAACCTCCCGAAGCTCGACGACGCGGGGCTGGTCGAGTACGACCGCGAGGCGGGGCTCGTCCGCCCGACCGAGACGACCGCGGTCGCCGTCCCGTACCTCGAACTCGCGATGGACCAGTTCTCCGCGGAGTGACGGGAGCCGACGGACCGACCGGCGCGACGCGCTGCGACTGACGGCGGGCGGCCTGGGGCGGCCGCCGCCGCGCGGTGCCCGGGAGCGTATCGCGGCGGGGACGCCCACAGGCGCTCCATAACAAAGGTCGCACGGTGCCGACCGTCGACCGTCACATGAGCGAGCACGACCTCCCGACCGTCCGGACCGGCGACGACTGCGAGATCGCCGAGACGGCGGTCGTCGGCGAGCCCGGGGGCCCGGGCGACGCACCGACCCGCATCGGCGACGGCGCGACGGTCCGCGGCGGCACCATCGTCTACACCGACGTCGAGATCGGCGACGGCTTCTCGACCGGCCACCACGCGCTGGTCCGCGGCGGGACCACCGTCGGCGACGACGTCCTCGTCGGGAGCCACGCGGTCCTCGACGGCGACCTGGAAGTCGGGTCGCGGGTCAGCTGCCAGACCGGCGTCTACCTCCCGCCGGAGACGGTCGTCGGCGACGACGTGTTCCTCGGCCCCCACGCGGTCGTCACGAACGACCCGTACCCGGTCCGCGAGACGAGCGAACTCGTCGGCGCCACGCTGGAATCCGACGTTTCGGTCGGCGCGAACGCGACGATCCTCCCCGGCGTGACCGTCGGCGAGGGGTCGTTCGTCGCCGCCGGCTCGGTCGTCACCGAGGACGTGCCGCCCGGGACGCTGGCGATGGGCAACCCCGCGCGCCACGAACCCCTGCCCGACGAACTGGACGGGGGGAACGAGCTGTGAGCCTCGAGGACCACCGCGAGATCCCCATCGCCGAGCCCGCGCTGGGCACCGAGGAGCGCGAACGGGTCGGGGAAGTGCTCGACAGCGGGATGATCGCCGACGGCGAGGAGGTCCGCGCGTTCGAACGCGAGTTCGCCACCGCCTGCCACGTCGACCACGGCGTCGCCACCTCGAACGGGACGACGGCGCTGCACACCGCGCTGCGGGCCTGCGGGGTCGGCGAGGGCGACACCGTCGTCACGACGCCGTTCTCGTTCGTCGCGACGGCCAACGCCGTCCGCTTCTGCGGCGCCGAGCCCGTCTTCGCCGACATCGACCCCGAGACCTACAACCTCGACCCGACGGCGGTCCGCGAGGCCATCGAGATCCGCGGCGGCGACGTGGACGCCATCCTCCCGGTGCACCTCTACGGGCTCCCCGCGCCGATGGACGAACTGACGGCGCTGGCCGCGGAGTACGACGCGGCCGTCGTCGAGGACGCGGCCCAGGCCCACGGCGCCCGCTACCGCGGCGAGCCGGTCGGGTCGCTCGGCGACGCCGCCGCCTTCTCCTTCTACCCGACGAAGAACATGACCACCGGCGAGGGCGGGATGGTCGTCACCGACGACGAGGCGGTCGCCGACCGTGCCGCACGGTTCGTCAACCACGGCCGCGACGACCAGTACGACCACGTCGAACTGGGCCACAACTTCCGGATGACCAACATCGCGGCGGCCATCGGCCGCGTCCAGCTCAAGCGCCTGTCGCGGTTCGTCCGCGCCCGCCGGGACAACGCCGCCGCGCTCACCGAGGCGCTGGCCGACGCGCCCGTCGACCCACCGACGGTCCCCGACGGCGTCGAACACGCCTTCCACCAGTACACCGTCAGGACGCCCGACCGCGAGCGGCTCGTCGAACACCTCGACGACCACGGGGTCGACACCGGCGTCTACTACCCGACGCCGATCCACGAACAGCCGGCCTACGACGGCGTCGACGAGCGGTTCCCCGTCGCCGAGCGCGCCGCCGACGAGGTCGTCTCCCTGCCCGTCCACCCCGGGGTCTCCGAGGCCGACTGCGAGGCGATCGCCGACGCGCTCGCGCTCTACCAGGCCCAGTAGCGAGAAGGAGTCCCGACCGCGAACGACCGCCCGCTTTCGGATATCGACCGCCGACCGTTCTCAGTCCTCGACCGACGACTCGGGCTTCGACCGCCGACTCAGGCCTCGACCGTCGACCGCTCGCGGGCGGCGGCGTCGTCCAGGTGCCGACGCGCCCACAGTTCCAGTCCCGTCAGCGCCGCGACCGGCGTGAACGTCGGCAGTTCGCCCGCCGCGAGCCGGTCCCGGAGCGCGGAGACGGCCTCGCCGTCGAGCGGGTCGCGCTCGGCGACGCCGTCGAGGAGGTCGTCGACGAACCGCCGGAATCGGTCGTCGGTCGCGTACCGGCGGGCGTAGGCGTCACCGGTCGTCACGTCGGGTGCCGTGCCCGGCGCCCCGCCCGATCCGTCGCCCCCGGACGCGGACCCGTCGGCCGGTTCGACGCCGACCGGCCCGGCCGGGAGCCCCGCCAGGTCGGCGTCGAGGCGCTCGACGACCGCCCGCCGGATCGGCGGGGCGCCCGCGCCGACCGGCGCCGAGATGGGGCGCGTCCCGACCCGGTAGGCGGCGGGCATCCGCGCGGCGGTGTCCAGCAGCGGGCCGCTCGCGAGCGACCTGGTGCCGACCTGCGCCCGCTGGACCGCGCGACCCCGTAGCTCGGTCGCCGCCCGCACGCGCGCGGCCGCGTCGACCGCCGTCCGCTCGGGCGGCCCGTCGACGCTGGTCTCGACGAGCGCGTCGACGGCGGCCAGCGGGTCCACGTCGGCCGCGAGCAGGTCCCGCACCGCACCGGCGGGGCAGACGCGCTCGTTCTCGTAGAGCGCGCCCGCGACCGAATCGTCGGCGCCGACCGCGCCGGCCCACGTCGCCGCGTCGAGCGCGGCGTCGCCGTGGACGAGCACGTCGGCGTCCGCGTGGAGCCGGTCGGTCACGTAGGGGAGGGCGTCGACCGTCGACCACGCGACCATCGCGTCGGTCGACGCCACCGCGTCCGCGACGGCGTCGACGAGGTGGTGGTCCGGGTCGCCGTGGGCCTGCCTGTTCGGCGCGTCGAGCGACGCGGCGACCTGTGCGGCCGCCTCCCTGTCACCGCTCGACTGCGCCCCCGCGGTCAGCGTCCGGACCGGCGGCGACCGGTCGGCCAGCACCGCCGCGGCGATCCGGCTGTCGGCGTCGCCGGGGAACCACAGCGAGGGGTCGCCGGCCGTCGTCGCGGCGTCCGCGAGCGCGCGCCGGTAGTCGCCGAGCCACCGGTCGGGGTACCCCGACGGCGCCAGCCCCGGCGACGCCGGCTCCCAGTAGCGCTCGGTCGACGCCCCGCCGTCGACGGTCACCCGCGTCGCCGGCGGGAGGCTCGCGACCCCCTCGACGAGCGTCCGCTCGCCGACGACGCCGCCGAACAGCAGCAAGTCGCTCACCGCGCGGGCGTCGAGCGCCGGGTCCGCCCGCTCGGCGACCAGCGGACCGAGTTCCGAGGCGAAAGTGACCTCGGGTGCGTCGGTGTCGTCCTCGCCGTGGGTGTCGCCGACCGCGTAGTAGAGCGGGCGCGTCCCGGCCCTGTCGGTCGCCAGGTGGACCGCGCCCGCGCGGGCGTCGACGCAGGCGAGCGCGAACGGCCCGTCGAGCCGCGAGAGGGTGTCCCGCGAGTCGTCGGCGACCCCGCGGAAGAGGTCCTCCCACGACAGCGCGAGCCGGTCGCGGTTCGACACGACGCCGTAGACGACGCCCAGCAGACCGTCGCCCCGCCAGACGACGTTCGCGTCCGGGTCCCGGGTCCCGTGTTCGAGCACGCCGGCGGCCGCCGCTCCCGCCCGTACGCTGTCGAGTTCGTACCAGTCCTCGCTCGCCATCGCCTCGGCCAGCTCCTCCAGCCGTTCGCCGCCGGCCGATCGTCCGATGAGTCCCGTCATGGCCCCGACGTGACCGCATCCGGGTATTGTTATGCGGCCCCTGAACCACCCCGTCCCGCGCTATCGATCGCGATACCGGTCCCCGGCGCCCGGGAACCGAACTCCGACTCCGCACTTCCGGCGCCCGCGAAAACATCAGAGATAGATGTAGAACCCACAAAGATAAGATTTATGTTATTTGTTGCCGCCTGTCCGGAGATTCGGGCTGGGAACTCGATAGAACCTCTACATCTCCCTTAAATCGACTATGCGGTTCGAATCAGCGTGCCCGCGACGGATCGGACCAGTCACGGCCACCCGGATCGATATAGCGGTATTATGTTTATTTGGGGCGGAAACGCGATATCTGTCGAGAAGCCGAATCGAGCGCCAGTTGAGGTAGTATATTTAATCTATTATTTCTTCTATGAATGTTGGAGTGGTATGTCGGCACATCGGCGTAGTGGCAGCGCCGGTGAGCGCTCGGCGGGTCCGGGCGGCGGATCGGCGGGGTAGCCGTGCCATTACAATCAGCGTGTGGGGCCTCGGGGCTGGCATGAAGGGGAGTCGAGACGCGTGGGATCGGTAGTCCTGTCCGTGGACGCGGAGCTGGCCTGGGGGTTCGTCGACTACGACGAGCCGCCGGGCGACAGGGTCGAGAGCGGCCGGTCGGGGTGGCGGACCCTCCGGCGGCTCTGCGAGACCTACGACGTGCCGGCGACCTGGGCGGTCGTCGCCCACCTCCTCGAAGACGACTGCGACGGGCGCCACGCCGACCACCCGGTCGGACCCGGGTGGTTCGCCCGCGAGCGCGGTGAGTGGGCCGACCGGCCGGACCTGACGCGGGGTCCCGAGCTCGTCGAGGAGCTCCGGGAGTCGCCCGTCGACCACGATATCGGCTGTCACACGTACGCCCACGTCGAGTTCGGCGCGCCGGGGACGACCCGCGCGATGGCGGCCGGCGAGCTCGCGCGCAGCCGGGCGCTGCTGGACGAGTGGGGGATCGACGGCCGGTCGTTCGTCTTCCCGCGGAACGACGTCGGCCACGTCGACCTCCTGCCCGAGTACGGCTTCGAGGTCTACCGCGGCCGTCGCCCCGTCGAGCGCCGGTCGCTCCCGGAGAAGCTGCGGACCGTCGCCGTCGGCGACGGCCGCCCGCCGCTCGTCCAGCCGACGGTCGAGGACGGCGGTCTCGTGAACCTGCCCGCGTCGCTGTTCCTCTACAGTTTCGAGGGGCTGGCGCTGCGGGCGACGAAGCGGTTCGTCGGCGACCCCGTCGTCGAACTCGTCGAGCGTGGGCTGGACGCCGCGGCGGAGGGCGAGGGCGTGCTCCACCTCTGGCTGCACCCGAACAACCTGGTCGACGACGCGGCGGTCGACCGGATCGAGGCCGTCCTGCGGGCGATCGACGACCGCCGCGACGCCGTCCCCGTCGAGACGATGGCGGAGGTCGCGGCCCGGCGGCGCCCGCGGGCGGAGTCGGGAACCGACGACTGAACTCGCGAAGGCGGTGGATAACCGCCGGTTCAGGCGACGTATAACTATGCGGACGGCGCGTCGACACGGGGCAATGCGTGTCAGTCACGGACCGGACGGGGCGGGCGTCGCGGCCCCGCACAGCGGCGAGCGGCATCGAAACGGCGGTTCGACCGAACTGGCGTCCGGCGCGGGGGTGACCCGGCGTGGGGACTGACCCGGCGAGCGGCCTCGACGGGGCGTCGGTCCTCGTGACCGGCGGGGCGGGCTTCGTCGGGAGCCACCTCGCGGCCGCGCTGACCGACCGCTGCGAGGTCACCGTGCTGGACGACTGCTCGACGGGCGACCCGGCGCGCGTGCCGGAGGGCGCGGAGCTGGTCAGGGGCGACGTGCGCGACCCGACCGAGCTCGGGCCGGCGATGCGCGGCGTCGACGTGATCTTCCATCAGGCGGCACTGGCCGACCGCCGGACCTCGACCCGGTCGCCGGTCGAGGGCCACCGCCGGACGGCGTCGGGGACGGTGAAGGTCCTCGACGCGGCCCGCCGGGAGGACGCCCGCGTCGTCACCGCCACCGGCGCCGCGGTGTACGGCCCGCCCGACACGCTCCCGGTCCGCGAGTCCGACCGGAAGACGCCCGTGTCGCCGCACGGGATCGACAAACTGGCCGCCGACCAGTACACCCGCCAGTTCGCCGACCGCTACGGGATGGAGACGGTCGCCCTCCGGTACTTCGAGGTCTACGGGCCCGACTGGACGGACGACCGCGGCGACCCGTCCGGGGCCGACGGCGTCGTCGGCGCCTTCCTCGACCGTGCGCGCTCGGGGCGGGTGCTCCCGGTCGAGGGCGACGGGACGCGGACGCGGGATTTCGTCCACGTCTCGGACGTGGTGCGGGCGAACCTCCTGGCGGCGACGACCGACGCGACCGGGCGAGCCTACAACGTCGGGACGGGGACCGGCGTCCCCGTCCGGGAGGTCGCCGAGCGGGTCGTCGATCTGGTCGACTCGGACAGCGAGGTCGTCCACGTCGAGCCCCGCGAGAACGCGGTCACGCACAGGCGGGCGGCGCTCGGGCGGGCGCGCAGCCGGCTGGGGTACGAGCCGACCTACGACCTCGAGGAGGGGCTGGCGACGCTGGTCGACCGGGCGGCCGTCCCGAGTTGACCGGCCGACTGATCCGAGCCGGCCGGCCGACTACCCGGGGGGACCGGCCGGCTGCTCCGAACTGGCCGGGCGTCCGCCGGGGGCCGGCCCGCCGGTTCCGGCCGCCTCGGGGGCCGTATGAGAACCATAACAAAACCCGCGGTTCGCCTACGACCGACCGGCGACTACCACGCACATGTATCAGGACACGACAATCGGCGTCGTCGTGCCGGCGTACAACGAGGCGGGCTTCGTCGGTGACGTCATCGACTCGATCCCGGCGTTCGTCGACCGCATCTACCCCGTCGACGACGCCTCCACGGACGGGACCTGGGCGGAGATCCGCGAACACGCACAGCGACAGAACGCGCCGACGCCCGAACTGGTCGGCGACGGCGGGACCAAGCGGCGCGTCGTCCCGCTCCAGCACAGCGAGAACAGGGGCGTCGGCGGCGCGATCAAGACCGGCTACCAGCGCGCCGTCGCCGACGGGGTCGAGGTCGTCACCGTCATGGGCGGCGACGGCCAGATGGACCCCGACATCATCGAGCGCATCATCGACCCGGTCGTCGACGGCCGGGCCGACTACGCGAAGGGCAACCGCCTCCTGCTGGGCGACCACGCCGACTCGATGCCCCCGTTCCGCTACGTCGGCAACGTCACGCTCACGTACCTCACGCGGATCGCAAGCGGGTACTGGGAGATCGGCGACCCCCAGAACGGCTACACCGCCATCTCGGCGGAGGCCATCGAGGCCGCCGGCGTCGACGAGATGTACGAGTTCTACGGCTACTGCAACGACCTGCTCGTCCGGCTCAACGTCGCCGACATGCGCGTCGTCGACGTGCCGACGCCGGCCGTCTACGGCGACGAGGAGAGCCACATCGACTACTCGACGTACATCCCCCGGGTGTCGGGCATGCTGCTGCGGAACTTCCTGTGGCGGCTGCGCGCCAAGTACCTCTCCGGCCGTCCCCACCCGGTCGCGCTGTGTTACCTGCTCGGGGCCGGCGGCGTCGCAGCCGGCGTCGGCGCCGGCCTCCTGGCGCTCCTGCGAGGGACGGCCGTCCCGACCGTCGCCGCCGTCGGGTTGGGCCTCCTCTTTCTCGTCCTCGCGATGGTTCTGGACAAGCGGTCAAACGATCACCTCACGAACGTCGTCTCGCCGACACGGGCCGACTCCCCCGGCCCGACCGCGGAGTAAGCGACACCTACAGCCCGGAGCCGTCGCGGCGAGCGAGCGTGAGTCGGCGGGTCCGCCGGTTGCGCGGCGGTAGTCTCGGCCTGTGGTAGCAGTTCTCGCCGTTAGCACGTGGTACGTATCACGTACCGAACCCGCAACCGTCTCTCGGACAAGTCATCTCAAACGGACAGTAGCGTTATACGAGTAGGTGGGCACTACCGCAAGTGTGACCCCCGAGTCGTGGCGGGCGCGGCCGCCACCGGGACGAGCCATCGAAATATGACCGAAGACAACGAGAACGCGGACGTGTGGACGGACGGACAGACCAAGTCGCGGGGCGAGCGGTCCCTTCCGACCGACTGGCTCGACCAGCCGGTCGACCCCGACCTCGAAGAGAACCTCGGCTACGAGCTGGTCGCGTGGGAGAAGATCAACGTCGTCGACGACCCGGACCAGGTCATCTTCCTGCCCGACTCCGAGGAGCAGCTGCGCGACGACGCCTTCATCGTCTCGGACGAGAGCGCGGTGTGTGACCTGACGAACAAGCGATGAGCCGCCGGGCGACGATGGCTCGCGGCTTCGGTCAGTGCGACGAGTAGCGGCGGGTCACTCCACTGTGACGCTCTTGGCCAGGTTGCGCGGTTTGTCGACGGGTCGGTCCAGCAGCGTCGCGGTGTGATAGGACAGCAGCTGGAGCTGGACGTTCGCCAGGACGCCGACCAGCTCGGGATGGGTCTCTGGCACCCACAGCACGTCGTCGGCGGCCTCGGCCACCTCTCGCTCCGAGCGCGGGGCCACCGCCACGACCGGCGCCCCCCGCGCGCTCACTTCCTCGATGCTCCCGACGAGCTTCTCGGTGTGTTGCCCGGTGCAGACCGCGAACACCGGGGTCGACGGCGTCACGAGCGCGAGCGGGCCGTGTTTGAGTTCGCCGGCCGGGAACCCCTCGGCGTGCTCGTAGGAGATCTCCTTGAGCTTCAGCGCCCCCTCCAGGGCGACCGGGTGGGCCGTCCCGCGGCCGATGAAGAAGTACGCGTCGCTGTCGTCGTAGCGGTCCGCCAGCGCGCTCGCCGAGGAGTCCGCCAGGATCGTCTCGACCCCGTCGGGCACGTCCTCGAGCGCCGCCGGCAGCCCCGGGGGCGCCGAGCCCGACCCGCCGGTCTCCGCCGCGATCCGCTCGGCGAGCAGGCCGAGCGTCGCCACCTGCGAGGAGAACGTCTTCGTCGCGGCGACGCCGATCTCCGGCCCCGCCCGGATCAGGACGGTGTCGTCGCACTCGCGGGCGGCCGTCGACCCGACGACGTTTGTCACTGCGAGAGTCCGCAAGCCTTCGGAGGCCCCCTCGCGGAGCGCCGCGAGCGTGTCGGCGGTCTCGCCGCTCTGGGTGACGCCGACGAGGACGGTCCCCTCCTCCGTCGGCGGCGCGGTCACCGCGTACTCGCTGGCGAGGTACGCGCGCGCGGGGACGCCCCGCTCGCGCAGCAGTTGCGCGCCGTACAGCGCCGCGTGGTAGGAGGTCCCGCAGGCGACGAAGTGGACACGGTCCACGTCGGCGAACGCGCCCGGCGACAGCGACTCGAAGGCGACCTCGTCGCCGTCGGCGCGGCCCCGCACTGCCTGGGCGATGGCCGTCGGCTGCTCGTCGATCTCCTTGCGCATGTAGTGGTCGAACGACCCCTTCTCCACGTCCTCGGAGGTCCACTCGACGGTCTCGACGGACCGGTCGACGGCCCGGCCGTCCGTGTCGGTGACCTCGTAGCCGTCGGGCGCGACCCGGACCACGTCGCCGTCCTCGAGGTACACCACGTCGTCGGTGAACTCCAGGAACGCGGGCACGTCGCTGGCGAGGTAGTACGCGTCGTCGCCGACGCCGAAGACCAGCGGCGAGCCCTGGCGGGCGGCGTAGACGGTCTCCTCGTCCTCGTGGACCATGGCGATCGCGTAGCTCCCCGAGAGGTCGTCGACGGCCCGCCGGAAGGCGGCCTCGACCGTCGCCCCCTCGTCGACGTAGGCCTCGACGAGGTGCGGGACGACCTCCGTGTCCGTGTCGCTGGAGAAGGTGTGGCCCATCTCGGCGAGGCGGTCGCGCAGCTCCCCGTGGTTCTCGATGATCCCGTTGTGGACGACCGCCAGGTCCCCGTAGCAGTCGGTGTGGGGGTGGGCGTTGGCGTTCGTTGGCGGGCCGTGCGTGCTCCAGCGGGTGTGTCCGAGCCCGACGCGGCCGGCGATCGAGCTGCGCGAGAGCAGGTCGGCCAGTTCCTCGACCTTCCCCTCGCGCTTGACGACCTCGACGCCGGCGCCGTTCGCGACGGCGACCCCCGCCGAGTCGTACCCCCGGTACTCGAGGTTCTCGAGGCCCGTCAGCAGCGTCGACACCGCGTCGTCGGCGCCGACCGCGGCGGTGATCCCGCACATCAGGACCACCCCGCGGACGGCGGCGCTGCTCCCTCGGTTCCGGTCCGGTCGGTTCGGGCGACAGGCGACTCTGCCATGCCTCCGCGTAGCCGAGAACGTGACATTGTTATGTATCGACTTGCCCCCCGCGGGGGCGGGTAGGCGGTCGATACGCTCGCGGGCGTTTCGACCCGGAGATCCGGTCACGGCCCGGCGGCGGACGGCCGTCAGGGCTCGACGACGAGCTGGCGCTCCCCGGCGAAGCGGTCGAGCGCGTCGACCAGGTCCGCGACCGTGTACTCGCGGCCCCCGATCCGGCAGGGGAAGACGCCCGCGAGGGCCTCGTCGCAGTAGAGCGCGGCGCTCACCCGCGGCGGGACGAGCGCCCGCGCGGTTTCGCCGGCGATCGAGGAGTCGAGTTCCCTCGTCTCGAAGAAGGGGCTGGCGGTCGCGTCGTACTCGTCGCCCCACTCGTCGAGTTCGGCGATCCGGTCGATGAGGTCGCCGCCGCCGTCGGTGCCCGAACAGGTGTCACACAGGCAGAGGCGGTTCCCGGTGACCGTCACGGAGACGCCGTCGAGCGCCGACGCCGCGGCCAGTTCGTCGAGTCGCGCGATCAGCGCCTCCTGTCGGGACTTGGCGCCCAGCGGCGGGAGCATCGACCGGACGAACACCTCCACCCGGCGTTCGTCGGCCGTCGCGAACCGGTCGGCAGTCGCGTCCATCCACGCGTGGAACCCGGAACGAGCGGTCGGCTCCGGGTCCGCTGTGTCCGTCGAATGCGAACGGTCTCGTGTCACAGTCGACTCGGACAAGCCGCGGGCCCCTCTTGAACGGCCCGACCGTTCACCCGCGAGCGGCGAGTAAGCGGCTCGAACGGCGCGGTAACGGATTCCGGAGGGGCGAGTAACCCGGTCGGTATCGCTCGACCGCCACACCGTTTCGACCGTTCGCGCGCTCCCGAGCCGACCCCGGACCGCCCCGGGACCACCGACCGCGGCGGGACCGGACGCCCGGCGAGCGTCCCGGGAGCGAGAGCACCCGCCGGTATCGACCGGCTACCGTCCGGTAGCGCTCCCCTTCCCGACCCCACACAGCTTTCCGTCCGGACGCCCCACCGGGGCGTATGCCACTGACCAGCCGTCTGAAGGAGAGCTTCGTGGCCGGGCTCATCCTCGTCGCGCCGCTGGCGATCACCCTCTACATCCTGCAGATCCTGGTCTCCTTCTCCCTGCAGTTCGTCAACCCGCTGGTCGACAGGCTCGGCCTCATCGAGACGGCCGCGAACGTCGAACTCGCCGCGCAGGTGCTCGCGGTCGTCCTGATCGTCGCGGTGGTGACCGCCCTCGGCCTGGTCGCCCAGTGGTCGATCGGCCGACACCTGTTCGGTAACCTCGGGCGGACGATCAACATCGTCCCCCTGGTCAGCACCATCTACGGCGGCGTCCGACAGGTGGCGACCTCCCTGGTCGACACCGGCTCGCAGTTCGAGCGGACGGTCCTCGTCGAGTACCCCCGCGAGGACGTCTACTCCATCGGCTTCGTCACCGGCGAGGGGACCGAGGCCTTCGACGAGGCCACCGGCGACCGGGCCCACTCGGTGTTTCTCCCCAACAGCCCCAACCCCACCGCCGGCCGGCTCGTGATGGTGCCCGAGTCGGAGATCCACGAGACGGACATGAGCGTCCGCCAGGGGATGCGGATGATCGTCACCACCGGGATCGGCAGCGAGGCCGAACAGGTCGACGCCTACGACGACTACGCCGTCCCGGAGCCCGAGCGGGCGGACTGACCGTCCGCGGGGTCGCCGGAGCCGTCGCGCTACTCCGGCAACACGTCGCCCAGCGACGCGCCGACGGCCATCACGACCGCGGTCACGAGACACTGGGCGGCGGCCACGTCCGGCTGGCTCCAGTCGACCCGCCGCCACAGCGTCATCAGCCCGACGGCCATGCCCGCGGAGATGCCGAGGATCCCGACCAGCCGCCGCGGGACGACGCCGGCTATCAGGTCCGCCTCGACCGCCTCGAACCGGGCGGCGTGGAGGATCCCCAGCACGACGAGGAAGCCGAGGGCGGCGGTCAGCGCGACGGCGACCGGCGAGTCCGCGATGGCCACGCCGATCTCCTGGGTGCCGCCCTCGACGACCATCGGGATGCCGAAGAGGAAGGCGCCGACGACCGCCTCGCCGGCGTCACGCAGGTCGAAGGCGTCGTGGATCCGGCCGACGACGCGGGGCCTGTTCGCCCGGCGGGCCGTGCGCATCGCCTCGCGGACCCGCTCGCGCTCCTCCGGCCGGTCGACCAGCTCCTCCAGCTCCTCCAGGTCGTCGAGCACGTCGTCGATGTCCGGATCCGGGTCGCGGTCCGGGTCGTCGCCCGCGGCCCCGTCGCGGTCGGTCACGTCCGGACGAACGGCGGACCGCCTCAAAAGCGTGTGGCCGCGGCCGTCGGGCCGCGTCGACGGGGAGGAGAAGGGGTCCGCGCTCAGGCGGCGGCCTCGAAGGCCTCGCGGAAGTCGTCGGACTTCTCGATGACGCGCTCGGCGCCGGTCTCCAGCGCGTCCAGCGCGTCGGTGTTCTCGTCGGTCTTGATGGTCAGCACGGGGTCGGTCTGGCCCCCCGACTGCTCGGGGTTGACGTCGTAGGTCGCCGCCGTGATCCCCTCGGTCTCCAGCAGCGCGCCCTTCAGCACGTTCATGAACGTGTGGTCCTCGCCCGCGATCTCGATAGAGATCATCGTCGGCTCTTTCTCGATGACCCGCAGTTCCATACACGTGTCCAGCCCCCTCGCGCGCATGAAACTTACGTTCCTGGCGCCCGAGCCCCGCTCCCGCCACCTCGGGAGGAGCCCGAACACACGTTCCCGGCCCCGCCGACGGCGGCGGTCAGACCACCGCGTACACCATCAGCAGGCCGAAGTACAGCAACACCAGGATCGCCAGCGCCTTCAGCCGGAAACGGCCGAGCTGGCCGGACTCGGCCTCGTAGGCGTCCTCGTAGGCCGCCCGTTCGTCGTCGGTGAGTGCCGACCCGTGAGCCCGCCCGTGGTGCAGCGCGAGCAGTCCCTCGGACTCGAAGGGGCGCCCGCAGTACTCGCACTCGGCGGCCGTCTCCGCCGGCGGCACCTCGTAGGCGATGTCGTCGGCTCCGGGGCCGTCCGGTCCTCGGGTGTCGCCGCTCGCGTCCGACTCGTCGGGGTTGTCGCTCGCGCCGGCGGCGCCGGTGGGTGGTTGCTCGGTCATGTGAGGTAGGGGAGCGGCACGTCCGGTCGGGTGACGATCCAGAGGCTGGCCATCGTGTAGAAGACCATGACGGCGATGAACGGGTACTGGCTGCGGATCGCCTGCAGGCGGCCCGGGAACAGGTCGAAGGCGGTGACGTGGGCGGCGAGGATGGCCAGGAGGTGGCCGCCGAGCACGCCGGCGATGGCGACGCCGCCGAACCAGCCGGGGACGACGATCAGCGGGGGGTTCACCGTCGCCATCGGCGCGGTCACCGCCGCCACTAGGGCCGGGATCAGCGAGAGGAAGTAGCCCAGGAAGTGCGCGACGTGGTAGCCGGCGGCGATGGCCAGCAGCGGCGGGGCGAACCGCCGGGCGAGCGTCTCGCCGGCGACGTAGGTCGGAGCAGTCCGGCGGGCCAGTCGGGCAGCGAGCAGGTAGACGCCGAGAAAGAGCGCGAACCCGACGACCATCGCGCCGGGGTACAGCAGCGGGATGGGGTAGCCCAGGTTCACCAGCGAGCGGGCGAGCCACCGCCAGGCCGGCGTGGCGACGAACCCGTCGAAGGTGGTCACCCAGAGGACGGCGACGACGAACGCCGCCTCGTCGACCCCGTCCAGGCGGTCGCTCGTCAGCGCCGCGCCGGGGAGCCGCAGGGAGAGCGACCCGTCGGCGTCCCGTCCGACCGGCGCGACGGCGCCGTAGTAGCGGAACACCCGCGAGACGGGGTCGGCCTCGCGGAACCACGTCCCGGTCCCGTAGACGACCGCCCCCGCGAGCGTCACGACGGAGTAGGCGACGACCGTAATCGCGAGGACCCGCGGCTCGTCGGCCAGCGGGCTCACGACCTCGATCCAGACGAGCGCGAGCAGGCCCGCGACGCTCG
This sequence comes from Halosimplex halophilum, assembly GCF_004698125.1. Taxonomy (NCBI): domain Archaea; kingdom Methanobacteriati; phylum Methanobacteriota; class Halobacteria; order Halobacteriales; family Haloarculaceae; genus Halosimplex; species Halosimplex halophilum. The sequence continues at coordinate 1,577,253 of NZ_ML214297.1, forward strand.
GCCAGGCGCCCAGCGTCCAGCGGTACTCCCGACCCAGATCGGGTAGCACCTCGGCGATCGCCCGCCAGGGATTGACGGCCGGCCAGGTGTTGCCGACGAGGTACGTGCTCATCGCGAAGCCGGCCCACCACCCCGCCCAGACGACCACGACGGCGGGGTTCGAGAGCGGGTCCGTCGGGTCGACGAACCCCGTGACGACGATGCCGACCAGCGCCGCGACGCCCAGCGCGCCGGCGGCCCACCGGAGCGCCGTCGGCGCCGGGAGCGGGAGTCGCCGCCGGCTGTCGACCAGCCAGTCCAGCGCCGACCGGTCGGTCGCGAACGTCGCCAGCAGGAACGAGGCGCCGACGACGGCCCCGCCGGTCGCCAGCATCAGCCACGTCGGCACGGTCAGCGACTCGCGGGCCGACTCCCCCAGCGACCCGCCGTGGGCCAGGACCGGCCGCGCCGCGAGTGCGACGGCCAGCCCGGCGGCCAGCGCAGTCGCCGCCTTGCGGCCGACCTCGGTCGTCGGAGTCCGTCGGTCCATCTGTCGGGAGTTAGACCCCCCTCCCGGTCAAAGTATCGAAGCCCGGCCGGAGGCCGAGAGCCCTGCCCGTGACTGACTGCGAACACGTTCGGAGCGGTCCGGGAGATCCGCTGGACATCGGCGGGGCGCGGACGGTTTGGGAGGCTTTTTGGTGCTGCTGGCGCAAGCCCGTAGTATGAGTCTCGCGGACGATACGTCAGAGGACCACGGGGACCACGGCGGGCACCACCTGCCGGCGGTCGAGGACTGGCCGCGCGGGTTCGGCGAGGCCAGCTGGTGGCCGTTCGTCACCGCCGTCGGCGCGGCGGGCATCTACGTCGCCGCCGCGCTGTTCGTCCTCGGTCGCGGCCAGGAACCGCTCGTCGACCCGATGTACGGCCCGGTCGCCACCGTCGCCAGCGTCGGCCTGTTCCTCGTCGGCCTCTACGGCTGGCTGTACCACGCGTTCGTCGTCAACTTCTGGGAGAGGGGCACCGACGAACACGGCGCCGGGACGCTCCGGCTCGCGATGATACTGTTCCTCGGGTCGGAGATCGCCACCTTCGGCGCCGGGTTCGTCTACTACTTCTTCATCCGCGTCGGCACCTGGTCGACGGACACCTTCCCCGACCTGCTCGGGAGTCTCATCATCATCAACACGTCGATACTGGTCGTCAGCAGCTTCACGCTGCACTTCGCACACACCGCGCTCCGGAAGGGCAACCGGTCGCGGTTCCTCCAGCTGCTGGGGCTGACCCTGCTGCTGGGCGTCGTGTTCATCGGCGGCCAGATCTACGAGTACTACGAGTTCATCGTCCACGAGGGGTTCACCCTCACCGGCGGCGCCTTCGGCTCGGCGTTCTACGGGCTGACCGGCCTCCACGGCCTCCACGTCAGCCTCGGCGCGGTCCTGCTGGGCATCGTCTTCGCCCGGGCGCTCAAGGGCCAGTACTCCGCCGAACGCCACACCTCCGTCAGCACCGCCTCGATGTACTGGCACTTCGTCGACGTTGTCTGGATCTTCCTCGTCGTCGTCCTCTACGTCGGCGCCGAGATCTGAGCGGGAGTTTCAAGGCCGCTTCTCCCCATCTCCGGGTATGGAACCGCTCGACGTCGAGGACGGCTTCGACGTACACGAGTACCGCCACGGCCTGAAGCTGGTGAGCCAGGACCGGGCCACGATGCACCTCGAAAACAGGAACGACTTCGCCTGCCCGGCCTGCGGCGACGCATTCGAGGAGCTGTTCGTCTCCGAGAAGCGCGAGAACACCTTCGGGAACCCCGGCGGCCCGTTCTGCGTCGTCCGCACCGGCGGCCAGGTACTGTTGCTCACGCACTGACGGCGGTGTGCGTCCTCCTCGGCTACGCCGACGCCGACTCCCAGACGCCGGCCACCAGCAGCGCCAGCAGGACGAAGTACGTCGCCAGCCCCCAGCAGGCCGCCGCGACGAGCCACGGGTCGGCGGTCCACACCGCGAGGACACCGCCGACGACCAGGGCGAGGGCGCTGCCGACCTGCACCGCGGGCCGTTCCCACAGGTACGCGACGGTGGTGTCCGCGACGAACAGCGCCTCGACGGCAAGCGCCGTGACGACGCCCGTCGCGGCGGCCCCAGGTCGAGTCAGCACCGACAGCGATCCCGTGGCCGCGAGGACGACGAGCAAGACTGCGGCGCTCGCCGCTGCCAGCAGCGCGTCGCGTGTCGTCGACTGCACGGGCGAACCGCGGGGTCGGGGAGAGATAGGGATTGCGCCGCTCAGGTCGTGAACCCGGACTCGGCGTCGTGTTCTTCGAGCACCCACTCCAGTTCCTCGATGGCCCGGAGGATCGCGACCTCCGCCTCGTCCTCCATCTCCGAGGTCGGCGGGTCCGTTCTGTCGTACGCGTCCTCGAGTTCGGCGATCCGTTCCCGGATGTCGTCCTCTGACCGCATGTCCCGATCCACCGACCCTACCCGCTTGATGCTACCGGTCGATCGGTCCGACTCGGCGGAGTTGCGACTCGTCGGCTTGCGTCCGCGAGAAAGAGCCGGTGGAGGGATTTGAACCCTCGACCTAATCCTTACGAAGGATTCGCTCTAGCCAGTCTGAGCTACACCGGCGCGTTCGGTGGCTCCGTTTCAACGTACCGCCGATAACCGCAATAAGGATTGCGAATCGACCCGACTCTGTGAGGCCGTGTCGGACCGGGACGGCCGGGCCTGGCGCTTTGCACTGCAACCACTCGGGCCAACAGGGTCGCGGTCCGATCCCGCGCATGCGCCGGTCCACGGACGACACCGCAGAGGAGCGCATCGACGACCGCGACACCGAAACCACGACGATCCCCTCCGTGACGGGGAGCGTGACCGCGTGGGCGCCGAGCCTGCGCTCGGAACCGACGACGGACGACCCGGCGATGGCCGAGGAACGCCACGAGGACGACGCGACCGTCGACGACGAGGGCGGCTGGTGGGACGAGGGGCTGATCACGCTCCTCGTCGTCGTCGGCGCGGTGCTGTTCCTCATCCCGGAGCCGGCGACTACCGGCCTCGGCGTCCTCCTCCTGGGGGCCGCCGTGGTGGCGTGGCTCGTCGACCTGACAGTCCCGTGGACCTGATCGGGACATCGCAAGCCCGCCACACAAACGGCCGCTGTCCCAAGCGCGGACGTGAACCGACGTACCTATCTCGCGACAGTCGGGTCTACGGTCACCGGACTGTCGGTCGGCCTCGCCGGCTGCGAGGGCGCTCCCGGTGCGGGCGCCGACCCGACCGACACCGACGAGGAAGAGTCCCCGAGTCCGACCGCGGAACCGGCCGAGACGGCGACCGAGACGGGCACGGATCCCGACGCCGGCACCGGGACCGATACCGCGGCCGGGACCGCCGGACAGGTTCCGAACACCGTGGAGATGGTGACCGAGGGGAGCGACTACTACTTCACGCCGATCGGGCTCTCCGTCGAACCCGGGGAGACGATCACGTGGGTCAACGAGTCGGGGAGCCACTCCGCGACGGCCTACGCCGAGTCGCTCGACGCCGCGTCGGTGACCCGCATCCCCGAGGGCGCCGAACCCTGGAACAGCGGCATCCTGAGCGAGGCGGGGGCGACCTTCGAACACACCTTCGAGGAGACGGGCACGTACGACTACTTCTGTATCCCCCACGCCGCGCTCGGGATGGTGGGCCGGCTCGTCGTCGGCGAACCCGGCGGTCCCGCGACCGAGGGCCAGCCCCCCAACGGCGAACTCCCGAGCAGCGAGGCCATCGTCCAGCGGGGCGCTATCAGTTACGACGAGTTCGCGAACTGAGTCCCCGTCGCCGGACCTCGTTCGCCGCTCGACCGGTCCGTCCACGCCCGTCAGTCGGCCCGCCGCAGTCGCACGTCGAGGCAGACGTTCAACTCGTGGGGGGCGTACGACCGGACGGTGTGGCGCCGTTCGACGGCCACCTCGTACTCCGGTTCGGCGGCCGCGCGGATGGCGCGTTCGCCCGGCCCGTAGGGGTCGTCCTCGTGCTGGATGTCGTAGTAGTGGACCACGCAGTCGTCGCCGGCCAGTTCGACGGCGGTGTCGAGGAAGTCGTCGGCGCTGTGGGGCAGGTTCATCACGAGCCGGTCGGCCCAGTCCGTGTACTCGTCGGCCACCTCGCGCACGTCCCCACAGATCGCCGTCACGCGGTCCGCGACGCCGTTACGGCGGGCGTTCTCCCGCAGGTACTCGACCGCGTCCTCGTTGATGTCGACGCCGACGGCGGTCGCGCCGCGCTTCGCGAAGGGGACGACGAAGGGGCCGACCCCGGCGAACATATCGAAGGCCCGTTCCCCCTCTCGGACCTGCTCGGCGACGCGGTGGCGCTCGGTCGCCAGCCGCGGCGAGAAGTACACCGTCGCCAGGTCCAGGGCGAACTCGCAGCCGTACTCGCGGTGGACCGCCTCGGTGCTCTCGCCGGCCAGCACCTCCCAGTCGCGGACCCGCTCGGTCCCCTTGACCTTCGAGGCGCGATTCACGACCGTCTTCACCGGCAGCGCCGACTCGACGACGGCGTCGGCCAGCGCCCGCGCGCGCTCGGGGTCGTCCTCGTCGACGATGACCACGTCGCCGAGCCGCTCGTAGGAGGGGTCGAACTCCAGCAGATCCGCCGGCATCGTCTGTGTCTCCCGCGCGTCGACCTCCCGCGTGACGACCTCGAACTCGTCGGGGACCGCAGCGGGGTCGGTGACGGGCACGTAGAGGCACCCGTCGGCGACCTCGATCTCGTAGTCCTCGGCGACCAGGTCGGCGTCGGCCAGCCGGCGGCGCGTCGCCTCGCCGTCCTCGCGTGGCACCCGAACGCAGGAGACCTCCATACCTCCGGTAGGTCGCCGTCGCGCGGTAAGCCTGACGCTTCGGCCGCCCTCGGCTCTGACACCGCGGCCGCCCGGACTCGCCGTCGCTTCGCGGGGCTTAATCCGTTCGGCGCCGGAGAGGGCGTATGCTCACCTTCGTCGGGCTCGGCCTCTACGACGAGCGGTCGGTCACCGTCGCGGGCCGAGACGCCATCCGGTCGGCCGACCGCGTCGTCGCCGAGTTCTACACCAGCAAGCTCGCCGGCGCCGCGATCGAGGACCTCGAAGCCGCCCACGACACCGAGATCGAGGTCCGCGACCGCACGGGCGTCGAGCAGTCGCCCGGGGATATCCTCGACGACGCCGCCGACTCGGACGTCGTCTTCTGCACCGCCGGCGACACCATGATCTCGACGACCCACACGGACCTGCGGCTGCGCGCTCACGAGCGGGGCATCGAGACCCGCGTCGTCCACGGGACGACCGCCCAGGCCGCCGCCAGCTCGCTCACCGGCCTCCAGAACTACCGCTTCGGCAAGGCGACGACGCTCCCGTTCGAGCGCTCCCACGCCGGCGACGACCTCCCCGGGAGCGTCGTCGACACGGTCGAGGGGAACCGCGACCGCGGCCTCCACACGCTGGTCTTCCTCGACATCGACGCCGCCAGCGACGACTACATGCGCGCCGACCGGGCGGCCGCCCGCCTGGCCGACGCCTACGAGGACACGCTCGGCGTCGTCGTCGCCCGCGCGGGCAGCCCCGACCCCGCCGTCCGCGCCGACCGGCTCTCGACGCTCGCCGGGGAGTCGTTCGGCGACCCGCTCCACCTGCTGGTCGTCCCCGGGGAGCTCCACCTCATGGAACGGGACGCCCTCGCAGCGCTCGGTGGCGCGCCCGACACGCTTCTCGAAGAACTAGTCGTCTGATCGGGTGCCCGCGCCGGCGCCGACCTCCGGGTCGCCCTCGGCGACCGACGGGTCGAGGTCCAGCGCGGCCCGCAGGTCGTACTCCGAGCCGGTCACGACGAACAGCAGGTCCTCGACGACGGTCAGCACCTCCGGGAGCTCGCGGACGACGAGGTAGGTGATCCCGACCAGCGCGACCACCGACAGGCTCTGGGCGACGATGCGGTCGATGACGATGTAGGAGACCTGCCGCGGGTCCGACAGCCCGAAGACCGACATGACCAGTTCCGGGAACAGGTGGAACCGCTGTTCCCCGAACCCGACGGCGATCATGACGTTGCGCCCCAGGTTCAGCGCGTAGATGACCGGCAGCGACACCGCGAGCGCGCGGAGCTTCCGGGTCAGCGGCGCCTCGACGGCCGCGATCAGCCCGGCGAAGATCGCCATGCTCCCGATCCCCGTGCAGGCGATGACGATCGTGTAGAAGATCGGACTCTCCCCGTCGGCGAAGACGAACGTGTTCTCGTAGAGGTGGTGCTTCTCGCCGACGATGTAGCCGTCGTACGCGACGACCCGCTGGCCGTCGACGATGGTCTCGTACCCCGTGACGAGCGCCGGGTCCGAGCCGATCAGCGAGATCAGGACCGCCGTCTGGTCGGTGACCGTCTCGACCAGGAACTGCCGCAGTACGGGGATCGACTCGAACGGGAAGAAGACCACCCCCATCAGGAGGATGGCCCGCGAGAGGACAAAGAGCGAGTCGCGGCCGGACCACAGCAGGTAGCCGACGTAGAGGGAGGCTGGGACGGCGACGAGCGTCCCGAGCCCCTCGATGACGCTCCGCTGGACGACGGCGAAGTGGTAGATGAGCGTGAACCAGAAGACGCCGAACAGCGCCCAGGCCGCGACCCCGGCCAGCCGGGCGTGCTCGCGCCGGTCGGCCGCCTCCAGGACGACCGTCACGAGAAACGCCGCGAGGACGAGCCACGCGAGCGGGTCCGAGAAGCGCGTGGCCCAGTCCAGCCCCGAGAGAACGGCGTCGAGCATCGGTTGCTCCAACGTAACGGTATCGGGAGTATATGCTTTGTCGTTGGACGCCCGCCGCGCACACAGACGGTCGCGGACTCGCGGTTCGCCCGGAGACCGCCGAACGCGACGCTCGAACGACGAGCGGGACGGAGCTGTCGCTGACCGGGTAGCGTCCGAAAAAATGTCGAGCGGTTAGGGGTCGGGCGTCAGCCCGATGGTGCTACCTTATTCGCGACGGCGCGCCGCGAGGAGCGCAGCCGCGAGCAGGGCGATGAGCGAGACGGCGACGCCGAAGCCAGCACCGTCACCGGTGGTGGTCGGCGACGGCGTGTCGTCGCCACCGTCACCGCCGTCTTCCGGCGCCTCGGTCGGCGTGTCCGTCGGCGTGTCCGTCGGCGTGTCCGTCGGCGTGTCCGTCGGCGTGTCCGTCGGCGTGTCCGTCGGCGTGTCCGTCGGCGTGTCCGTCGGCGTGTCCGTCGGGGTAGCCGTCTCGGTGTCCAGCGAGACCTCGGCGCTGTCGGTCACTGCGCTACCGTCGGCAGTGTACGGCGCGTCGGCCTCGGGGAAGTCGTACAGGTTGTTGGAGTTGTCGTCGAGGTGCGGCATCGCGACCAGCGTGGTGGTCCCGTTGACCGGGCTGTCGAGGTCGACCCGCACGTTGGAGTGCTGGCCGGCCTCGAGGTAGCCGCTCACGCCGATCACGTCGCCGCTGGCACTACCCTCGTGGATGGCGATGAAGCCACCGTCCGAGAGCGTGGCGGAGTCGACGACGACTTCCTGGTTGCCCTCAGCGACGGCCTGGTCACTGAAGGTGACCGAGGCGGTCGGCTGAGCCAGGATGACACCGCTGTAGGTGCCGTCACTGATCTGGTCGCCACCGCGGCGGACCGCGACAGTGAAGTTGATGTCCGAGCCGCGCTCGCTGAAGTCACCCGTCGCCGCGAACGTGCGGTCCTCGGTGACGTGGGTGTTCAGCGTGGTCAGGAACGGACTCGTGTCCGACTGACTGTTGATGCGGAGGCCGAGCTCCGTGCCCGGGGCGACGTTCGTGTCGCCGCGGATGGTCTGACCGGCCTGGTTGCGGATGACGACCTCGTCGTCCGCGTTGGTGTCGAGCGACGCCTCGGCGACCTCGTACGTCCAGTCGGAGCCGACAGTGCCGGCGCCCTCGCCGCCGATCTGCGGACCGACCGAGCTGTAGCTCTCGAAGGAGAACGAGGCGTTGTACTCGATACCGTCCTCGAGCTTGTCCTCGTCGACCTCCGCGAGGTCAACAGCGACGTAGTAGGTGTCGTTCTGGTAGTCCGGGAGGACGACCGTGTTGTCAACGTTCAGGTCGAACCGTTCGCGCGGCTGGTTCGGACCGGGGTCCAGCTCGGAGAAGCTGGCGTTGAACAGACCGGTGTCGACCTCACTGAGGAAGGCGCTGGTCGCGTTCGCACCCGTCGTGGTGCGGTTCTGGAAGACGCCTTCCAGACCGGACGCGCTGATCTGGTGGACGATCATCTCTTCGCTGGCCACCAGGTCGGACTGCGTGAGGTTCCCGTCGATCGGGTCCTCGTTGTTGTCGGTGTTCTCGTCGATGAACGTCAGGTCGACCTGGTCCTTCTTGTCCGAGGGGACGACCCAGACGTTGCTGCTCTCGGTGGAACGGGCGTTGATCGACACTGCGCCGACCGCGTCGGCGTCGACCTCAGTGAAGTTGAAGTTGCCCTTGTTGATGACTTCGGACTGGTCCTCGTTGTTCGCGACGACCGCGAGGTCGTACGACGCGGGGTCGAGGATACCGTTACCCGCGAACTCGAGGCTGGAAGCGTTGGGCGCTTCCGTGTCGTTCTCGAAGACACGGACGGCCTCGACGAAGGAGCCGCTCTCGCCACCGAAGTCGGTGACGTTGTCCTCACCCTGCGCGGTGAAGATGTGCTCGCTCTCGCCGGTGCCGGCCATGTAGGTGTTCCACTCGAGGACGACCTCACCGTCGCCGTCCTCGTCGGCGACCGTCACGTTCGTGACGTAGCCGGTGTCGGCCTTGTCACCGATGGCGACCGTGGCCTGGGCACCCTCCTGGCTGTCGCTCAGCTGGACGGGGATCTCCACGACGTCACCGCGCTCCTCCTCGAAGACGCCGCCACCGAAGGAGGCGGAGTCAGCCGAGGGGAACTCGTCGACGGAGAACTCGCCGGCGGTGACCTCGGCGCCGGTCGCGACGTCGGTCACGGTGACCGTGTAGTCACCGGCGTCGAGACTGGTGCCGTAGTTGAACGTCTCCTCGAACTCGCCGCGGTTGTCGAAGGAGACGCGCTCGTACTCGGTGTCCGGGCCGTCGACCTCGATGGCGACCGGCTCGCCACCGCGGATGGAACTACCCTCGACGGTGATCTCCGCGTCCTCGTTGTGCTCGAACAGCGTGCCGTCCTCGTCGAGCGAGGCCGACAGCTGCAGCGAGGTCACGTTGAAGAACTTGCTCGTCTCGGCAGCACCAGCGCCCTCGTCGTAGATCAGGCGGTAGGTGGTGCCGGACTCGAGGTCCGCGCTGTCGAAGACGATGGACGTCCCGGCGCCGGTGCTCCCGTCGAGGAGGATCTCTCCGGTCTCGACGTTACGGAGCAGGATCGGCGTGTCGGGCTGGTCGGCCTTGAAGCGCACGTTCTGACCCTGGTAGACGCGCTGGGCGCTACCGCGGTCGCTGTGCGCGCCGTCGGCCTGGTCGAGCTCGCCTGCGGCCGTCTCGACGGTGACGTTCCCGATGGAACGCTCGCCGACGACGTCGGAGCCGTTCCAGCTACCGATGGCGGTGCCGTTACCGACGTTGACCTTGACCTCGTCGGCCGGGTTGAGGTCGCCCCACAGGCCGTTACCTTCGAGGCGGACGACCTCGTCGGTCGCGCCCGAGCCGGCGTCGGCCGGGTGGATCACGTCGGAGTTGGCCAGCTGCTCGTCGACTTCGGGCCGAGTGGACTGGTTGTACTCGGTGAAGTCGTCGGTGCCGGCCTCACGGACGTAGACCGTGAAGTTGCTGGCGTCGAGCGGGTTGCCAGCGTTCGGACCGTTTGCTTTGCGAACGCTACGGTTGAATTCGACTACGATGTCGCCGTTACCGGTCCCCTCGTCCTCCGTGGCTGCGTCCACGCCGGGGTCGGTATTGGCGGCCGCAGCTGTTCCCGCGAACGCGATGGAGCCTCCGAACACGGAGACGACCATCAGCATCGTCAGGAACAAGCTGCGAAGCTTGTCGTTGGTTCCTGTCATAGTTTGTTGGATCTTCTGTCAGCGGCCACAGCAGCTTTCCGACCACGCGGACACGCGACCATCAGTCGGCCGCGCCGAACCGCCAGTGGTGTACTCAATACTGCAGCCATGGGTAGGGGTACGGTAGGAACCACCGGCGGATGTAATAAATGCTTTGTGGTCATAGCCGAGGGAGGAACGGCCGCCTCCCGCCATAGATCGGCCCGCAGAACCCGTTTGTGACTGTTTCACGTGCCCTCGGCACGTGTCAGACGCCTGTCCCACACGGAGCCGACGATGGGTATATTAAGTACCGAAATCCGGGAGTACGCCGTGCTTACCGCGCCGGTACGTGACGTGGTCGGCGCCGCTATCGGCCGACGGATCCCTACGACGTGACGATCTCGACCTCGTGGCCGTCCGGGTCCTCCGTGAATGCGTAGTTGTCGTTCGCCCACCTTTTTCCCGCTCGGATGTCCTCGCTCGCGCGGCTCGCTCCGGGCACCGCTCGCGGCAAAGAGATGGGGCAAAAAGCGGCCGATCACTCCGTTCGCGGTCGTACTACGATCTACGACGTGACGATCTCGACCTCGTGACCGTCCGGGTCCTTCGTGAACGCGTAGCTGTTGTCGCAGCTCTCGGGGTCGCGGTAGTCCTCGGCCTCGCGGGTCATCAGCTGGTCCCACCCCTCCGAGAGGTCGTCGACGCGGACGGCGAGGTGGCCCCAGGCGTCGCCCAGTTCGTACGTGCGCCCGTCGTAGTTGTAGGTGAGTTCGACGGCCATCGCCTCCTCGGCGGCGTCCTCGGGCTTGACGAAGTAGTTGGCGAAGCTGTCGGCCTCCCAGCGGCCGGTGTGTTCGTACTCGAACTTCCGGGTCCACCACCCGAGGTGTTCGTCGGCGTCCTCGACGCGGATCATCGTGTGGTCGATGCTCCAGCGGGCGCCGAAGTCGCGCTCGACGATCTCGATCTCGTGGCCGTCCGGGTCCTTCACGAAGGCGTAGCCGGGGTTGTCCTCCGGGCGGCGGTAGTCCTCGACGCCCTCGTCCATCAGCTCGTAGTAGGCGTCGTTCACGTCCTCGACGCGGACGGCGATGTGGCCCCAGCCGTCGCCCATCGTGTACGAGCGGCCGTCGTGGTTGTAGGTGAGTTCCAGCAGCGCGCCCTCCTCGTGGACGTCCTCGGGGCCGAGGAAGACGTTGGTGAACGTGTCGGCCTCCCAGCGGCCCTTCTCCTCGTAGTCGAGGTGTGTGGTGTACCAGTCGAGCGACTCGTCGAGGTCTTCGACGCGCATCATCGTGTGGTCGAGCGTTCCGTCCATGGGCGAAAACTGGGTAGCCAGTTCGAAAAGGATACCGGACCCGGAACGTCAGGGCCGACTCGTCCACGCCGCCAGCGCGAGGAAGGCGGCCCCGAGCGGGTAGGCGACCGTCCGCAGTCGCGGCGACGAGAACCCGACCGCGGCGTAGCACACGTCGAACGCCGCCAGCGCGAACAGCCCCGCGGTGACGCGGCGGTCCTCCCGGTCGATCCGGGCGAGCGCGGCGCTGGCGACACCCGTCCCGTACAGGAGCGACGCCGTCGGCCAGGCCAGCAGGGCGGTCGGGACCTCGCGCGTGTACACGAAGACGTAGTGGTAGACCGACGTGACCGCACCCGTCCCGGGGGCGACCAGCGCGAGCGAGTGGACGAGGCTGACGCCGCCCTCGTAGGGGATCACGAGCCACGGGACGAGCCCGGCGACGAGGACGGCGAGCCCGCGGCGGTACCGGACGAGCGCGCGCCGGTGCCGGGCGAACGGTGCGAGGACCCCCGTTCGTTCGGTCATCGCGTGGTGAGGATACGGAGCACGTCCTCGTCGGCGAGTTCGTGGTCCTTGCCGACCTGCTGGTCGTCGTGTTTGGCGCTCGGGCCGGAGACGCGGGCGAAGCGGAACCGCTCCTCGAACTCCCCGCCGAGCTTCTCGCAGGCGTCCTCGATGGTGTCGCCCTCCCGGAGGATGAGCGGCTCCTCGTAGTCGACCCCCCGGCCGGGCTTGTCCATGTAGATCCGGATGAGTCCCAGCTCCTCCCAGATCGCTTCCTTGAGCGCGTCGAGACCCTTCCCCTCCTCGGCGCTGATGAAGATCGCCTCCTCGGGGTCGATGTCGTGGTCGCGCAGCTGCTCGTGGACGGTGTCGAGGTAGTCGGGTTCGATGAGGTCGGCCTTGTTGACGGTGACCAGGGAGGGGAGGTACTCGCGGTTGTCCAGCACGCCGTCGAGCAGGCGGTCGATGTCGACCTGCTCGCCGATGTTCACGTTGGCGTTGACGTACCCGCGCTCGCGCAGGACGCTCTTGATCGTCTGCTCGTCGAGATCGAGGTCGACGCTGGAGGTGACGCTGATCCCGTCTTTGTGCTTCTTGCGGATGGTGACGTTGGGGGGCTCGGTGTCGAGGCGGACCTTGTTGTTGTACAGCTCCTCGTAGAGGCGCTGGTACTGGTCGATCTCGAACACCGAGAGGACGAACACGACGAGGTCGGCGGTCCGGACGACCGAGAGGACCGCCTGGCCGCCGCCGCGCCCGTCGGCGGCGCCCTCGATGAGCCCGGGCACGTCGAGGATCTGGATGTTCGCGCCGTTGTACTTGAGCATCCCCGGGTTCACGTCGAGCGTGGTGAACTCGTAGGAGCCGACCTCGCTCTCGGCGTTGGTCATCGCGTTCAGCAGCGTCGACTTGCCGACGCTGGGGAAGCCGACCAGCGCGACGGTGGCGTCGCCGGTCTTCTCGACGGCGTAGCCCCCGCCGCCGCCGGCGGAGGTCTGGTTCTCGAGCTTCTCCTTTTTCTCCGCGAGCTTGGCCTTCAGCCGGCCGATGTGCTCCTCGGTCGACTTGTTGTAGGGCGTCTCGGCGATCTCCTCCTCGATCTCGCGGATCTCCTCTTCGAGCCCCATTACCTGTGGGTCGGCAACCGGTACCGAAAAAGGTGTTCCTCCGCCCCGGTGCCGACCGGGCGGCGACGCGCGGGCCGAACCGCCAGTCCCCTGTCACGGATAAATGTTCACGGTCCGGAATGAATCGTGTTTCGACACACTAATACCGCGAGCGTCGAACAACATCGATCATGTCCGAACCGGCCCGACTCCGTGACAGTACGGAGATCCTCCTGCCAGCGGACGCCATCGAGGGGGTCCGCGAGGACCTCGAACGGCAGTTCACCGTCACCATCCGCCGGGAGGAGTGCCGGGTGCGGATCATCGGCAGTCCGGTCGAGATAAAGAGCGCCAGCGACTTCCTCGCGCGCAACGGCATCTCCGTCGCCTGACGGCGACGCCGGCACAGCAGCGGTCGATTCTCGACGGGCCCGGATCCTCGCCGGAACTACGCCGACCCGCGAGCGGACGGGCCCGAGCGGATCGCCTCGGCGAGCAGCGGCCGCATCAGCCCGACGAGGGGGGCCCGTTCGTCGTCGGTCCAGACGGCGCTGTGGCGGTCGACCCCCGGGAGATCGGTCTCCAGGTCGGAGCTGACGATCAGCTCGCGGCCGTCGGCCATGAGGATCGAGCTGATCTCGCCGGCGCGGATCGGGTAGTCCTCCCACCAGGTCCAGGTCTCGACGACGGCGGCGTCGGGCGCGGCGTCGGCGACGGCCGCGCGGATGTCGGGGCTCGGCGAGCCCACGGTGATATCGACGCCGCGGTCTGTCGCCTCGGCTAGCGCCGCGCGGACCTCCTCGGTCAGCAGGCTCTCGACGGCGACGACGACGAGCAGTTCCTCGGCGGCGTCGTCGGCGAGCGCGGCGAGTCGGTCGCTGACGGCGTCGTCGCCCTCGACGACCCAGACGCCGGCCCGCTCCTCGCGGGGTTCGGGCGACTGGAGCCGCGGGAGCAGCCCCTCCAGGCGGTCGAGACGCTCGCCGTACTCGCGGCGGATGGTCTCGACGGCGTCGCGCGGTTCGGGCGCGCGAAAGCGGCGCGGCTGTGCGTCCTGTACGTCGGCGAGTCCGCGCTCGGCCAGCGACTCGACGCTGTCGTACACCCGGGGGCGGGGCACCTCGGCCACCTCGGCGATCTCGCGGGCGGTGCCGTGGCCGATCCGGGTCAGCGCGACGAAACACTTCGCCTCGTAGCTCGTCAGCCCGAACGTCTCCAGCAGCGACGCGGTCTCGGCGACCAGGTCGTCTTCGTCGGGACCGACGGCGGACTCGTCGTTGGACATGCGGGTTCTCTCAGAGGACATTGCGCGGTCGAGGGTATAACGGTGGTCGTTCGCGACGCCGCGCTGCGGGCCGCCTCCCGGTCGGCGGACGGCCAGGACATCGAGCGGCGTCGGGTCGGGCGCCTGTCGGCACGGTCGTCACCTCAGGCGACCTGGTCGTCGGCGTCGAGCAGTTCCGTGTAGCGGTCGCGGATGGTCACCGCCGACACGTCGGCGGCGTCGGCGACCTCGTGCTGGGTCACGTCGACGTTGGTGAGCCGGCCGGCCGCGTAGATGGCCGCCGCGGCGAGGCCGACCGGGTTCTTCCCGGAGTGGACCGCCTCGCGCTTGCCGGCCGCCAGCAGTTCGACCGCCCGCTGTTTGGTCTCCTCGGGCAGATCCAGGTCCGAGACCAGCCGCGGGACGTACTGCTCGGGGTCGGTCGGCTCCATCGCGAGTTCGAGCTCGCGGGCGATGTACCTGTACGCGCGCGCGAACTCCTTGCGGTCGACGCGACTCACCGTTTCGAGTTCGTCGAGCGTGCGCGGGACGCCGGCCTGGCGGGCGCCGGCGTACAGCGACCCGGTGGCCATCGCCTCGATGGACCGGCCGGGGATGAGTTCCTCGTCGAGCGCCCGGCGGTAGATGACGCTGGCCGTCTCGCGGGCGTCCTTCGGGATGCCCAGCGCGCTCGCCATGCGGTCGATCTCGCCCAGCGCCTGCTTGAGATTGCGGTCCTGGGCGCTCTGGGAGCGGAACCGCTCGTCCCAGGTGCGCAGCCGGGACATCTGCTCGCGCTTCTTCGCCGAGAGGGTCTGGCCGTGGGCGTCCTTGTTCTGCCAGTCGATGACCGACGACAGCCCCTTGTCGTGGAGCATCTCGGTCGTCGGCGAGCCGACGCGGCTCTTCTCGGCCTTGTCGCGGGCGTCGAACGACCGCCACTCCGGCCCGCGGTCGACGACGTCCTCCTCCAGCACGACGCCGCACTCCTGGCAGACCGTCTCGCCCCGCTTCTCGTCGGTGACCCCCGACGCGCCGCACTCCGGGCACTCGTCGCGCTCGCGCCCCGACTCGGTCTCCGCGCCGGTCTCCTCGTCCGTGCGTTCGACGGGCTGGACGTGACGGCCCGTGACTCGCTGGTTCGTGCTTGTCATTGTGTCTCCGGGCCGACGGCGTGTCGCCGCCGACCCGTGGTTCGCACCCGATCCTTTGTACTACTGACGTAAATAGTTACTGTTGAGTTGTTATGGTAGTAGTTACAGCATGGGGCGGGCCGCTATCACGGGATCTCGGGCGGTCGACGGGGGCGGGCTCGGATCCGGTTCGGGGTCGACACTGGACCGACGTTGTGGGGGCGTGGGCTTGGGTACCGTACCCAACATGTGTCGTCCCCGCACGCGTCGTCCGGGAAAAGCAATTCTTAAACCCGCCCCGCCGGTTTCGTCGTGTATGGCTGGAACTATCGAAGTGCTCGTCCCGGGCGGGCAGGCCGACCCCGGTCCGCCGCTGGGCCCGGAGCTGGGCCCGACACCCGTGGACGTGCAGGCAGTCGTCCAGGAGATCAACGACCAGACCGAGGCCTTCGACGGCACCGAGGTCCCCGTCACCGTCGAGTACGACGACGACGGGAGCTTCGAGATCGAGGTCGGCGTCCCGCCGACGGCCGAGCTCATCAAAGACGAGGCCGGCTTCGAGACGGGCAGCGGCGAACCCCAGGAGACCTTCGTCGCCGATCTCTCGGTCGATCAGGTCAAGCAGATCGCCGAGCAGAAACACCCCGACCTGCTCGCCTACGACCTGAAGAACGCCGCGAAGGAGGTCGTCGGCACCTGCACCTCGCTGGGCGTCACCATCGAGGGCAACGACCCCCGCGAGTTCAAGGAGCGCATCGACGACGGCGAGTACGACGACGTATTTGCCGAGGAAGCGGCGGCGTAAGCCGGCGCTGACGACGCGAAGGGTCGTCAGAGCAAACTCTGACGGAGTCTCCGCCGACGAGGCCGCCGCGTAAGCGGGTTCGAGGCGACCGCTCGACGGCTCCGGCGATTTTCCGGTACTCCCGTCCCGCAGCCTCGCGTGTCCTGTTCTCTGTCGGCGGGCCACCGACGACCCGGTCGGCCACAACGTTATACGCGCCTCGGCCGACACTCAGTGTGGAGGTAACACATGACACGGACACCGGAGCAGGTCGCGGGGCGTATCCAGCACACGGAGGTAGGTCCCACGGCCGACCAGGAGCGCATCGAGGAGCTGTGCGACGAGTGCGTCGAGCACGGCTTCGACGGGGCGATGGTGCAGGCGTGCTGGGTCCCGCTGGCGCGGGAGCGGCTCTCGGGGACGGACGTGACGGTGTGCAGCGCCGTCGGCTTCCCGATGGGTGGCGACCGCCCCATCTCGAAGGCGGCGGCCATCCGGGACGCCGTCGCCGCCGGCGCCGAGGAGGTCGACGTGATGCCGAACATCGGGTTCGTCAAGTCCGGTCGCTTCGAGGACGTTCGCCGCGAGATGGAGCTGGTCGTCGAGGCCAGCGGCGACGCGACCGTCAAGGCGATGCTCGAACTCGGCGCCCTCGACGACGCCGAGGCCAGGCGGATCGTGGAGCTGGCCGTCGACGCGGGCTTCGACTACGTGAAAAACTCCAGCGGCTGGGGCGAGGGCGGTGAGGCGACCGTCGAGCGCGTCGAGTTCCTCCGCGAGCGGGTCCCCGACGACGTGAAGGTGAAAGCCAGCGGCGGGATCAGGACGCTGGACGGCGCGAACGAACTGCTCGACGCGGGCGCGGACCTGCTGGGGGCGTCCAGCGGGGTCGAGATCGTCACCGGGGCCGTCGGCGATGGCGAGTACTGACCCCGTCGTCGCCGTCGTCGGCAGCTACAACGTCGGCCTGACGATGCAGGTCCCGGCGTTCCCGGCGCCCGGCGAGACGGTCGTCGGCCGCGAGTTCGCGGAGGGTCCCGGCGGCAAGGGCTCGAACCAGGCCGTCGCCGCAGCCAGGCTCGGCGCCGAGTCGCGGTTCGTCGGCCGAGTCGGCGCGGACCGCTACGGCGACGACGCGGTCGCGCTCTGGGACGCGGAGGGCGTCGACGCCGACGCGGTGACCCGCGACGAGGCGACCCACACCGGCGTCGGCTTCGTGATCGTCGACGAGGACGGCGAGAACGAGATCACCGTCGCGCCCGGGGCCAACGACCGCCTCTCGGCGGCCGACGTGCGCGAGCGAGCGGCGGCCATCGAGACCGCCGACGCGCTGCTCGTCCAGCTGGAGATCGGCGACGAGCCGGTCCGGGCGGCGGTGGAGGCGGCCGCGGCCGCCGGGACGACGGTCGTCTGCAACCCCGCACCCGCCCGGGAACTGCCGGCCGACGTGCTGGCGCGCGTCGACTACCTCACGCCGAACGAACACGAGGCCCGGACGCTGGCGGGCGCCGGCGGCGACGGTGGGGCAGGAACGGACAGCGGAGACGAGGGGGACGGCGAAGGCAGGGGAGCGATCACCGACGAGGCGGTCGCGCGCGAGCTGCTCGACCTCGGCGCCGGGACCGTCGTCCTGACGCTGGGCGGCGCGGGCGCGTTGCTCGTCTCCGGGGACGGTGTCGAACGCGTCCGCGCGCCGCCGGTCGACGCGGTCGACACGACCGGCGCCGGCGACGCGTTCAACGGGGCCCTCGCCGTCGCGCTCGCGGAGGGGCTGGAGGACCGGGCCGCCGTGCGGTTCGGCTGCGCGGCCGGCGCGCTCGCGGTGACCGCCCCGGAGGTGGTGCCCGGGCTCCCCGGGCGAGCCGCCGTCGACGACCTGGTCGCCGACTCGTGGTGACCGGCGTGCAGGACGCCGACGGTCGACGAACGGGCGACTACAGCGGCGACTGCCGCCGGTCCGCGCTCAGGGCGGCTCGCCGTACATCTCCTCGTAGCGCTCGCGGTACGCCGCTGGCATCGCGACGTTCTCGCCGTCGAACCAGGGTTTCGGGTCGGTCCCGCACTGGATCACGACGTTCCCCCAGGGCAGGAACTCGCCCGTCCGGACGACTGCTTTCGCCCCCTCGCCGTGGTCGAGGACCGCCTCGTGGGGGATCGTGTCGAGTTCGGCGCCCGACCCCTCGTAGAGGTCCCGCAGGAACGCATCGAAGTCGGGGTTCATCTCCGGCACGTCGTCGGCGTAGAGCACCCGCTCGGGGATCAGCTCGTCGTGGACCGCTTCGAGGACGGTCGAGACCTCCGGGACCCCCCGGGTCAGCGCGAGGTCGATCCGCCGGGCGTCCTCGGGGATCGGGAACCCCGCGTCGACGACCATCAGGTGGTCGGTGTGACCCATGCTGGCGACGGCGTGGCTCAGTTCGGCGTTGAGGATGGCGTCCGGGTCGCGCTTCATGCCACCGAGTACCACGCGCGGGAGCAAAAAGGGCGGTCACGAGCCGGACCGACCGGGGCGGGAGCGGTCGGGCGAAGACGGCGGACGGGCGGAATCGCCGTCAGCGGCGGATGAGGATGTCGAGGACGACGGCGACGATGATGACGACGCCGGTGAGGAACTCCTGGAGCTCGACGGGCATCCCGTTCAGGACGAGCAGGACGGGGATGACGCCGATGACCAGCGAGCCGAGGAACATGCCGAGCAGGGTCCCCTCGCCGCCGAAGAGGTTGGTCCCGCCGATGACGACCGCGGCGATGACCAGCAGCTCGAAGCCGATGCCGGCCGAGCCGAACATCGACCCGAAGTAGGAGATGGCGACGACGCCGGCGAACGACGCCAGCACCGCCGTCAGCACGAAGTTGATGATCTTGACCCGGTCGGTGTCGATACCGGCCATCTCCGCGGCGTCCTGGTCGTCGCCGGTGGCGTAGACGTGGTAGCCGAAGCGGGTCTTCTGGAGCAGGAACCCGAAGACGACCGTCAGGCCGATCGCCCAGAAGATCTGGTTCTGGATCTCCAGCCCGGCGACGGTGATGCTCCCCCCGAAGACGTCGATCAGCGCCAGGTCCGGGGTCTGCCTGGACCCGGCCGGCGTGAAGTAGTAGGCGACCCCGCGGAGGACGCTCATCATCCCGATGGTCGTGATCAGCGACGGGACGCCGACCTTCGTGACGATGACGCCGTTGGCCAGTCCGACGGCCCCGCCCACCGCGAGCACCGCGGCGAGGGCGGCGAGGACGGTGAGGTTGAAGTCGTTCATCAGCATCGCGAAGACGATGCCGCCGACGGCGTACATCGACCCGACCGACAGGTCGAACTCGCCGCCGATGATGAGGTAGGTCATCCCGATGCCGATGATGATGTAGGGGGCGACCGACCGGAACAGCCGCGATGTGACCCCGGACATCGAGTCCCAGTCGAAGAAGATGTCCGGGCGCGTGACCGCGATCAGCCCGAACAGGACCAGGAACCCGAAGAACACGCCGACCTCGCGCCTGGCGAACAGCCGTTTCAGTGCGGAGTCGCCCGACCGGCTGACCGCCCGGGCGTCGCCGCTGTCGGCGGTCCCGCCGTCCGTGGCGAGCGTCGCCTCGCTCCGTTCGGAAGCGGTCCCGTCCGAGGGGGGCTCGCACGCGTCGCTCATGCGGTGGTCTCCTCCGAGTCGGCGGTCCGCGAGAGGTCGAACTCCTCGAACTCGGACTCGTCCTCGGCGCCCATCATCAGCGCGATGATCTCGTTGCGCGTCGCGTCGGCCGCCTCGCGGACGCCCATGAGCCGGCCCTGCGACAGGACGGAGACCCGGTCGGCGACCCCGAGGACGTGGCGGATGTTGTGGCTGATGAGGATTATCGTCAGCCCCTGGTCGCGCAGGTCGTCGATCACCCGGAGGACGTTGCGCGCGCCCTCGATCGAGAGCGCGCTCGTCGGCTCGTCCATGATGAGGATGTCGGGGTCGGACTGGAGCGCCCGGGCGATGGCGACCGCCTGCTGCTGGCCGCCGGAGGTGTTCTTGACCTTCGCCTCGGGGTCGACCGGGATCTTCACCCGGTCGAGGTTCGTCTTCGCCTCCTCGACCATCCGCTCCTCGTCGACGAGGTTGAGCCAGCGGCCGAGCCGCCCCATCCTGGTCGGCTCGTGGCCGAGGAAGACGTTCGCGGCGACGGTCTGGTTGGGCGCCAGCGCCAGTTCCTGGTAGACGGTCTCGATGCCCTTCGCGCGGGCGTCGTTGTAGTCGTCGAACGACACCTCCTCGCCGCCGACGAAGATCTGCCCGCTGGTCGGCTCGTGGACGCCACAGAGCATCTTGATGAGCGTCGACTTGCCGGCGCCGTTGTCGCCGACCAGCGCCATGACCTCGCCCTCCCGCACCTCGAAGTCCACGTCCTCGACGGCGTGGATGTTCCCGAACCGTTTCGTGAGTCGTTCCGTGTAGAGTATCGGATCCTGTTGGGACATGGGTGGAGAATACCGGTTTCGGCGGCGGGCCGACGGTCAGGCGCCGTGGTACTCGCGGAGCTGGCCCCAGCCGCCGGACCGTTCCTGTGCGAACTCGATGTTCGACTCGTCGATGACCTCGGCGCCGGTCGGGTAGTCCTTCGGCGGCATCCCCCGGTCCACGTAGGCGAACATCTGCATCGTCGGGACGTACCCCTGGCTGTAGGGGTCCTGGCCGGTCGTGTAGTCGAGGTTGCCGCTGTTGATGTGTTCCAGCGTCTGGGAGGTCAGGTCGAAGCCGCCGCCGACGACCTCGTCGGCCATCCCCTGGTTCTCGATGGCGTTGCCGATGAACCAGGTGAACGCGTCGGCGCCCATGATGCCGTCCAGGTCGGGGTTCGCGGTGAGGTGGTTCTCGATCCGCGAGACCCCCTCGTTGGAGTCGCCGGTGTAGTTGAGCCGGTCGGTCACCTCGACGTCGGAGTTCTGTCGGATCGCCATCTCCATCCCGTCGGCGCGGGCCGACAGCGCGCTGTGACCGGGGTCCGAGAGGCCGGGGGTCACCCGCGACGCGTCGTCGGGGAGCTTGTCGAGCATGGAGAGCCCGCAGACGTACCCCGCGGCGACCTGGTCCTGGCCGGTGTAGGCCAGCGCCCGGCCGTACTTCTCGCGCATCCCCTCGCGGTCGAGCGCCAGCGTGTTGTAGGTCACCACCGGGATGTCGTTCTCCAGCGCCCGGTTGATGACGTCGTCGTACGCCTCGGGGTCGGCGATCGTCGTCGCGATGACGTCCGGTCCGGAGTCGACGACGGAGTTGAGGATGTTGACCTGCTCCTGCACGCTGAACCCGCCCGAGGGGCCGGTGAACGTGGCCTCCCAGCCCAGCTGGCTGGCCGCGTCGTGGAGCCCGCCGATCGTCGGGTCGAAGAAGGACGTGCTGGCGTCGTGGGTCACCATCGTAATCTGGCGCGCGTCGGGCTCCGACGAGAAGTCGAGCGTCGTCGGCGGCGGGTTCAGCTCCACGAGCTGGTAGTTCGGTGCGCCACCTCCGTCGCCGCCGTCTCCCCCGCCGTCGGTCCCGGTCGCGCCGCCACCCCCCGGCGTGTCCGTGGAATCGTCGCCCTGAGTGCACCCGGCGAGTCCGCCGAGGCCGCCCACCGCGGCGACCGCACCGAGCTGTTTCATCACCTCGCGACGCGATACGCCCCTGCCGACTCGGATCTCCGTAATGTCCGTGTTATCACGGGACATGGACCACGTTACCGCGCATCGATATTTAGTCCTATCGATTATTATATTTACTGACACTAACTATCAGGTAGAGATCCCGAACAGTCTTGAATACTATCTGTTAGTGTGTTCTTTTCTATGTGTGGTGTCGACACGAGAGCCTGCTCGGATCGGAGCCGGGCGGGTCGCGGTCGCCGGTCACGCGCGACCGTGTCGCGAGGGCGCGGGGCCGAATCCGCGCCGACGGCCCCGACGCCGGCGGAGACGGGTGCCAACGCGTGACGCTGCAGGCCGCGTTCGACGGCTTTAAGTGTCGCATCGGCGTTCGCCGAGATGAGACAGGCTTCGCCTGTTTCACTGACCCGTAGGAGCCGCTGGCGCACTACGGAGGTGAACAATGGCAGATCAGGAAATAGAGAACGCAGTTTCTCGCGCACTCGAGGACGCCCCGCCCCGGAACTTCCGGGAGACGGTCGACCTCGCGATCAACTTGCGCGACATCGACCTAGACGACCCGTCGAACCGCGTCGACCAGGACGTGGTCCTCCCGTCCGGGACCGGACAGGAGACCCAGATCGTCGTGTTCGCGGAGGGCGAGACAGCCCTGCGCGCCGAGGACGTCGCCGAAGAGGTCCTCGACAGCGACGATCTCGCCGACCTGGGCGACAACGACAACGAGGCCAAGGACCTGGCCGACGAGACCGACTTCTTCCTCGCGGAGGAGTCACTGATGCAGGACATCGGCCGCTACCTGGGGACCGTGCTCGGTCCGCGGGGGAAGATGCCCGACCCCATCGCGCCGGACGACGACGTGGTGGAGATGGTCGAGCGGCTGAAAAACTCCGTCACCATCCGGAGCGGCGACCGGCGCACCTTCCACACGCGCGTCGGTGCGGAGGACATGGACGCCGAGGACATCGGCGACAACATCGACGTCATCCTCCGTCGCCTGCACGCAGACCTCGAGAAGGGTCCGCTCAACATCGACTCCATCTACGTGAAGACGACGATGGGGCCGGCAGTGGAGGTCGCCTGACATGAGCGCCGAACGCAAGACCGAGACCATCCCCCAGTGGAAGCAGGAGGAGGTCGCCGACGTCGTCGAGATGATCGAATCGTACGACAGCGTCGGCATCGTCGACATCACCGGCATCCCCTCCCGACAGCTCCAGGACATGCGCCGGGACCTGTACGGGACGGCCGAACTGCGCGTCTCGCGCAACACGCTCATCGAGCGCGCGCTCGAGGAGGTCGACGCCGGCCTCGAGGACCTGACCGACTACGTGTCGGGTCAGGTCGGCCTCATCGGCACCAACGACAACCCCTTCGGGCTCTACCAGCAGCTGGAGGCCTCGAAGACGCCGGCGCCGATCAACGCCGGCGAGGTCGCCCCCAACGACATCGTCATCCCGGAGGGCGACACGGGCATCGACCCCGGGCCGTTCGTCGGCGACCTCCAGCAGGTCGGCGCGGACGCCCGCATCCAGGACGGGTCGATCCAGGTGCTCTCGGACTCGACCGTGCTCGACGCGGGCGAGGAGGTCTCGGACGACCTCGCCAACGTCCTCAGCGAGCTCGGCATCGAGCCCAAGGAAGTCGGGCTGGACCTGCGCGCCGTCCACGCCGACGGCGTCCTGTTCGAGCCCGAGGAGCTCGAACTCGACGTCGAGGAGTACCGGGCCGACATCGAGGCGGCGGCCGCCCGCGGCCGCAACCTCTCGGTCAACGCGAGTTACCCGACGGCCCAGACCGCTCCGACGCTGCTCCAGAAGGCCCGCGGCGACGCCAAGAGCCTCGCCCTGCAGGGCGCCATCGAGAGCCCCGGGGTCATGGACGACCTCGTCTCGAAGGCCGACGCGCAGGTACGGGCCCTGGCGGCGCAGGTCGACGACCCCGAGGCCCTGCCGGAGGAGCTGCAGGACGTCGAGGAGCCCGCGGCTGACGCACAGGCAGACGACCAGACCGAAACCGATGACGACGCCGACGAGTCCGACGACGAGGAAGCCGAGGCCGAGGAGGCCGACGAGGACGATGACGACGACGAGGACGTCGGCGACGCCATGGGAGCCATGTTCTAACAATGGAATACGTTTACGCAGCACTCATCCTGAACGAGACCGGCGAAGAGATCAACGAAGCAAACCTGACCGACGTGCTCGAGGCCGCGGGCGTCGACGTGGAGGAGTCCCGCGTCAAGGCGCTCGTCGCGGCGCTCGAAGACGTCGACATCGACGACGCCGTCGAGCAGGCCGCCGCCGTCCCCGCCGCGACCGGCGGGGCCGCGGGCGGCGCCGCCGGCGGCGACGAGTCCGCCGACGAGGGCGGCGACGAAGACGAGGCCGAGGAAGCCGAAGCCGACGAGGGCGGCGACGACGACGATGACGACGACGAGGAGGCCAGCGGCGAGGGCCTCGGCGAGCTGTTCGGCTGATCCGGACTCCCGACACCTTCCTTCCGTTTATTCCGCCGGTCAGCCGCTGCGCCCGCGGTCGCGTCGACGGAGCGCGGACCGCAGCGCGACGGCGTCGACCGCTCAGGGCCTGTGCATCGCTCAGGGCCTCCGGCGGCCGACGACGGCGACTGCGAGACAGCCGACCGCGAGCGCCGCGTAGGCGGCCGTCCGCCCGGGGTCGGTCGCGGTAGCGCCGACGAAGTCCAGCGGCGCGACCGCCTGCAGCGGGCCGAGGTACCACGCCAGCAGGTAGACGGTGTCGAACGCGCGACCGGTCCCGAGCCAGGCGCCGGCGGCCAGTGCGAGCGCGGGGGCGGCCGCGAGTCCGGCCAGCAGGGCGGCGAGCGCGGCGGCGTCGCCGGCGAGACCGACCCGGGCGGCGTACCCGGCGACGGCGAGGAGGCCGACGGCGACGCCGCCGAACCAGACGGCGATAGTCTGCCCCGCCGGTCGGGGTGCGGTGAACACGAGTGCCTCGGTGCGGTGGCGCCGCTCGCGGACGCCGAGACCGGACCACACCGAAAGCGGGAGCAGCAGGGCCAGCGGGGCGACCAGTTCGCGGGCGGCGTCGAGCGGCGCGGCCGTCTGAACGGCGAGCGCGGCGACGACGGCGAGGTACCACAGTTTGCGGTGCCCGCGGAGGGCCAGCCGGAGCTCCGCGAGGACGACGCGCGGGTCGAGGAGCCGCGGCGTCGCCGGGTCGACTCCGCCGAGTCGGTCGACCGCCGTTCCCGCGGAGTCGCCGGTGGTGGCGGAGTCGTCGGTGGTGGTGTCTCCGGTGGCGGAGTCGTCGGCGCTGGCCGGCCGGGCGGCAGTGTCGCCCCCGGATTCGGCGGGCGAGCCCCGCCGGGCGGAAGCGAGCGGGTTCGGGAGCCGACTCGCCAACCCGGCGTCGGCGCGCAGGCGGTCGAACGCGAGCGTCGCGGCGCCGAGGGTCAGCGCCGCGGCCGCGAGCATCGGGAGCCGCGATCCGAGTTCGACGAGCCCCCAGTCCATGCCGTGGTAGGTGAACGTCGCCGCCTGCTCGGGCGGGGCGATCCGGAAGGTGAGCCGTTCGAGGCCGGACACGTCGGCGGGGAGGTCCGCGAGCATACTGCCGCGGACGACCACGATCCCGAGGAAGTCGAAGACCGGCACCGGCGCGACGGCGGTGACGGACATCGCCGTCATCACCCCGAAGACGTAGACCGCCGTGCCGAGCGTTCGAGCGAGCGGCGCGACCGCCTCGAAGCAGACGGCGACGGCGGCGACGAGGGCCATCGTCGGCAGGGTGATCAGGGCGAACGGGGCGACCAGGTCCCAGAGGACGAGGGGGCCGACGCCGTGGAGGAGGAATCCCGCGACGGTCGCGAGCGCGAGGGCGGCGGTGACGGCCGCGAGGACGGCGAAGTAGCCGAGCCAGCGGCCGACGAGGTACGTCGCGTCGCCGACCGGCGACGTGGCGACCAGCGGTGCGATCCCCTCGTCGCGGTCGCGGGTGATCGGACCGCGGACCAGCGAGAACCCGCCGAGGGCGAGCAGCGTCGTCGCGACGACGGCCGCGAAGGCGCCGAACCACGCGGCCGTCGGCCGGCCGGTGTAGCCGCCGCCGACGAACAGCCGCACGTCGCCGGCCGTGACACTCTGGGCGAGGTACGCGACGAGCAGTGCCACGGCGAGGTACTTCGGCGAGCGCGACCGCCGGCGGAGGTCCGACCGGGCGATCGCGAGGACGGCGCCGAGCCGGGAGCCGTCGGTGGGAACTCTCGCGGTGCCACCGGTGCCGGCGGCTGCCCCGTCGCCGTTCGGTCGATGCGGGGCGGCGTCCGCCGGGCGCTCGCTCACGGCCGCCCACCCCCGGTCGAACCGCCGCCCTCCAGCAGCGCGAGGTAGGCGTCTTCGAGCGTCGGGTCGGCCGGGGCGGCGTCCTCTGTAGGGGGATCGTCGGCGACGACGCGGACGTGTCGACCGTCGCTCCGGCGGGCCGTGTTCGTGACGAGGAGGTCCGGAGCCAGGGCCGCGTCGTCGCCGACGACGCACTCCCAGACACGGCCTTCGACGGTCTCGATCAGCGTCTCGGGGTCGGTGTGGCGCCGGAGGCGGCCGTCGACGAGGACGGCCACGTCGCTCGCGGTCGCCTCCACGTCGGAGACGATGTGCGTCGAGAGGACGACCACGCGGTCGCGCGCCAGGTCGGCGAGGACGGTCCGGCAGCGCGCCCGCTCGGTCGGGTCGAGGCCGACCGTGGGCTCGTCGACGACGAGCACGTCCGGGTCCGAAAGGAGTGCCTGCGCGACGCCGACGCGCTGGACCATCCCCCCGGAGAAGGTGTCGAGCCGCCGGTCGGCGGCGTCGGCGAGGTTCACCACCGCCAGCAGGTCCGCCGCGCGCTCGCGGGCGGTCGCGCGGTCGAGCCCCCGGAGCGCCCCGAGGTATTCGAGGAACTCCCTGGCGGTCAGGTCGGGGTAGACGCCGAACTCCTGGGGGAGATACCCCAGCCGCGAGCGGACCGCCGTGGGGTCCTCGCTCACGTCGACCCCGTCGACGGTGACCGTTCCCTCGGTCGGTGCGGTGAACGTCGTCAGGATCCCCATCAGCGTCGACTTGCCCGCGCCGTTGGGGCCGAGCAGGCCCACGACCCCGGGGTCGAGGTCGAGGCTCACGCCCCGGAGCGCCCACTCGTCGCCGTAGCGCTTGCCGACGCCGTCGACCCGGACGCGGGGACCGTCGCCCGATCCGGACGGTCGGTCGGCGTCGGCGGTCGATCGGTTCGCACGGCCCAGGTCGCTCCGAAAGATGGCGTCGCCGGCCCGTCGTTCGGTCGAGCGGTCGCTGGTCGTCGGCCCGTCGGCCGTCGGTTCGTCCGCGGGTTCGTCGGTCGGTCCGTCGCGCGTGGAGGGCGTCATCGGTGGTTCGAGCGACGGCCCCTGCCTAAAAGGCCCCCCGTCCAGGGGTGCCCGACGGGAAACTCGGCGAAACGAATAAGTATCAGCTCGGCAACTGGCCGGGTCCGACGGGGGCGGCCGCGCGCGAGTCCGCGAGCGCCCCGCGCTCACGCGCCGAACGGCGACGCCTCGACCGGGGACCGAACCACTAAACCCGTGGGGCGCGACTCGGCGAACGGATGGCGTTCCGGCGATTTCTCAGGGGGACGGTCCCCTGGCCGACGCTCGAGGGGGCGGTCCGGGAAGTGATGGACCGCTACGACCTGGAGACGGCCAGAGTCGTCTTCCTCGAGGCGAACAACTGGCTGTCGACCCCCTGCGTCGTCAACGACGAGCTGTTCGTCAAGGTCGTCACCGAGCAGAACTCGCTGGTCCACGCGCTGCTGACCGCCGGGCGCAACCTCGGTGCCTTCTCCTCGGGGACCGAGGGCTTCTTCGAGCGGTTCGACGCGCCCATCGAGATGGCCGAACACGAGCTGGAGGCCAACGAGCGGATGCGCGAGATCGGCGTCAGCGCCCCCGAGCCGAAGGAGGCCTTCGAGTACGACGACGTGGCGGTCATGGTCCTCGAGTACCTCCCCGACTTCCGGTCGCTGGACGAGCTGCCGCCCGACGAGGTGCGGGGCCACGCCGTCGAGCTGTTCGAGAACCTCGAACGGATGCACGACAACAACCTCGCCCACGGCGACCTCCAGCGGGAGAACGTCCTCGTCTCCGGCGGCGAGCTGTACTTCATCGACGCGACGAAGGTCGACGAGGGCGCCATCGAGGACGCCCGCGCCTACGACACCGCCTGCGCGCTGGGCGCGCTCGAACCGCTGATCGGCGCCCGCGACGCCGTCGCCGCCGCGCTGGAAGTCCACGACCCCGACGAACTCATGGCCGCCCGCGAGTTCCTCGACTTCGTCAACATCCGCCCCGAACACGACTTCGACGGCGCCGCCGTCAAGGGCGAGATCGAGAAGCACGCCGCGTGATCGCGGGCGCTACGATCCCGACTCCCGCGCGCTCGCGGTCAGGTAGATGCCGCCGAGGACCACCGCCCCGCCCGCCACGGTCCACCGGCCCGGCACCTCCGCGAGCAGGAGGAGCGCGAGCACGGTGCTCCCGACGGGTTCGCCCAGCAGCGAGACGCTGACGACCGACGACTCGACGTGCTCCAGCGCCCAGTTGATCACCGTGTGACCGAAGATCCCGGGACCGACGGCCATCGCGAGAAACAGGAGCCACTCGTGGCCGGCGTAGCCCGCCAGCGGGTCGCCCTGGGCGACGACGACCCCCCCGAGGACCGCCGCGCAGACCGCGTAGACGACGGTGACGTACGGGACGAGCGCGACCCGGGCGCGCAGCGAGCGGCCCGCGAGGACGTAGACGGCCATCATCACCGCGCCGACGAGCGCGAGGGCGTTGCCCGCCAGCGGGTGCGGGCCGACCGCGGTCCCCGCGAGGAACTCGCCGACCGACATGACCGCCGCGCCGGCGACGGCCAGCACGATCCCCCCGATTTTCGGAAGCGTCAGCCGCTCGTCGAGGAAGGCGGCGGCGCCCAGGGCGACGAACAGCGGCTGGGCCTGCACGAGCGTCACCGAGGCGGCGACGCTCGTCCACTCGACCGACTGGAACCACGCCGCGAAGTGGACCGCCAGCGCGACCCCCGTCGCCCCCGCCGCGAGCGCGTCCCCCCGGCCCAGCGACCGCAGGGTCTCGCCGTGGCGCGAGGCGGCCAGCGGCACGAGTAACCCGACCGTGAAGGCCACCCGGTAGAACGCCGCCACCGTCGGCGGCGCCGAACTCCAGCGGATCAGGATGGCGCTGGTCGACACCGCGAGGATGGCGACGACCAGCGCCGCCGCCGGCGACACGCGCGCCTCCAGCCGCCGCGACAGCGTCTCACCGGCCATTGGCGACCCTTTCGGCAGCGACCCCTTTCGTCTTGCGGTGGCCGAAGTGAGTGGGGATCGGGTCGCAGTAAGACCGGTTTACGGTGCGGTCGGCGCGCGCTGGAGCGCGCGTTCATGCGCGCGACGGAGCCGCGCGAGGTCTTCGGGAGCGTGTGACCGAAGGCTCGTCAGCGCTTGCTCTGACGGTGGATGAGCACCGCACGCCGCAGGCGCGCGGAGCGCAATCGGCTGGGGGTGTGTGGCTGCGGTGCTGTGCGGGGTGGTCGCGGTGCTGTGCGGGGCGGTCCCTGGTGGACTAAACGGGCGAGGCGCGCTCGCGTTTATCCAGTCGCCTGAGCGACCCCTACCCGAAGCGGCCGCGAGGCCGCGAGGGTATGTCGCTCAGCGACCGCGAGCGCGGCGAGGGCTTTCAGCGCTCACTCTCGGTTACGGTCGCAGCCACCAGATCGAGCGAGCCGTCCCACTGACCGACGGTCGTCGCACCGGTGTCCCGGTAGCGAGTCTACTCCGCGTCCGCGGGCGTGTCGAAGTCGTGGAAGTGCTCGCCTTTCTCCTTGGTGAGGACGTTCAGCGCGGCCGCGGCGCCGTCCCCGGCCGAGATGACGGCCTGCCACTCCTCGGCGCGGACCATCGCGCCGGTAGCGTAGGCGTCGTCGACCGAGGTCTCCATGTCCACGCCCACGTCGACCACGTCCTCGTCGGTGAATTCACAGCCCAGCTCCTCCGCGAGGTCGCGGCTCGCGCCGGTCGCGAGCACGAGGTAGTCCGCGGCGAGGTCGTCGTCCTCGCCGACGACGCGGAACTGGTCGCCGTCCTGCTCGACGGTCTGGACTTCCTCGCCCTGGCGGCGGTCGACGCCGAAGCTATCGACCTGCTCCCGGGCGTCCTCCACGAACGCCGTCCCGTCCTCGCTCTCGATGCCGAGGTAGTTGAACAGGTGGGCCTTGTGCATCCACGTCTCGTCGGTGTCGAAGACGACGGTGTCGAGGTCGTTCTTCGCGGTGAACAGTGCGGCGCTCAGGCCGGCGGGACCTCCGCCGACGACAGCTACGTCTGTCATACGTGAGCAATGTACGGGCAACGGGAAAGTCGTTGGCCTACCCGGGGTCGGTTTCCGGAAGCGCGCCGGGGCGCCGACCGACCGCGCTCACTCGAGCAGCTCCCTCGTCTTCCGGTGGCGATACCGGAACATCGGCTCGAAGCCGATCCGACCGAGCGGGCCCAGCAGCCCCCGCACGACGGGGAGTTCGTACTCGACGCGGTCGTGGACGCGGGTGCCGCCCTCGACCGCCTCGAAGGAGTGAGTGTGGACCCACTCCGGGAACGGCCCGCGCAGCATCTCGTCGCGGAACAGGGCCTCGCCGTCCCCTTCC
The DNA here is from genome assembly GCF_004698125.1 of Halosimplex halophilum. NCBI lineage: Archaea > Methanobacteriati > Methanobacteriota > Halobacteria > Halobacteriales > Haloarculaceae > Halosimplex > Halosimplex halophilum. Next base: position 1,607,634 of record NZ_ML214297.1, read on the forward strand.
TCGCGGGCGGCGATGTAGGAGACCCACCGCTGGCGCGGCGCGACGCCGAACGGCGCGACGGTCGCCTCGACCTTCGACCCCGTCTCCAGCACCTCGGGATCGGGCTCGCCGTCGGGCCCGACCGACGACTCGACCCGGAGGCGCATCCAGTCGGGCGTCAGCGCCTCCAGCCCCGACGCTCGCGAGTGAAACTCCCAGACCTCCTCGAACGGCGCGTCGACGACCGTCTCGCGCTCGTAGACCGGCATACCCGTCGGTTGGTCCCCGGGCCGTAAAACCGGCGTGTCCAACGAGTGTGGTCCGCCGGGGGAGCGGACCGGCTCGACTCGCCGCTCCGCTACGGCCAGACGCCGGCCTGCTCGCTGGCGCGGAGGACGCGCTCGATGGCGACGACGTATGCGGCGGTCCGGAAGTTCGGCAACTCGCGGTCCTCGTAGGTCGACGCCAGCCGGTCGAAGGCGTCGACAATGACCGTCTCGAGTTCGTCGTTGACCCGCTGCTCCGACCAGTAGAAGCGCTGGCGGTTCTGCACCCACTCGAAATAGGAGACCGTCACGCCGCCGGCGTTGGCGAGGATGTCGGGGAAGACGTGTACGTCCCGTTCGGTGAGCACGTCGTCGGCGTCGGGCGTCAGCGGGCCGTTGGCGGCCTCGACGACCACGTCCGCCTGCACGTCTTCGGCGAGGTCGGCGTCGACGGCGTTCTCCAGCGCCGCCGGGACGAGCAGATCCACGTCCAGCGTCAGCAGCTCCTCGTTCGGGAGCGTCTCGGGCGCGTCGTAGTCGACCACGTCGCCGGTCTCGTCCTTCCGCTCTTTGACCGCGCGGACGTCCAGCCCGTCGGGGTCGTAGGCGGCCCCCGAGGAGTCCGAGACGGCGACGACGCTGGCGCCCAGGTCTTCCAGCAGCTTCGCCGCCACCGAGCCCGCGTTGCCGTAGCCCTGGACGGCGACGGTCGCACCCTCGACTTCCTTGTCGAGGTAGTCGAACGCCTCGCGGGCGGTGAGCATCACCGACCGGCCGGTCGCCTCGACCCGGCCCGCCGACCCGCCGCTGTCGGGCGCCTTGCCGGTGACGACGCCCGGTTCCGTGGTGTTCTCCAGGGTCTCGTAGGTGTCCTTGATCCAGTTCATCTCCCGCTGGCCCGTGTTCACGTCCGGTGCCGGGATGTCCCTGTCCTCACCGACGATGGGGCGCAGCTCGGTGGCGAACGCGCGCGTGAGCCGTTCGAGCTCGTCCGCGGAGTGGTCGTCGGGGTCGACGACGATGCCGCCCTTGCCGCCGCCGTAGGGGATGTCGACGACCGCGCACTTGTAGGCCATCCAGCCGGACAGCGCCTTGACCTCGTCGCGGGAGACCTGCGGGTGGTAGCGGATGCCGCCCTTGTAGGGGCCGCGGGCGCCGTTGAACTGCGAGCGGTAGGCGCGGAACACCTCGATCGACCCGTCGTCCATCTCGACCGAGAGGGTCGTCTCCAGGACGCGCTCGGGGCGTTTGATCCGTTCGAGCGTGCCGGCGTCGACGTCGAGGTGGGCGGCGGCGTCGTCGACCTGCTCCCGGAGACTCTCGAAAGGGTTCGTCTCCTCTGACATGCGTCAGATAAGGGTCACCGCGGGGATAAGGATTCGGCCGGCGGCCCGGCCGGTCGACCGCTCGCCCCTCTCGGAGGCCGCTCACTCGCGGACGCCGGCCGCCCGCGCGCGCTCCATCACCCGCTCGGCCTGCGCGACCAGCGGCGCGTCGACCATCTCGCCGTCGACGGCGAAGACGCCCCGCCCCTCGGTGTCGGCGTCCGCCTTCGCGGCCAGCACCCGCTCGGCCCACTCGACGCGCTCGGGGTCCGGCGTGAACGTCTCGTTGATCGGGCCGACCTGCGAGGGGTGGATCGCGAGTTTGCCGTCGTAGCCGAGTTCGAGCGCGAACTCGGTGTCGGCGCGCAGGCCCGCCTCGTCCTCGAAGTCGGTGTACACCGTGTCGACCGCGTCGACCCCCGCCGCGGCCGCCGCGAGGACGACGTGCTCCCTGGCGTGGAGCACCTCCGTCCCCTCGTCGGTCCGGGTCGCCCCGATGTCGGCGGCCAGGTCCTCCGCGCCGAATATCAGCGCGTCGGTCGGCTCGGCAGCCGCGACCGCCTCGGCGTGGAGGACGCCCGCCGCGGTCTCGACCAGCGCGAGGACCGGCGGGTCGGCGTCGCGTTCCGCCGCCAGGTCCGCCAGGTCGGTCACGTCGTCGGCCGACTCGGCCTTCGGCAGGACGAGCGCGTCGAGGGCGGCCCGCGCGTCGCCCGCCAGTATCGCGTCGAGGTCGTCGGCCGCGCCCCGACCGGGCGGCCGGACGCGCACGCACACCTCCGGGTCGGCGCCGGGGCCGAGGTCGGCGAGGACCTCCTGCACGGCCGCGCCGGCCTCGGCCTTCCTGTCCGGCGCCACGGCGTCCTCGAGGTCGAAGACGACGGCGTCGGCGCCGGTCGCCGGTGCCTTCTGCATGAGTTCCGGCCGGTCGCCCGGCGCGAACAGGACGCTCCGGCGTGTCATACCTCCCGCTCCGGGCGGCGGCCGCTTGAAACCACGGCCGTCCCGGGCAGGCACCGACGTGCCGACCCGACGCCGTCGTTCGCGACCCGGAGACCTCCGCGCCACCCAACCGTTAACCGCCGCCGAGCCGACCGTCGGGGTATGCCCGGGCGCTACTACGAGGAGTTCGAGGTGGGCGAGACCATCGTCCACGACAAGCGCCGCACGGTCTCGGAGGCGGACAACCAGCGCTTCTGCGACCTGACGATGAACCAGCAGCCGCTGCACCTGGACGCCGAGTTCGCAGAGGGGACGCAGTTCGGCGAGCGGGTCGTCAACGGCCTCTACACGATGAGCCTCGCGGTGGGGCTGTCGATCCCGGAGACGACCGACGGGACCATCGTCGCGAACCTCTCGTACGACGACGTGGAGCACCCGGCGCCGGTGTTCCACGGGGACACGCTCCGCGCCGAGTCGACGGTGACGGACAGACGCGAGACGAGCGACGGCGAGCGCGGCGTCGTGACGATGCACGTCGAGGCCTACCGCGTCGAGGACGGCACGGACACGCTCGTCTGCGAGTTCGACCGGACGGTGCTGGCGGAGAAGCGACCGGAAGAGTAGCGACCGGACGGGCAGAACCCGACGAGTAGCGACCGGACGAGCAGTGACTCCGGACCGTCGGACCGAACCGGACGGGGAGCGTGTCCCTCTGTGGAGAGTTGGGGGGAGCCGCCGGGACGGATCCCACGGCCGTCCCGGTCGTCCGGACACGACCCCGTCGGTCAGGCGGTCGCGAGCGCGACCGAGTTGACGAGGACGGTCGCCGTCCACGGGAGCGCGAGCCCCAGTGCGATGGCCGTCCCGTATCGCGGGCGGAGCGCCCGGAGCGCGCCGGCGCCGCAGACGACCAGGAGCTTCGCCGCGCCGAGCGCGGCGATCCCCAGGCCGCCGATGGCCCGGCGCATCACCGGGTTGCCCTCCGCGAGCCCCATCGACAGTCCCAGCCACGTGGTGTACACGTCGAGTGCCACCGACGCGGCGACGACCAGCCACAGCGCTCGCTCGACGTGCCGGCCGTCGGCCGCGCGACCGAGCAGCTCGCCGATCCCCCGCAGTCTGTCCGTACTCGCCAGTGGTGTGCCGCGCATCGTACCCACCGCACGCCACCCCCCACCCAGAGGGGTGGATCGTGCGTGTGGGTGCTCGTCACAGCCCCTGAAAAAAGGATCGCTTCGGGCCACACTCGCCCCTCGACGGGAGCGGGTGCGCGCGGCAGAAGCGACGACAGGGGAGCGGCCGGGCCGCCACGTCGTCGGGCCCGGAGCGGCCTCGCTGTCGCAGCGGCGCCGGGAACACGGAAGCGGCCCCGCTGTCACAGCGACGCCAGGAGCGCGGCGTTGAACAGGACGGCGAGCACCCACGGGACGGCCAGCCCGAGCGGCGCGACGATGGCGTACTCGGGCCAGAGGAAACGGAAGAGGAGCGCGACGCCGACGGCGCCGGCCTTCGCGAGGCCGAGCGCTGCCAGACCGAACGTCTCGAGCGCCTGTCGCATGAGCGGGTTGCGCTCGACGAGACCGATCGAGAGGCCGTACGCGGTCAGGACGATATCGAGCACCAGCGCCCAGCAGACGAGCACCCACAGCAGCAGTTCCAGGTCGGACACGGAACCCGGAACCGCGCCGAGGTGCCCGTCGAGGGCCGACGAGTCGAGGGCGGTCGGATCGGTCGTGGCGAGCGGCATGTGTGGAGTCGGGACGGGTCGGTCGGTCGCCGGGGGCACGTCGGACCGCCCACCCGCCGTTTGCTACCGGGAGCGACACGCCCAAGAGTATACGTCGCTTATGCGCCCTATCGCCGGGTATCGAGGGACTACCGCTTCGACGCCGCTGTCGAAGCCGCAGGGGCGGCGAGCCGTGCTGTGCGCCGTTGCCAGCACGTTTACGGTGGTCCGGTCCCACCGAAACGTATGGATTACGAGGTCGACGTGCGGAAACTCGAACTCTTCAACGAGATGGCCAGGGAGGGGGCGGCCACCGTCTCCGACCACCTCAACCAGCTGTCGGGACTCGACACCGAGATCGAGGTCTCGAAGATCAACTTCCTCGACATGGCCGACGTGCGCACCCACCTCGGCGCCGACGAGCAGGTCGGCATCTACGTCGAGCTGACCGAACCGCCCTACGGCTACGTCCTCTTCGTGCTCGAACCCGCCGGGAGCAAACGGCTCGCCCGGGGCATGGTCGGCGACATGGGGAGCGGCGAGGCCGAAGACGGCTTCTTCACCGAGATGGAGCGGTCGGCCATGCAGGAGATCGGCAACATCATGACGAGCGGGTTCATCGACGGCTGGGCGAACGTCCTCGACACGACCATCGACATGTCGACGCCCTCGTTCGTCTTCGGCCCCGCCAGCGACATCGTCGACGAGATGGGCGGCTGGCCCGACGAGGAGATCGCCTTCGTCGTCGACTCCCACATCGTCGCCACCGACGCCGACGTGGAGGTCACCGTCTACACCTTCCCGCAGCTGGCCGCCCTCGTCGAACTGATCCAGAACATCGACGTGACGACCGACGTGGGCGCCGACACGGCCGCCTCGGACGTGCTCTGACCGGTCGAACGATGAGCCCCGACAAGGAGACCCTCCGACAGGCCGTCTGGGACGACCTCGAAGACAGCGGCGAGGCCCGCTTCCCCTTCCCGCCCCACGGCCGCATCCCCAACTTCGCCGGTGCCGACCGGGCGGCCGACCGCCTGGCCGACCTCCCCGAGTGGGCCGACGCCGACACGCTCAAGGCCAACCCCGACGCGCCGCAGCTGCCCGCCCGCCGCGGCGCTCTCGACGCCGGGAAGACCGTCTACATGGCCGTCCCGCGCCTGCGCGACGAGCGCTGTTTCTACCGCCTCGACCCCGCCGACCTCGACGACCCCGACGCCGCCGCCACGGTCTCGGGCGTCGACGCACACGCCGAACAGGTCGGCCCCGACGCCGTCGACCGGATCGACCTCGTCCTCGTCGGCAGCGTCGCCGTCTCCCCCGCCGGCGCCCGCGTCGGCAAGGGCGAGGGCTACAGCGACCTGGAATTCGCCGTCCTCTCGGAGCTGGGGCTGGTCGACGCCGAGACGACCGTCGTCACCACCGTCCACGAGCGGCAGGTCCGCGAGGGGATCGACCCCGACGCCCACGACGTGCCCATCGACGTGGTCGTCACCCCCGAGCGGACGATCCGCACCGACTCGCCGTTCGAGCGACCCGACGGGGTCGACTGGTCGGCGCTCTCCGAGGAGCGGATCGACGAGATCCCGGTCCTGGAGCGGTTCCGGCCCGACTGACCGTCCCCCGCCGGCGCGTGTCGGTCACCTCGTCAGCGAGTCGGTCTCGGCGAGTTCCAGGGCGTTCGTCCCGGCCGCGGTGAGGACGGCGACGAGCGTCGCCAGGGTGAGCGCCCGGGAGGGCGGCAGCGAGAACGCCCCGACCGCGACGGCGAGCACGAGGAGGAAGGCGGCGCCGAACGCGCCGACGGCGGCCGCGACGCGACGCTGGCGGTCGGAGGCGTCCGCGCCGCTCCCGACGACGACCGCCGCGGCGGCGGTCGCGCCCGCGACCAGCCCGACCGGGAGCCCCACGAACAGCGAGAACTCGATCCACCGGAGCGCGAACTCGGTGACCGCGGCCCCGACCGCGAGGAAGACCGCCAGTCCGGCCACCGCGGCCGCCGCGAGCGTGCGAGCGTGCATACCTGTCGGTTCTCGCGGACGGGTGAAATAACTCGGCCGCCGCGGGGCGGGCGCCTACTCCTCGAAGGCCGATTCGGCGCCAGGCGGGAGGTCCTCGGGGCGCATGACGACGTTGCCCCGGCCAACGTCGACCTTGACGATGCTGTCCTCGTCTTCCATCGCCGAGAGGACGCGGCTGACCTTCGACTTCGACCAGTCGGTCTCGTCGACGAGGTCGGCCTGGCGCATGCGCCCGTCGTGCTCGTCGAGCAGCGTGAACACGACCTCCTCGTCGGAGAGGAACTCGGTCGGCACCTCCTCGTCGGCGACCGACGGCTCCTCGGTCGTCCCGGCCGCGTCGCCGGAGACGGCGGCCGCGGCCGGTGCTTCGGGCCCGCCCGCGTCACCGGGGTCGTCTCCCGAGGCGCCGGACCCGAACACCCGGCGGAGCCGCGCGAGCGGCGCGCGGCCGGACCACGCCAGCAGGGCGACCACCGCGATCCCGGCGACGGTCACGCCGACCAGGCCGGCGAGCGCGAGCGACAGCCGGTCACCCATGGTGTCGACCTCCCTGGGGTCGGGGATCCCGTCGCCGTCCGTGTCGGGGTCGGTCGGGTCCGTCTCGTAGCGGTGGACCTCCGGACCGTCTTCGAGACCGTCCCCGTCCGTGTCGGGGTTGGTGGGGTTGGTGTCGTAGGTGTGGACCTCGGCGCCGTCGTCGAGGCCGTCGTCGTCGGTGTCGGGGTCGGTCGGGTCCGTCTCGTAGCGGTCGACCTCGGCGCCGTCCTCCAGCCCGTCCTCGTCGGTGTCGACCTGGTTGGGGTCGGTCTCGTAGGTGTTGACCTCGAGGTTGTCGTCGAGGCCGTCCCCGTCCGTGTCGTTCTCCAGCGGGTTCGTCTCGTACTCGTTGATCTCGGCGCCGTCGTCGAGGCCGTCACCGTCGCTGTCGGGCTCAGTCGGGTCCGTCTCGTAGGTGTTGACCTCGGCGCCGTCGGCGACGCCGTCGCCGTCCGTGTCGGCCTTGTTCGGGTTGGTCCCGAGTTCGAGCTCGCGCCGGTCGGCGAGGCCGTCGTCGTCCGTGTCGACCTTCGTCGGGTCCGTCTGGTAGCGGTCGACCTCGGCGCCGTCTTCGAGCCCGTCGTCGTCCGTGTCGGGGTTCGTGGGCGAGGTCTCGTAGGTCTCGACCTCGGCCGCGTCGGAGAGCCCGTCGTCGTCCGTGTCGTTCGACCGGAGCGAGGTCCCCAGCGACGCCTCCCGCTCGTTGGTCAGGCCGTCGTCGTCGAGGTCGCCGCCCCGCGTGATGACGGTGACCGGGTAGGTCTCGGTGTCCAGCGGGGTCGACGCGTTGGGCGCCGTCACCGAGACGCGGAGCCGCTGCTCGCCGGTGCGGTTGGCGGGCCACGAGCCGACGCCGACGGTGACGGTCCGGTTGTCGCCGGCCGCCACCGAGACGGACTGACAGCCCAGCCGGCGGTCGTCGCTCGCGACGGCGACGCAGGCCGACCCGCCGTCGAGGCCGCGCTCGCTCTCGACGGTGACGGCGAAGCGGTGGGCCCCGGACTGCCAGAGCGTGAGGTCCTCGCCGAGGGCGTCGACGGCGCCGTCGCCCTCGTAACTCGTCTCCGTGATCTCCGCATCGGCCTGTGAGACGCCCGTCGGCGCCTCGGGGGCCACCGGGGCGAGCGGTGTCGCGGTACCGGCCAGTAAGAGCGCCGCGAAGGCCCAGACGTGGACGTTCCGTACCATGGAGTCGTGGATCGTGTGCCGTCGCCGCCGTGGCCGGCCGCTCCCGCGCCCCGCGCACGTGCGGGCGGGACTGCTACCTGTAGGGTTCCGGGCGTTAGGAACCTTACGCCCCCGTCTGAAGGGTATGCCCACCCTTCCGCGGTCAGGCGCCGCTTTCCGGACGCCCGCTCGGGCGCCCGCGTCGGTAAGCCGTCGTTAGGAGAGGCGCCCGCCCCCGGTCGTCACGTCCGCGTCGCAGCCGGACGGCCCGTCGACCTCCGTCTCCGCCCCCGTCCCCGCTTCCGCCCCGGGCGCGGCGTCGTCGGCGAGGTCGCCGAGTACACGGCCCGCGGACTCGCACCCGCTGCGGTCCGTCCACGGCTCGCTGACGGAGAGTTTCATCTCCTCGGAGAGGCGGACGGTCCCCGAGCGCGGGTCGTACGCGAGGACCCCGAAGTCGTCGAGCTTCGACAGGTGCGCGCATCCGAGGCGCCGACGGACGCGGTCGACGAGTTCCCCGTCGACCTCGGCCGGCTCCTCGCGGCCCCGCCACCACCCCACGAGGTGGGCCGCCAGCGCCTCGACCGACGACCGACCGCCGACCGACTGCAGGTGATAGAGGATCGCCCGCCGCTCCCAGTCGGAGAAGATGTCGTGCATGGTCCGGATGCCCGCCGAGTCGACCCGACTGCTGTCCCGTGTCGCTGCCGTGCGCGTGTGCATGTTTGACATGATTCGTGACGGGGGGATCCGGGCCGGCGCCGCCGACGCCGGTGGTCCACCTCGCCCCGTGTCTCTTCGGACGCCCGACAGTGCCAAAGAACCGCAAACACGTCCCGTCAGTTGTAGCGGTTTACCGCCGTCCCGTCGCTCCGAACCCCCCGAAATCGGTACACACGGCCGAGTTCGGACGGTCCCGCCGATCGGACCGAAACGGTCGAAACGGACGGGCGTACGTCCGGAACACTCGAAACAATCACGACGCCGACCGTTTCGGAACGGGGCGATCGCCGCGCGGGTCCCGCCGCTCGTCGGGCGAGGTCGGCGGCTCGTCGAGCGACGGGTTCGGGAGGGGAGCCGACGGCGGCTACTCGACGAGCGCGGCGAGCAGGTCGGCGGCCAGGTCCTTCTCCAGCGGGTCGTTGGCGTTGCCGCAGTGGGGCGACTGGACGCAGGCCGGACAGCCCGACTCGCAGGGGCAGTCCCGGAGCATCCCCAGCGTCCGCTCCATCAGGTCGACGACCGTCTCGTAGGCCCGCTCGGTCAGCCCGACGCCGCCGGGGTAGCCGTCGTAGACGAAGACCGTCGCGCAGTCGGTGTGGGGATGCAGCGGCGTCGAGAGCCCGCCAACGTCCCGCCGGTCACAGAGAAATGACAGCGGGAACAGCGAGATCATCCCGTGTTCGGCCGCGTGGATCGCCCCCGGGAAGGCGTCGGGCTCGTCGCCCGCGACCCGGATATCGGTCTCGACCGCGCCCGGGACCGTGAAGTAGACGGCCTCGGTCTCCAGCGTCGTCTCGGGCAGGTCCAGCGACTCCCGGCCGATCGGCTCGCCGCTTTGCCTGTCGTAGCGCTCGAAGCCCGTGATCTGCTTGCGCATGCTCACGTCGGCGAACCGGACGGTCACCTCGGGGTGGGTAGGCAGGGTCTGCTCCCGGCGGTCGTCCTCGACGGTGATCGTCTTGTCGTGGAGTACCTGCGTGTAGTAGTCCGGGCGTACGGGCGCCAGGTCCGCCACGTCCGAACGCAGGTCCAGGTCCACGACCTCGTAGTCCTGGCCCTGGTGGTGGTAGACGGCCCCCTCGTGGGCGTCCCGCAGCGCGTCCGCGAAGGGGAGCTCCGCGATCCGGTTCCCGTTCCGGCGGTCGCGAAGCTGGACCTCGCGGTCGCCGACGGTCCGCAGGCTCATCTCGTGTTGGGGACTGCCCTCTCCCGAGTACAGCCAGCGGACGCCCGCGTCGGTGTTCCGGCGGTCGAGGGCGCCGGTCTCGGTCAGGTCCGCGACGATATCGGGGAACGGCTCGCCGAAGTGGCGGTCGTCGTCGGGCCGCAGCCACGTCTCCCGGGCGGCCGCGAGGGCGTGCTCCGGCAGGAGGTGTTCGTTCTCGGGGTTGGAGATGGCCTCCTCCGGTTCCTCGTCGAAGAAATCGCGCGGGTGGGCCATCAGGTACTGGTCGAGCTGGTCCTCGCCGGCGACCATCGCCACGAGCGACGGGTCGGTCCCCCGGCCGGCGCGGCCGCCCTGCTGGAACGCGGCCATCCGCGTCCCGGGGTAACCGTCGAGCAGGACCGCGTCGAGGCCGCCGATGTCGACGCCGAGTTCGAGGGCGTTCGTCGACCACACCCCCCGGACCTCCCCGGAGTCGAGGCCGTCCTCGATCTCGCCGCGGCGCTCGTCGGTGAGCGCCGCCTGGTAGGCCTCGACGGACCGCGCCAGATCGTGTTCGCCCCGCTCGCGCAGGTCGCTCGCGCTGTCGGTCGCGTACCGTTCCGCGACCTGCCGGGACTGCGTGAACACGACGGTCTGGTGGCCCTTCGCCACGAGGTCGACGAACAGCCGCTTGGTCTCGACGTGACTGGAGCGCCGGCGGCCGCTCCCGAACCCCTCGCCGCCCTCGTACTCCGGCGGGTTCCAGAACAGCCAGTGGGTCGGCCCCGTCGCGCTCGTGTCCTCGTCGACGAGTTCGAACGACCCGTGCGACTGGCCGGTGACCGTCGCCGCGTGGTCGACCGGGTTGCCGATGGTCGCCGAGCAGCAGACCCAGTCGGGGTCGGCGTCGAAGCGTTCGCAGAGCCGCTGGAGGCGGCGGAAGACCAGCGAGACGTGACTGCCGAACACGCCGCGGTACTCGTGGACCTCGTCGACCACCACGGTCTCCAGGCGCTCGAAGAACCAGTCCCACAGCCGGTGGCCGTGGGGCATGATCCCGTAGTGGAGCATGTCTGGCGTCGTCAGCAACACCGTCGGCTGGCGGTCGCGGATGGCCTCTTTCTCTTTCCTGTCCTGCCGACCGGTGTACTGCGCGACGGAGACGCCCGACCCGAAGCCGAGGCCGTGCGCGAGGTCGGAGAGCGTCTCCTCCTGGTCGTTGATGAGCGCGACCTGCGGGGCGATATAGAGGGTCGTCGCCCGCTCATCGAGCGCCCGCTCGAAGGCCGGCACCGTGTAGCCGACCGACTTCCCGCTGGCGGTCGGCGTCGCCAGCACGACGTTGTCGCCGTCCCGAACCGCCGAGACGGCCCGCGCCTGGTGGTCGTACAGCCGGTCGATCCCCTCCGACTCCAGCGCGCTCGCCAGCCGCGAGTCCAGCTCCACGTCGCCGAAGGTCGCCTCGCGGCCGGGCGTCGTCCGCCGCTCGGTGATCTGGCCCTCGTAGTAGGGGCGGCCCTGCAGCCAGCGGATCGTCTCGTCCACGTTGCTCCCCTCTCGGCAGCGACGCGGGAAATCCGTTGCGCCTCACGCGTTCCCGCGGCCGGCACCCGGGGCTCCCGCGACCGACACTCACCGGGTCCCGTCGCGCGTTCGGCGGTATCGGCGAACGAGCAACCCGAGCGCGAAGCCGAGCGTCGACAGGACCAGAACCGGCGGGACGAACGCCGCGGCCGACGGCAACTGGTACCCGAGCGTGACCGTGCCGGTCGGGTCTCCCAGCGGCCCACCGCGGCCGACCGAGAGGTCGGTAACGACGACCGACGCGGCACCGAGTTTCGACGCTGTACCGAGCGCGAGCGTCGGCAGATACCCGCGGTTCAGATACGCGTAGCCGGCCGTCAGCGCGACCACTACCAGGAACCCCGGGACAGAGAGGCCCAACGCCGTGTTGACGACCGACCACTGCGACAGGGGGAATCCGGGATCGTAGTACGAACGGATGAACGCGGACCTGACTGCCGCGCCAGCGACGACGAGCACCGCCGAAGCGAGGAGGGCGAGCGCGGTCCGTCGCGGTCGGTCACCGACGAGCAGCGCTCGCGGATCGTCGATCCGGAGGAAGCCGCGGTCGATGCTCGTCGCCATCGTCCGCTGGTCGTCCACGGGAGCGAAAAAAGTACGGTCGAAGGGAGCCGTCCCGCTACGGCTCTATCACTCCTCGGTCCGGAGCTTGTTGCCCGCGAGGACGACCATCGAGAGGCCCATCATCGCGAAGAAGGGGACGGGGAACAGCGGCGACCGGGACATCGTCTCCAGCGCGGTGGCGTCGCCGTCGGCCATGTTACCCGCGCCGCCGTCGTCCGGCGTCGCGGTGGGGGTCGCGGTCGGCGTCGGCGTGTCCACGTCGGCGTTGTCCGGGAACGCCTTGGCTGCGCCGTCGTCGAGTTCACCCGCCGTGAACCGGAGGTCGGCCTGGCCCGCGGCACAGGGCTCGCTCGCCGAGCGCTCGCCGGTCACTTCGCTCCCCTCTCCGGCCTCGATCTCTCCGGGACTGCCGGAGACCTCGTAGAGGGCGCCGCCGGCCTGGTGGACGACCGAGACCGGCGCGGGACCGCTCCCGCCCTCGTCGTACTCGGCCGCGACCGGCTCGCCGTCAACCTCCGCTACGTCCGAGAAGATGATCACCCGCCGCTCGGTCTGGTCCGAGGGGAAACAGAACGCGACGAAGTCGATCGTCTCCTCGGCCGGCTCCGGCGTGGCAGTCGGCGTCTCGGTTCCCGGCGTGGCAGTCGGAGTCGCTGTCGGCGTCTCCGTTCCGGGCGTCGCGGTCGGCGTCTCCGTGTCGTCCGGGGTCTCCGTGCCCGGCGGCACCTCGGTCTCGTCGGGCGTCTCGGTTCCGTCCGGCGTCTCCGTCTCGTCGGGAGCTTCGGTCGGCGTGGCCGTCTCGGTGGGCGTGGCCGTTTCGGTCGGCGTGGCCGTCTCGGTGGGCGTGGCCGTCTCCGTCAGCGTGGCCGTCTCGGTGGGCGTGGCCGTCTCCGTCGGCGTCGGAGTGGCCGTTTCGGTCGGCGTCGGGGTTTCCGTCGGCGTCTCGGTGGGCGTGGCCGTCGGCGTCTCGGTCGGCGTCTCGGTCGGCTCGACGACTTCGCAGCCACTGATGGCGACGTAGGCCGCGCCCGCGTTCGTCCGGTTCAGCGAGTCGTTGTACGGCGCGCCGACCGCCACGTCGGCGAAGCCGTCGCCGTCGAAGTCGCCGGCACCGACCGAGTAGCCGGCGCGGTCGCCGTCGGCCGCGCCGAGGAACGCCGTCGACGCGTCCGAGAGGTTCGCCGCCGCCGGGAGCGACTCGTCGCCGGCGACCAGGTACGCGCTGCCGGCGTTCGGCGCGGTCGAGTCGTTCAGCGGCGCGCCGACCAGCACGTCCGCGACGCCGTCGCAGGTGACGCCGTCGTCGCCGGTGTCGGCGACCGACCAGCCGGCCCGGTCGAACGGTTCGGCGCCCGCCAGCCGAACGTCGGCCCCGGCGAGCGACGATTCGCGGGCCTCGTCGCCGTCTTCAGCCTCGTCACCGCTGTCGTCGGACTCGCCGCCGGACGCTGCGAAGTCGTCGTCGCCGTAGACGACGTAGGCCGCGCCCGAGTTCGTCCGGTTCAGCGAGTCGTTGTACGGCGCGCCGACGACGAGGTCGGCGACGCTGTCGTTGTTCACGTCGCCGGCGGTCGAGACGGCGTAGCCGGCGCGGTCGCGCTCCGACTCCCCGACGAAGGTCGCCGTCGCGTCCGACAGCGGGACCGTCCCCTCGCTGGAGCCGTTCACGACGTAGGCCGCGCCGGACTGGTTGATCCACTCCGCGTCCGCGTCCTCGGGGGCGCTGGCGTTGTACCGCGGCGCGCCGACGACCACGTCGGCCGCGCCGTCGTCGTCGAAGTCACCGGCCGGCGCCACCGCCCAGCCGGCCCTGCTCCCCGCGCGCTCGCCGACGAACGTCGCGTCGGCGTCGGAGAGGTTCACCTCGCCCGGCGCGTCCCCCACCTCGTCGGCGGCGTCGGCGATCGACTCGCCGTCGACGACGTAGGCCGCGCCGGCGTCGCTCCCCTCGTCGGTGTCGACGCCGGGCGCGCCGACGAGCACGGCGCTCGCGTTCGCGGCGTCCGAACCGTACGCATCGTCCGACTCGTCGTCACCGTTCGCGTCGGCGCCGTTCGCATCGCCAGCCTCGTCGCTCGCGTTCGCCCGGAGCGCCGACACGTCGTAGCCGGCGAGGGCGTTGGCCTCGGCGCCGGTCAGCACCGCGTCGGCGTCGGTGAGGTTCATCGTCGCCGGCATCGACTCGTCCCCGTAGACGACGTAGGCCGCGCCCGCGTTGGGCGCGGTGCTGTCGTTGTACGGCGCGCCGACGACCACGTCGGCGTAACCGTCGCCGTTCACGTCGCCGGCGGTCGACACCGACCACCCCGCGAGGTCGTTGTTGTCGGCGCCGCGCAGCACGACATCGGCCCGGCTGAGGTTCACCGACGACTCGTCGACCGGCCCGTAGACGATGTAGGCCGCGCCGGTGTTCGGCCCCGCCGACGCGTTGCGCGGGGCACCGACGATCAGGTCCTCGACACCGTCGCCGTTCACGTCGCCGGCCGACGCGACCGACCAGCCGGCCGTGTCGTTGGCCGCCTCACCGCGGAGGGTCGCGTTCGCCGACGAGAGGTTCACAGACGGCGGGTAGGCGTCGGGCGACTCCTGTACCTCCTGGGCGTGTACTCCCGGGGCGTCCTCGCCGTCGTCGGTCCCGGCGACCAGCCCGGCCGCGCCGACGGCGACTGTGCTCCCGAGCAACACCACTGCGACGACCAGGAGAGTCCGTCCCCGTGTCGATCCGCCACCGAGTAACGACTCGAACATGGTGCCGGCCACGGATACCGCAGTCGTTGTTATTCGGCGACCACTGCGAGTAACCACGGGTCGGCGCCGCGACAACGCCTCGTTACCCCGCGCGGCGACCGACCGCGGGCTCCGCGGAGACACGCCGACACCTCGACCGGTTGACGACCGCTCGGAGGGGCCCCGACGCGTCCACGCGGCCCGCCGGTAGGTCGACCCACAGCGCGAAAAAGACGATATTTGTCGGCGCAGTCCCGCGGTTACGGCCCCGTTCGTCGGACCGGCGGCGACGCCGGGGTCGGTCGATCTCGCCGGGTCCGCGCCGGCCGGCGCGGGCACATGTCAGCGCTACTCGAACCGATAGACCGTTCGGCGACTACCCCGCCGGCGAGCGCGAGCGGTCCCGTCAGACCGAGCTTCGGTCGTAGCCGCCGTCGACGGTGATGATCTCGCCCGTGGTGAACGAGGCCGCGTCGCTCGCGAGGTAGAGCGCGGCGCCGCTGATCTCGTCGGGGGTCGCCACGCGGTCCATCGGCGTGCGCTCGTCGACGCCCTCGCGGAACTCGGAGCCGTCCTCCAGTTTCGGGCCGGCGAGTTCCGTCTTGACGAAGCCGGGGGCGATGGCGTTGACTCGCACCTCGGGCGCGAGGTCGGCGGCCGCGGCGCGGGTGAGCCCGTCCAGGCCGGCCTTCGCGGAGACGTAACTCGGGCGGGCCTCCCGGGACTGGCGGGCCGACATCGAGGAGACGTTGATGATGGCTCCCTCGTCCATCGCGGCGCCGAACTCGCGGATCGCGCGGAAGGCGCCGGTCAGGAGCACGTCGATGTCCTGGGCCCACTCCTCGTCGCTCATCTCCGTGACCGGCGTCGTCGCGACCGAGCCCTGGGAGGTGACGAGCGTGTCGACCGCGCCGAGCGCGTCCTCGACGGTCTCCCGGAGGGTCTCGATGGAGTCGGGGTCGCGGACGTTGCAGGTCACCTCGACCGTCTCCGCACCGAGATCGCGCAGTTCCGCGGCGGCCTCGGCGACCGACTCCTCCGAGCGGCTGGTCGCGACCACGTCCGCCCCGCCGCGGGCGAACGCGCGGGCGATCTCCAGCCCGATGCCGCTCGTGCCGCCGATGACCACCGCGTTCTGCCCCTCGACGCTGATGCCGTCGGATTCCGTCATGGTTTCAGGAGCCCGCGCTCGACGGGAGTCGGTTTCGGTTCGGGCCCGTCACTCCATCGAGTAGGCGTCGACCTTCGCGACGGCGTGGCGATAGGCCCGCCAGGAGACGGCGGCCGCGAGGACGGCGGTCGCGCAGACGCCGGCGGCGACGACCGCCGGGTCGACCGCGGCCGGTCGTGCGTAGGCCCCGAGGGTGCCGAGCCCCGGCGCGGCGACGAGGATCATCCCGAGGGTGTAGGCCGCGGAGGCGGACTTGTTCGGGATCTGCACGTCCTCGCCGAGCAGCCCCTCGTCGCCGGGCGGGTAGTGGACCCCGACGGCCAGCGAGCACAGCGGCGCGGCGACCGCCAGGGCGACGGCGAAGACGCCGACGGCGGCGACGACCAGCGGCGAGCGGACGCCGGCGCCGATAGCGGTGCCCAGCGCGGCGCCGGCGAGCAACGGCATCGCGGGGAGGACGACGGCGTAGGCCTTCGCACGGACGAACGTCGCCCCCGAGACGCCGGCGGTCAGCAGGCCGGGCAGGGCGTCGCCCTCGGTGCCCAGCGGGTTGAGCGTGAAGCCGCTGCCGGCGGCCAGCGCGCCGGTAACGGCGACGAGCGGCGCGTACATCGCGGCGCCGAACGGGCCGCTGTAGACCAGCTGTTCGGCCGTGACGAGCCCGACGAAGACGGCCGGGTAGACGTACCACAGCGTCTTCGGCGTGCGCTTGGTCCGGCGCCAGGTCGTCTCGACGAGCGCGGCGGTCGGCCGCGGGACGACCGACGCGAGCACGTCCCTGACCGGCGTCGTCAACGCCGGCGGCCCCTCGGTCTCGTCGTCCCCGTCGTCGAGCGCGCGGTCGCCGTACCAGACCGCCTCGGCGAGGCGGACGGTGGCGGCCAGCGACGCGAACAGGAGGCCGAGGCTCCCGAGGAGGAACCCGCCGGCGCGGGCGAGCGAGGCGCCGGCGCCGGGGACGGTCACGAGCAGCAGGTCGCCGGCCCACGACAGCGGCGTCGGCGCCAGCGCGGCGCCGACGGCCTCGCGGGTGAACAGGACGAGGTAGAACAGCCCGAGCATCCCGACGCCGAGGCCGAACCGGGCGTTGTTCGAGAGGCCGTAGCCGTCGAGCACCCACCGCGCGGCGAAGCCCACGGGGGCCGTCACGACGCCGGCGACGACGAACAGCCAGAGGCTGCCGGCGACCAGCGAGACGGCGGCGACCGGCTCGCCGGCGCCGAGCGAAAAGGCGACCGCGCCGGCGAGCGCGACCGGCCAGAACAGCGCCGTCCAGACGGCGGTCTGGCGGGCGACGCTCCCCACGGCGACCGCGCGGGTGTCCGTCGCCGTCAGGAACGCCACGTAGCGGTCCTTGAACTCGCTGTTGCCGCCCGCGGCGCCGAGCACGCCCATCAGCGCGAGCAGGACGAGCCCCGCCAGCACCGCCCCGCGGAGGCGGGTCACGACCGGCGCGACCTCGCCGGCGGCGAACCGCCGGCCCAGGTCGTAGGCGCCCGGGCCGACGAGGCCGGACACCTGCAGCCCGAAAAACGCCGGTATCAGGAGGAAGAAGGCCGTCATCCGCGTCGACTCGCGGACCTTCCGGTAGGTCTGGCGGAGTGCCGTCCGCGCGACGACGACGGCCGGGTCGGTCATGGCGACTCGCGCAGGCGGACAGACACGTCGTCGCTCGTCAACTCGACGAAGGCGTCCTCCAGCGTGTCGCCGTCGCGGGCGGCGACCAGCCGCTCGGGGTCGTCCTCGGCGAGCAGCCGCCCCTCGGAGAGCAGGCCGACTGTGTCGGCCAGTTCGTCGACCACCGAGAGCACGTGCGTCGAGAGGAAGACGGCGGTCCCGTCGTCGCGCAGCTCGGTGAGCAGTTCCTTGAGCGTCCGCGCGGCGTTGGGGTCGAGCCCGCTCGTCGGCTCGTCGAGGAAGAGCACGTCGGGCTCGTGGACGACGGCCTGGACGACGCTGGTCTTCTGTTTCATCCCCTTCGAGTAGCTCTCGATGCGGTCGTCGGCGGCCGCCAGCCCGAACCGGTCGAACAGGGCGTCGACCCGCTCGCGGGCGCGCTCGGGGTCGAGCCCGCGCACGTCGGCTACCGCCGAGAGCTGCTCGCGAGCGGTGAGCTTCTCGTACAGCGGCGGCGTGTCGGGGACGTAGCCGATCCGCTCGCCCAGCCGGTCGCGGTCGCGCACGTCGACGCCGGCGACGGTCGCGGTCCCGTCGCTGGGCCGTGTGAGACCCGTCAGCAGCCGCATCGTGGTCGTCTTGCCGGCGCCGTTGGGACCGAGGAAGCCGTAGATAGTCCCGGCGTCGACGGTCAGGTCCAGCCCCTCGACGGCGGCGACCGACCCGTAGCGCTTCGTGAGCCCGTCGGTCTCGATGGCTGCCACTGGCGGGTGTAGGGGTCAGCGCCGCGGTAAGTGTTCCGGTGGAGCGAGTCCCCGGCGGGGGAGAGGTGCCGCGAGAGTCCCGTCAGTGCGACGGGACGGCCGACTCGGGCAGGGTGGGGTGCCAGCGGACGCCCTCGGGCGTCGCATCGTCGGTGGCGTCGCCGGCGGGGTCGCCGTTCGCCCCGGTTCGCCGGGTCGTCCCTTCCGTCGGCGTGGTCCCGGCCGCGGCCGATCCCTCCGTCTCGGCGACGAAGACGGCGATCAGTCGGTAGACCGGCGGCCGCTCGGGGTCGTCCTCGTCGCGGACGCCCAGGATCGTCACGCGCGCGAGGCCGGTCAGCGAGCAGGCGACGCCGGTGGCCTCCCGGACCGCGGCCTCGGTCCCGGGGACGACGCGCTCGTCGGTCGCCGGTTCGCCGTGAGGGACGACCCACTCGCCGTCGCGCTCGACCAGCAGCACGTCCTCGCTGTCGTTGTACAGCTGGACGTACGCGTCGACGATCCCGTCCTCGCAGCGGTCGCCGGCGCGCTCGTAGGCGTCGCTCGCCACCGCGAGCGTCGTCTGGTTGACGGGGAACCCGCTGTACTCGTCCTCCAGCGCGACCAGCCGCTCCTCCACCCTGTCCCGGGAGACCTCGGCCACGGACATCGTCCGCACCAGCGCCCACTCCACCATAAACCCGTTCCTTCGTTCAGGGCCCGCGAGCGGGTCGCCGGCCGCCTCGGTCACTCGCCCGCCGGGTACGGCCGGTCGGCGACCTCGGGGTACAGCACCGTCTCCGGCGGCTCCGCGGCCCACTGGACGGCGGCGATCTCTCCCTCCCGTGGCCGCGGCTCGCCGCCCGCGTGCTCCCCGTCGAAGATCACGATGAGGCTGGCCAGCGCCGGCCGCTCGGGGTCCGTCCGGTCGACGAGTTCGAGGACGTGCGCCTCGCGGACGCCCGTGATCGTCGCCTCGACGGCGGTCTCCTCGCGGACCTCCCGGCGGGCGGCCGCCTCGAAGGACTCGCCGGCCTCGCGCTTGCCGCCGGGGTCCGCCCAGCCCTCGTCGCCCTCGTTGCGGACGAGCAGCACCTCGCCGGCGTCGTTCGTGACCCAGATCCCGGCGCCGCCGTTGGCGCCACCGGCGATCCGTTCGCGGTCGCGCTCGTAAGCGTCGGGCGCGAGCTCCCACCGCCTGTCGACGCGCTCGAAGCCGTCGTAGCGCCCACGCAGGTCGGCCAGCCAGCCGGCGACCCGCTCGCGGGAGCGTTCCGGGAGGTCGGTGGCCGGCGCCCGTTCGTCCTCTCCCATCGCTCAGACGTGCTCGTCGAGGAAGTCGACGACCGCGGTGTAGGCCTCGATCCGGTTCTCCCGTTTGGTGATCCCGTGGCCCTCGTCGTCGAAGACGAGCTTCTCGACGGGGACGCCCTGCTCGGCGGCTTCCTCGGCGATCTGTTCGGCCTCGCCCAGCGGCACCCGCGGGTCGTTGGCCCCGTGGAGGACGAACAGGGGCGCAGCGATCGACTCGACGTTGTTGATCGGCGAGACGGATTCGAGGAACTCCCGGTCCTCGTCGAGCGATCCGTACTCCGCCTCGCGCAGTTCGCGGCGCCACGGGCCGGTGTTCTCCAGGAACGTGACGAAGTTGGCGATCCCCACGATGTCGACGCCGGCGGCCCACAGGTCGGGGTACTCCGTCAGCGCCGCCAGCACCATGAACCCGCCGTAGGAGCCGCCCATCGCGACCACGCGGTCGGGGTCGATCGCCTCGTGATCCGTCAGCCACTCGACGGCCGCCTCGACGTCCGCCACGGAGTCCATCCGATTCTCCACGTCGTCGAGGTGGGTGTACTCCCGGCCGTAGCCCGTCGACCCGCGAACGTTGGGCTCGAAGACGGCGTAGCCCCGCGAGAGGAAGTACTGCGTGAGCCCGGCGAACGAGGGGCGGCGCTGGCTCTCCGGGCCGCCGTGGATGTCCACGATTACCGGAGTCTCGCCGGCCTCCCAGTCGTCGGGCAGCGAGAAGAACCCGGGGATCGCCCGGTCGTCGAAGGTCGGGTAGCGGACGAGTTCGGGCTCGACGAATGAGGACCTCGGGATGCCCGCGGTGGAGGCGTCAGTCCAGCGCTCGAACTCCCCAGTCCCGATATCGACGACGTAGACGTTCGTGTTCTCCGTCCGGCCGGTCGCCGAGCACGCGAACCGCTCGGCGTCGTCGTCGAAGGCGACGCCGCCGGCGACCCCGCCCGGGAGGTCCGGCGCGGGGAACTCGTCGATCTCGGCCGGGCCCGCGAGTTCGCCGACCGTGAGGTCGGTGTAGCCGTCGACGTTCCGGGAGTAGACGAGCCGACCGGTGTCGTCGTCCAGCGCCACGCCGCCGACGTTCCACTCGCCCCCGTCGGCCACGACATCGAGCGCATCGGCCAGGTCGGACTCGTCGGGGTCGTCGCCGACGGCCGCCAGGTCGAGGCGAGCGAGGTACTTCGTGTCCGACTCGTAGTCGGTCGTCAGGTACAGGGCGTCGCCGTCGGGGCTCCACTGGGCGCTCGTGAACCGCACGTCGCCGTCGTGTGGCGTGAGGTGTCGGCGCTCGCCCGAGTCGAGGTCGAGGACGTAGAGGTCCTGGTCGAAGTTCCAGTGGGCCTGCGAGACGAGCAGGCGGTCGTCGGCGGGCGCCCAGCCGCCGACCGACAGCCAGCCGTCGCCCTCGTGGACGAGTTCGGCGTCGTCGCCCGTCTCGGTCCGGCCCTGGACGTACACGTCGAAGACGGACTCGTCGCGGCGGTTGGAGGCGAACGCGAAGCGGTCGCCGTCGTGGGACCACCCGCCCCAGCGGTGTTTCGCGTCGGGGCGGGCGGTGAGGTCGGTGATCGTCCCGTCGTCGGCGTCCAGCCGGTAGAGCTGGGCGCGCTCGTCGCCGCCCTCGTCCATGCCGAACGCGAGCTCCCGGCGCTCGGGCGACCACGAGGCGAAGGTGACCCGCTCCTCGAAGAAGGTGCGCTGGACGGGCCAGCCCCGGGGTTCGTCGAGCGTCCAGACCTGGGGAGTGCCGGTGGCGTCAAGCAGGAAGGACAGCGTCCCGTCGGGCGCGAACGAGGCGCCGTAGGCGCTGCGCACGTTGAGATACCGGTCGAGGTCGTACATACCCCGGGCAAGCGGCGGGACGGAGAAAGTCCTTCCGGGCGGCCGAGCGGGGCCCGCTCGGCCCGTGCGGGCGGTCCCGCGGTTCCGGTAGGCGTGCCAGACCGCCACAGTAAGTGCGGGTTTGGCGCCGGTGGGACGGACACAACGGGGGAAACGTTGCGTCCCTTCCTCGAATGCCCGCGAATAACGAAACGGCCGACGCCCCAGCGTCGAAACGCATGTACCGCACACTCGCGACAGTCTGCATCGTCGCCCTGGTCGCCCTCGCCGGCTGCGGGGGCCCCGGCCCGGGCGCCGGAACCGACACGGCCGCCGTCGGCGAGGACGGCGACGACGGCACCCCCGCGATCGGCGACGAGACCGAGACGGAAGGCGACGGCCTGATGGACACCGAGACCGAGGCGGACGACGGCCTCGGCGACGAGACCGAGACCGAAGCGGATGGCCTCGGCGACGAGACCGAGACCGAAGAGGATGGCCTCGGTGACGAGACCGAGACCGAAGAGGATGGCCTCGGCGACGAGACCGAGACCGAGGACGGGACGCCCACCGACGAGGGCGGCGTCATCGGCGACGAGACGGACACCGAGACCGACGACGGCGGTGTCATCGGCGACGAGACCGAGACGGACGACGGTATCGCCGAGGACGACACCGAGACCGAGACGGACGCCGCGAGCTAAGGCGCGACGACGTTCGCCGCTTTTTTCGTCACCGTAGCGCACGCGCAGCGCAGTCCGCGTAGCGCAGGTCGAGTCGCCGCTCCGAGGCGCCGTCGTCGCTCGGGTACGCGCCCCCGCAGACGTTCCCGTCGGCGAGCTGTTCCTCGCGGACCCGTTCGGACGCCCAGAGGTAGCTGCCGACCATCGGGCTCGCGACGAGCGCGTCGCCCTCCCGCCGCGCCGTCCCGTGGGCGTGAGTGGCGCCGAGGGCGTGCCCGACCTCGTGGAGGAGCAGCTGCGTCGCGGCGGCCGGGACCGAGTAGGGGACGACCGTCGGTCTCTCCTCGACTGGGGGCATCCGGGCGATGTACGCCCCGCCGGTCGCCGCGGCGACGTGGGGGCGCGCGTACCCGGCGGGCTGGCGCCGCGGGTCGCCGTCGGTGACGAGCAGGTTCACGTCCCCGACGGGGTCGACCTCCCCGAGCCCGACCAGCCCCTCGGCGACTCGCATCGGCCAGTCCCTCCCGAGCGAGGCCTTGCCGCCCTCGTGTGGCAGCGCGACCGTCGACGGCGCGAACTCGACGGTGGCCGCGTCGAGCGCCTCGTCGAGCGCCCCGCCGAGGTACCCCTCGACCCTGTCTTCGAGGGCGTCGTGCGTGGCCGCGGACTCGCTGAACCAGACGCGGACGACGAGCGCATCCGGCGTGCTCGCCGCCCGGCGCCCGGCGACTCCCAGCGACAGCGCCACCCCGGCGCTCGCAAGGAACGCCCGTCGATTCACTACCGGCCCGATCCCCACAGGGCGGCGATAAGCGTTGTTGCGCGGTAGGTGCGAGTTACTCCGGCGAGAGCGGCTACGGAGGCGCCGCGGTACGGCTGCCTTACCCGCTCGGCCCCGAGGGATCGCGGGGATTTTTGATACCCGACGCCATCGTCCGGCGTATGCGCGTCGCGTTCGTCTCGATGGAGACGACCCACTATCGGGACACCGAAGGCGCCCGCCGGTTCGAACGCGTCGCACGCCACCTCGCCGCCCGCGGCCACGACGTGACCGTCTTCTGCGCCCAGTTCTGGGAGGGCGACGAGGAGACCGTCGAACGCGACGGCGTCACCTACCGCGGCGTCACCATCTCGCCCGCGCTCACCTCCTTCGCCCTCCGCCTGCCCGCGCTGCTCGCGCTCTACGACCCCGACGTGGTCCACGCCCGACCCGACCCGCCCGTCGGAGTCCTCGCCGCGAGCCTCGGCGGCACGCTCGCCCGGGCGCCCCTCGTCGTCGAGTGGTTCGGCGACGAGTCGGTCGACGACTCGCGGTTCGCCGACCGCGCCGCCACCCTCCCGGACACCGTGGTCAGCCCCTCGGAGATGGTTCGCACGCGCGTCCGCGAACGCGGCGCGACGACCGAGGCCACGCAGGTCGTCCCCGAGAGCATCGACATGGAGACGGTCAGGGAGACCGAGCCCGCCGAGGAGGTCGACGTGGTCTACGCCCACCCCCTCGACGGGAGCGCCAACCTGGAGAGCCTCCTGCTCGGGCTCGCCGAGCTGCGCGACCGCGACTGGTCGGCGACGGTCGTCGGCGACGGTCCGGAACGGGAGGGCTACGAGCGACAGGTCCGTGACCTCCGGATCGACGACCGGGTCACCTTCGCCGGCGCCTGCGACCGCGCCGAGCGAGTGGCCTACTACAAGGGGGCCCACGCGTTCGTCCAGACGGCCCGCCGGGAGTACTTCGCGAGCGAGCTGCTGTGGGCGCTGGCCTGCGGCTGCGTCGGCATCGTCGAGTACCAGGCCGAGTCCAGCGCCCACGAGCTCATCGAGGAGGTCGAGCGCAGCTTCCGCGCGACCGACCCCCAGCAGATCGCCGACGCCATCGTCGACGCCGGCGAGTTCGAGCGGCTGACCGTCGACGAGGAGTACGCCGCGTTCGACCACGACGCCGTCCTCGAACGGTATCTCCAGACCTACCGGGACCTCCAGACCGAGTACGGCCTGCTGTGAGTCGGGCCCCGCGGCGACGGGTCCTTGTCGCTCGCCCGCTTACCGATCGGTGGTAGCGATGATCCCGCCGTTCCTCCGCCGGTGTCCCGACTGCGGGAAGACCGGCCTGTCGCGGTCGTTCGAGACGGTCGACGCCGACGGGGAGCGACGCGTCGAGTGCCCGCGCTGCGGTCACCGGTTCCGGCCGGTCGACCGGCCGACGCTGAACTGACCGGGCCCGTCGCCGGCCCCGCTCAGCCGCCGGACCGGCCGGACGGGGCGCCGAGCGCGGCGACCGCCTCGCGCGCCTCGGCGAGCGACTCGCCGAGTTTCTCGCCCCGGTAGCCGAACACGTCGGGGTAGCCGTCGGCGGAGAAGAGGATCGGGTGGAAGGGGGCGTCGGCGACCAGGTCGCGGCCGTCGGCGCGGGCGTAGGCCGTCCCGGCGGCGACTCGCTCGAAGTTCGAGACGTACACCTCGTGGGAGTCGCCCGCGGGCTTCGGGACGGTGTCGACCATCCGGTAGAAGTCGCAGGCGGTGTCGGGGTGGTCGTCGGGGAGCGCGCCCCGGCGCCGCAGGAACGCCCGCGCGAGGTGTTCGGCGCTGTCGGCGGCGGCGTCGGTTCCCTGGGGACCGACCTCAGCCTCGACGACGGTGCCGCAGGTGGTGACCGTCCCCTCGGTGACGCCCGTGTGGTCGACGACGTGGGGGACCGGAAGCTCCGCCGCCAGGTCGAACTCGGCCGGCTCGGACCGGTGGGCGAACGCGAACGGCGTCGGCTGCGAGCGCGTCCCGTGGATCGACAGCGCCGTGAGCGGGCCGATCCGCTCGCAGAGGCGCGCCGCGAGCCGCTGTTCGCGGTCCCCGGTCGGGTCGCCCGGGAACTGCCGGTTCAGGTCGGAGTCGAGATAGCGCCGGCCGGCCGCGACGGCCGCCGGGTGCGCGACGACGAACGCGACGCCGCGTTCGAGGTCCAGCGGCGCGGCCCGCAGTCGACGGACCGCGCGGACGCCGCCGGGTTCGTCGCCGTGGACGCCGCCGACGACGGCCAGCTCCGGCTCGCCGGGCCCGCGGACGGTCACGTCCGGCGGGACGAAGCCATCGGACATACGCCCGGTTGGAGCTCGCGCCCGGTCAACGCTTCGCCGGGCGTCGGGCCTCGCGGCCGCCGCCACGGCCGGACTCACTCCCGACGGCGAGCGCGGACGAACAGCCACTCGCCGCCGCCGAGTTCGTCGTCGCGGACGGTCGCCTCGGTCACGTCGAAGCCGGCCGAGTCGAGCAGTTCGAGGCTCCGCTCGCGGCCGTGGAAGCTCCACTGCATGGCGGCGCCGCCGTCGAGCCAGTTGTCGTTGCGCCCCTCCCACTCCCCGACGCCCGTCGTCAGCAGGAGGTGCCCGCCGGGCCGGAGGACGCGGGCGAACTCCGCGAACGCCCGCTCGTGGTGCTCGCGCGGCACGTGGATCACCGAGTGTAGCGCCGTCACCGCGTCGACGGCGCCGTCGGCGACCGGCAACCGAGTGAGGTCGCCGCGGGCGAGCGCCGCCGCGGGGGCGCGCTCGCGGGCCAGCGCTAGCTGTTCGGGGGAGATATCCAGCCCGACCGTCTCGAAGTCCTTGGCGAGCGCCTCCAGCACCGCCCGCCCGCCGCCGCAGCCGGCGTCGAGGACGCGTGCGTCCGCGGGGAGGTCGGCCCCCAGCGCCTCGACGAGAGCGGTCTCGTGGGCCGGGTCCCGGTCGTCGTCGTACGCCTCGGCGACGCCGTCGTAGCCGGCCATGACGGCGCTCGCCCACTCGTCGAGGTCCCGCGACTCGCTCGGCGACTCCTCGTCCATGTGTGCCCGGCCGACAGAGAGCGAAAAAAGTGTATCGGCCGCCGACGCGCCGTCGGCCTCTGCCGGCTCACTCCTCGTCGAACCGCTCGGGGTCGGCGGCGGCCTGCGCGACGCGGACGGCGGCGACGTTCTCGTGGGCGTCGTGGACGCGGATCACGTCGGCGCCGCGCCCGGCGGCCAGCGCCGTCCCGGCGACCGTCTCGTCGAGCGCCCCCTCGCGGCCGCCCTCGGTGAGTTCGAACATCGACTTGCGGGAGTGACCGACGAGGACCGGACAGCCGAGCGCCGCGAGTTCGTCCAGCCGGCCCAGGAGTTCGAAGCTCTCGGCGGCGGACTTGCCGAAGCCCAGCCCGGGGTCGACGAGGATCTGCGAGCGGTCGAGGCCGGCCTTCTCCGCCAGCAGGACGCGCTCGGCCAGGTAGTCGATGACGTCGTCGACCACGTCGTCGTACTCGACGCTCGTTGTCGGGTCGACCGGCGCCTCGATGCTGTGCATGACGACCACGGGCACGTCGTGTTCGGCGGCGACCAGCCGCATCTCCGGGTCTTCGAGCCCGGACACGTCGTTCAGCAGGTCCGCGCCGGCGTCGAGCGCGGCACGGGCCACCTCGGCCTTGCGCGTGTCGATAGATATCATCGCGTCCAGATCCGAGACCGCCTCGATGACGGGGACGACGCGCGCTTTCTCCTCGTCGGCGGGGACGACCTCGCCGCCCGGCCGCGTCGACTCGCCGCCGATGTCGAGGATCTCGACGCCGGCCTCGACCATCCGCTCGGCGCGCTCGCGGGCGTCGGCGACGGTGTTGTACTCGCCGCCGTCGTGGAAGCTGTCGGGCGTGATGTTGAGGATGCCCATGACCGCGGTGCCGTCGGCCCACGGGTAGCCCCGCTCGGCGGCCGTCCGCTCGGCGTCGGGCGTCGGCGTCGCGGCGTTCGGCGTCGGCGACGCGTCGATCGCGGTCCGGATCTCGCCGGCCAGCGGCGTCAGGTCGTCCGAGCGCTCGGCCAGCGCGTCGGCGAGCCGTTCGAACTGGTCGCGGGTCGCCATCGCCACCGCGTCGACGCGCTCCTCGTCCTGGCCGGCCAGCGCCGGAAGGGCGACCTCGCCGCCCAGGGCCCGCAGTTCGGACTGCAGACGGCGGGCGCGGCGCGGCCGGAGTCGGGTCCGCAGGACGCGGTGGACGGCGTCGCCCGCAACGCCGCTCGCGTCGTCCGCCGGGACGTGCGCCCGCTCCAGCGCCGCCTCGGCGTCGGCCACCGAGTCCACGTCGAGCGGGACGGTGGGGCGCGACCAGCGGGTGCGCGCCTCGGCGACGGCGTACAGCGAGCCCGAGACGACGACTGCGTCGTCCGGGCCGGCGGCGTCGAGCGCGCGGTCGAGCGCGCCCGCGACCGGCTCGTGGGTCGTCACGTCGGCGCCGGTCTCCGCCTCGAACGCGCGGGCGACCACCTCGGCGGACTCGGCGCGGTCGTGGTCGGGCCGGCAGGCGACGACGCGACCGAGGTCGGCGCCGTCGAACGCCGCGGCGATCCCGCGGTGGTCCTTGTCGGTCATCGCGCCGACGACGAGGTGGGCCGCGTCGTAGTCGAAGGTAGAGAGCACCTCGGCGGTCGTCTCGCAGCCGCCGGGGTTGTGCGCGCCGTCGAGGACGACCAGCGGCTCCCGGTCCATCACCTCGAACCGCCCCGGCCAGTGGGCGTTGCGGAACCCTCGCTCGACGGCTTCGGTCGCCACGTCCGCGTCCAGCCGGTCGGCCACCTGCCGGACGAGCGCCGCCGCGACCCCGGCGTTGCGCGCCTGGTGAGCCCCCAGCAGCGGAAGGCGCGTATCGACGGTCCACACGTCGCCGTCGGCGTCGGTCCCCCTGTCCGCTCGGTCGCCGCCGTCCCCGCCGGCGACGGTGTCGGTCCCCTCGACCGTCACCGCCCCCTCCAGCCCCTCGCGACCGCCGTACTCGACGACGACGTCGGGGTCGTCGGGCTCCGTCCAGTCGGCGTCGGCCACGGTCACCACGTCGTCGACCTCCTCGCGGATCGCGGCCAGCGCGTCGCCGGTCGTCGCGGTCACGAGCGGCGCGCCGGCGGGCGCGACCCCCGACTTGTCGCGGGCGATCTCCGCGACCGTGTCGCCGAGCAGGTCGGTGTGCTCCAGCGTGACCGCGGTGACGGCGCTGGCGATCGGGTCGACGACGCTCGTGGCGTCGAGCGTCCCGCCGATGCCGACTTCGAGGACGGCCACGTCCACGTCCTGGCGGTCGAACTCCCACAGCGCCATCGCGGTCAGCGTCTCGAAGAAGGTGGGCGAGTCGCCGTCGGTCGCCCGGTCGGTCGCGTACTCCCGGAACGACTCGACGAACTCCGTCACCGCCGACTCGGTCATCGGCCGGCCGTCGACGCGGACCCGCTCGCGCACGTCGTCGAGGTGCGGCGAGGTGTACAGCCCGACCGAGAGGCCCGCCTCCCGAAGCGCCCGCTCGACCATCCGGGCGGTGCTGCCCTTGCCGTTCGACCCCGCGACCTGGACGGGGACGAGTCGCTCGTGGGGGTCGCCGAGGTGGCCGAGCAGGTCCCGGGTCGGGTCCAGGCCCGGCCGCGGCGCGAACCGTCGCAGATCGAAGAGAAAGTCCGCCGCCTCGTGAAACTCCATGCCTCCCGGTTCCGGACGGGCGCGCTTTAGCCTAACGAACTGCGAAGTCTCCGGAACGTGACCGTCGACACGGTCGACACGGAACCGAGCGCCCGTAGCGCGGACGCCACACTACAGCGACCGTCGCTCGACTTCGGGGTCGATACCGGCGGCGTCGAGGTCCATCCGGATGCGCTCTCGCAGCGGGCCCGGGACCGTCTCCCGGCCCACCGGGACCGCCGTCTCGCCGCCGCCCTCCGGGGGCACCTTCCAGTAGAGCACGCAGCCGCTCGGGGCGTAATACTCGACGCTGTAGCGGTCGCCCTCGCCCTCGTAGTGGACGCGGGCGGCCGCCCCCTCGACGTGCCACCCCTCGCGCTCGGCGAGGCCGGCGAGCGGGTCGCGCTCCCCCTCGGCGTCCACCCGGTCTTCGCCGTCGCTCGCGCCGCCCTCACTCATCGTCGCGGTCGTCGGCCGGTCCGTCGACGAGCGGGTCGTACTCGCGGTCCTCGCCGAACTTCCGGACGACCGCGGCGACCAGCGCGAGCGCGGCCAGCCCGACCAGCGCGCCCACGTCCGAGTCGGCGGCCGGCCGTCCGACGGTGTCCGGTTCCCCGTCGTCGGCCTCGTCTTCGCCGTCGCCGGACACGTCGCTCTCGCCGCCCGACGCCGCGCGCTCGGCGTACCCGACCGTCTCGTCGACGGGGCGGTCGGCGAACTCCTCGCGGTCGTCGCGGTCCGGCGCCTTCGCCCGCCGGCGGGCCTCGGGGGCGTCGCCCGCGGCCGCGCCGGTGGTCGGCGGCGAGTCCGCCTCGTCGTCGCTCCCGAGCTTGTCGCTCGCGACGGACCTGGCCTTCCCGAGGTAGCGATAGGCGAGGAACGCGACGACCGCGAGGACGGCCAGCGCCGCAGTCGCCTTCAGCAGGACCGGCCGGAGCTTCGCCTTCCAGCCGCCGTCCTCGTCGTCCACGTCCTCCGCGCCGGGCGAGGGGACCGGGTCCGGCCCGTCCGGGCTCGGCGAGTCCCACGCGTCGCTGTCCCCGCTCGTCCCCACCGGGATCGACCCGGACTCCGACCGGGTCGCCCCGTCACGGTCGCCCTCGCCGGACTCGACGGCGTCGTCGACCAGACCGGTCCCGACATCGGCTTCGGCGTCGTCCGCGACCGAGGGGTCGTCGGGCGAGTCCGCGCCGTGCTCGTCGTCCACGTCGCGGCCGCCGTCGGTGAGTTTCTCCAGGTCCTCGTCGGAGAGCAGTCCCTCGATGAGCCCGCCGACCGGCGACTCGTCGAGGTCGATCCCCAGCAGCGTTCGTCCCATGTCTCCCCGTTGGGCCAGCCGCCGGAAATAACTGCGTGGTGTAGCCGGTCGCACGTCGCGGCCGGCCGCTCAGCCGCCGCCGCGAACCCGTAGCACGATACCGCTCTCCCCCGGCGCCCGCTCAGTTCCGCTCGCCGGTGCGGAGTTCGTCGTCGACGGCCGGGACGCGGTCGCGGTGGACGCCCTCCTCGTCGAGGACGATCCGCGTCCGCTCTTCGAGCTCCCACTCCGAGAGGCCGCCGTCGACGTAGCGCTCCTTCAGCCGCTCGATCCGGTCGTCGGCCCGGCGTTCGGGCGAGCGGGTGTCGAGATCGTCGACGAGAGCGGCGATCCCGAGGAGCCCCGCGAGCGGGTTCCGCTCGATCCGAGAGGCGATCAATCCGAGGCGCGTGCTCGCCGCACGACGCTTCGCCGCCGCGGCGGTCGAGACCCGCGCGACCGCACCGACCGCCGCGACGACCGCGGCGGCGACGGTCAGCGGGAGGCCGAGGACGGTTCCGAGGGCGAACAGGGGGAGGAAGGTCCCGAGCGTCGACGCCGCGCCGACCTCCAGCGCGGCGAGGAGGAGCCACCCCGTCGCGCCGGCGAGCGAGACGGCCGACAGCGCGGCGAACGCGACCGTCAGCGCCGCCGCGGCCGGGACGTGGTCGCGAGCCCAGTGCGTCAGTTCCATGTCCCGACCACGACGCGGGCGCACCTAAGGCTCACGGCCGGGGTGCCGTCCGGGGGTCGCCCGAAAGCGTCGCGTGGGTCAGAGCTCGACGGCCTCGCGGGCCTCGGCGAGCAGCGCCTGCGGGTCGACGGCCTCGTCGCGCTCGCTGCTCTCGATGGCCGCCTCGACGAGCGCGACCGACTGGAGGTTCGACCGCACGTCCGTCGCCATCGGTTCGCCCGTATCGAGCCACTCGACGAACTGCTCGACGAGCCAGGTGTTGCCCCACGCGTCCTGCTCGTCCAGCGGGACCGGCTCGCCCTCGGCGTCGGTCGCGCCGACGACCGACTCCCGCTCCTGCTCGTAGGGGTAGCGTTCGATCTCGCGGTCGTCGAGCACGAGCGTCTCGTCGCGGCACTCCGCGCGGAGGTAGTCGCTGCCCCAGCCGTTCAGCGTCGTCGCGTTGGCCTTCGCGCCCTCCCAGGTCGCCCGCACGCCGTTCTCGAAGCGCATCTGGACGGTGGCCTGCACGTCGTCCTCGTACTCGGCCCACTCGGGGAGCCACGTGTCGGCGTAGAGCCGCTCGCACTTCGCGCCGGCCATGTCCGCGAGGTAATCGAGCTGGTGGACCGCGCCCTCCACGAGGAGGGGGTTGTCCATCTCGTGGCGGAACTCGCCCCACCGGCCGTAGGTGCGGGCGTTGCAGGTGAAGCGGCCGACGAGGTAGTCGAGCGGCCCGGGCTCGCCCGAGCGCAGGCGCCGGCGGACGGTCGTCTTGTCCCGGTCGAAGCGGTGGCTCATCGTCACGCCCATCTTCAGGCCCGCGCGGTCGACCTTCTCGGCGATGCGGACCGACGCTTCGAGGGTGTCGGCGATGGGTTTCTCCGAGAGGACGTCCAGGTCGTGGTCGACCGCGGCGTCGACGACCTCCTCGTGGGCCCACGGCGGCGTCACAATGGTACAGAAGTCGGCGTCGTGCTCCGCGAAGGCGGTCTCGGCGTCGGTGTAGCAGTCGGCCGGGTTGAGCCCGAGGTGTTCGACGGCGTTGTCGTGAGCGTCGGGGTCCACGTCGACGGCGGCGACGACGTCTATCAGCCCCTTCTCGACGTTCGGCGGCAGGAAGGTCTCGCACCAGCGGCCGCCCTGGCCGCCGGTCCCGACCTGGATCGCTCGGTAGGTCATGGCGTATCGCGCGCCCCACCGGACCGTAAATCGTCCGGTCGGGGAGAGTCCGACCGGCTCGGCCGTGCCGCGAGGCCGCCGACCGCGACCGGCGCAGCCGCTCAGTAGTCGTCGGGGTCCTTCGGCGTGTAGCTCGAACAGGCCCGGCCGTCGACCGTCGGGCTGTCGGTACACGACACGCTCGGCGCGTAGACGTGGCCCGTGACGGTCACGCCGTCGAGGTCGACCTGGTTGGCGCTCCTGACCGACCCGTGGACAGTCGCGGTGTCGAGGTCCACGTCGGGGCCGCGCACGTCGCCCCAGATCTCCGCGCCGTCGACCGCGATGTCGTCGCCCGCCGTGACCGACCCGGTGACGTTCGAGTCGTCGATGTCGACGGACTGGTCCGCCGCGACCGGCCCGTAAACCGTCAGACCGCCGTTGTCGATGTCGATCCCGCCCGAGCCGCTTTCGACTCGACCGATGACCGTCCCGCCGGACTCCATGTCGATGTCTCCCGGGAGTATCACGTCACAGTGAACCACGGCGTATATGTCCACGGTCGTCTTGCCGTCGACGAACGAGCATCCCTCGTCCGCCTCCGGGACCCCCGGCTCGACCTCGAACTCCCGCAGGACGTAGCTCGCGCCGTGGTCGCCGAACCAGACGAGCTGCAGCCGCTCGTCGGTCGGGAAGACCGTCACCGAGTCGCCGGCCATGAGATCCCGGTTCGCCAGCGCGCGCTCGTCGGCCGCCCCGCGGAGTTCGACCCGCTCGCCGTCCAGCCGCTCGCCGTTCGTGAGCTCGAGCTCGTAGGCGGCCGGCCGGTCGACCGGTTCGAGCTCCGTCGTCACCTCCGGGGCGGGCTCGTTGCGGTCGGTCGCGCCGAAGGCGACGTAGGCCGCGGCCGACGCCAGCAGGACGACTATCGCCACCAGCAGCACCGTCCCGATCACCGGCGAGAGCCCGCGGCGTGCCCGTCGACTGCGCACGGCGGAATTACTCGACGCCCGACAGTTCAAAGTAACGAGTCGATTCGCGCTCGCTAGACGCCGGCGAACGGGTTCGGGACGGAGTCCCGAGCGGGAGCGGCGACCGCGAGGCGGTCGGTCAGTCGTGGCGGAAGGCGCGCTGGCCGGTCATGACCATCGCCATGTCGTGCTCGTCGGCGGCCTCGGTCACGATGTCGTCGTTCTTCGACCCGCCGGGCTGGATGACCGCCTCGACGCCCGCCTCGGCGGCCTTCTCGATGCCGTCCGGGAACGGGAAGAAGGCGTCGGAGGCCATGACGGCGCCCTCGGGGCTCTTGCCCTCGGCGTCCTTCCGGGCTTTCATGTCGGCGATCTCGACCGCGTCGACCCGGGAGACCTGCCCGGCGCCGACGCCGACGGTCTCGGTGCCCTTCGCGAAGACGATGGCGTTGGACTTGACGTGCTTGATGGTCTGCCAGGCGAAGAGCATCGCCTCGACCTGCTCGTCGGTGGGCTCGCGCTCGGTGACCACTTCGAGGTCGTCGGGGGTCAGCGACTGGGTGTCCCGTTCCTGGACGAGGCGGCCGCCGACGAGCTTCTTCTCGGTGACGGTCTCTGTCACGTCGTACCGGTCGCTCACGTCGAGGACGCGGAGGTTGTCCTTCTCGAACAGCGTCTCCAGCGCGGCGTCGGTGTAGCCGGGGGCGACGACGACCTCCTTGAACGAGTCGATGATCTGCTCGGCAGTGGCCTCGTCGCACTCGCGATTCAGGGCGACGATGCCGCCGAAGGCGCTCTTGGGGTCCGTGGCGAGCGCGTCGGCGTAGGCGTCGGCGAGCGTGTCGGCCGTGGCGCAGCCCGCCGGGTTGGTGTGTTTGATGACCGCGGCGGCCGGTTCGTCGAACTCCTTGATCAGGTTCAGGGCGCCGTCGGCGTCGTTGTAGTTGTTGTACGACAGGGCCTTGGCGCCCTCGTTGAGCTGGTCGGCGCCGACGACGCTGGCCTCGTCGACGGTGTTGTCGGCGTAGACCGCGGCGTCCTGATGGGGGTTCTCCCCGTAGCGCAGGTCGGCGGCGCGGTCCTCGGAACTGAACAGGCGGGCGGGCAGGTCGCCGCCGGTGTCGCTCTCCACCGAGACGGTGTTGGCCTCGTAGTCGACGGTCACGTCGCCGTCGGCGAACCACTTGACTGCGCGGGGATAGGCCCTGAACTCGCCCTCGTAGAGGACGCGGTCCTGGAGGTCTTCCTTCTCGTCGCCCTCGTAGACGGGGATCGGTTCCTGGGTGACGACGGGGCCGCCGTCGACCTCCGCCTCGATGATCTCGCCGTCCTCGTCGATGGCGTTGGTGACGACGTGGACGGTGCAACCCACCACTTTCGCGCCGTAGTCGAGCGCGTCGCCCCACGCGTCCATGCCGGGGAACGAGGGGAGCAGCGACGGGTGGACGTTCAGCGTGGTCGGCGCCGCGTCGAGGAACGTGTCCGACAGCAGGCGCATGTAGCCGTCCAGGGTCACGAGGTCGAAGTCGTAGTCGGCGAGGGCGTCGAGGACCCGCTCCTCGTGGGCGCGACGGTCCTCGCCCTCGTCGCGCTCGACGACCTCCGTGGGGATACCGCGCTCGGCCGCCGCGTCGAGGACGGGCGCGTCGGCGTCGTTAGTCACGATTACGGAGAACTCCGCCCCTCCCGGGGCGCGGTCGGCGATGTTCAACAGGTTCCGCCCGCGGTTGCTGGCCATCCCTGCGAGTTTCATGTCCGAAGGGCGGTCGGGGCCGCGCAAAGTAGTTGCGAATGGCGTGAGACACAGTCGACACGGGCGACACAATCGCTCGGGCGCCGCCGCGCCCGAGCGATCCGCTGTGGCGATGGCGTCGGTCGACTCACCGTGCGACCGCCGACCGACACGCTCTTTGGCCGACTCGTCACACGGTCGACCATGACCGACCGATCGCCGCTCCAGGCCGTCTCGCCCCTGGACGGACGCTACGCCCGCTACACCGAACCGCTGGTCCCCTACGCCAGCGAACAGGCGCTCATGCGGGCGCGGACCCGCGTCGAGATCGAGTACCTGATCGCGCTGGCCGACCTGCCCGAGACGCCCCTCGAAATCGACGCCGGCCAGCGCGAGGGTCTCCGGGCCGTCTACGAGGGGTTCGACGCCGGGGACGCGGAGCTGATCAAACAGATCGAGACCGAGGGCTACGGCGACTACTCGGCGACGAACCACGACGTGAAGGCCGTCGAGTACTTCGTCCGCGAGCACCTCCCCGAGGGGCTCGACGCGGCCCAGTGGATCCACTTCGGGCTCACCAGCGAGGACGTGAACAACCTCGCCCACCGCCTGCTGGTCAAGCCCGCCGTCGAGGAGGTGCTCGTCCCGCAACTGCGCGACGTGCGCGACGCGCTGGTCGAACAGGCCCGCGAGCACCGCGACCTGCCGATGCTCGCTCGGACCCACGGCCAGCCCGCCACCCCGACGACCTACGGGAAGGAACTGGCCGTCTACGCCTCCCGGCTGGGCAGGGCGCTCGGCCGCATCGAGCGGGCGACCGCGGAGATCTCGGGCAAACTCGCCGGCGCGTCGGGCACCTACGCCGCCCACGACGCGGCCTACCCCGACGTGGACTGGCGGGCGTTCTCCGAGTCGTTCGTCCGCGACCTGGGACTGGAGCACGAGCCGCTGACGACGCAGGTCAACCCCTGCGACGACCTGGCCGCGGTCTTCGACGCGCTCCGCGGGGCCAACAACGTCCTGCTCGACCTGGACCTCGACGTGTGGCTCTACGTCTCCGACCGCTACCTCGGCCAGGAGGCCGCCGCGGGCGAGACGGGCTCGTCGACGATGCCCCACAAGGTCAACCCGATCGACTTCGAGAACAGCGAGGGCAACCTCTCGAAGGCCAACTCGGACCTGGTCTTCCTCGGCGACTACGTCACGACCTCGCGGCTCCAGCGGGACCTCTCGGACTCGACGGTCAAGCGGAACATCGGTGCCGCACTGGCCCACTGTCTCATCGGCTACTCGAAGCTGGAGAACGGGCTGGCGAAGGTCGTCCCCAACGAGCA
The DNA here is from genome assembly GCF_004698125.1 of Halosimplex halophilum. Classification (NCBI taxonomy): domain Archaea; kingdom Methanobacteriati; phylum Methanobacteriota; class Halobacteria; order Halobacteriales; family Haloarculaceae; genus Halosimplex; species Halosimplex halophilum. The sequence continues at coordinate 1,643,287 of NZ_ML214297.1, forward strand.
GGTGATGGCCGACGACCTCGAAGCGACGCCCGAGATAATCGGCGAGGCGGTCCAGACGATCCTCCGCCGCGAGGGCTTCGACGACGCCTACGAGCACGTGAAGGAGGCGACCCGCGGCCGCGACGTGTCGATGGCCGACTTCGCGGCGATGATCGACGACCTCGACGTGAGCGAGGACGTGCGGGAAGAACTCCACGCGCTGACCCCGGCGGGCTACACCGGCGTCGCGAGCGACCTCGTCGACGACGCGCGGGAGTAGCGGGATCGGCACCGGCCGCGTCGGACACCGGCGACGGACGGCCACAGACCTTTGCCCGTGTGAGGCGTACCCGCGGGCATGTTCCGCGACCGGACTGCCGCGGGCGAACGGCTCGCGGACGCGCTCGAAGACCGCGGGGTCGCCGCCGACATCGTCCTCGCGATCCCACGGGGCGGACTCCCGCTGGGGCGAGCCGTCGCCGACCGGCTGGACGCCCCGCTGGACGTGGTCGTCGCCTCGAAGATCGGCGCGCCGCACAACGAGGAGTACGCCATCGGCGCGGTGGCCGAGGACGGCGCGGCGTGGCTCAACGAGGGCGCGCTCGACCGGTTGAACGTCAGCGACGCCTACCTCGCCCGCGAGCGGGAACGCGAGCGCGAGGTCGCCGCCGGGAAGGCCGCCACCTACCGCGAGGGCGACCGGCCGGCCCTGACCGGCAAGCGGGTCGTGGTCGTCGACGACGGCGTCGCCACCGGCGCGACGATGCGCGCCTGCCTCCGGCTCGTCCGCGACGAGCGTCCAGAATCACTGGTCGTCGCCGTCCCCGTCGGGCCGCCGGACACGCTCGACGAACTCGCGGCGCTGGCCGACGAGGTGGTCGCCGTCGAGCGCCCCCGGAACTTCCGGGCGGTCGGCGCCCACTACCGGAACTTCGCGCAGGTCAGCGACGAGGAGGCGATGTCGTACCTGGCGTGATCGAGCGATGCCCGCGGCTCCCGCCGGCTCAGGCCGTCGGTTCCGCGCCGCGCAGGCGCGGCAGGACGATGTGGTAGGCGACGCTCAGCGCCGCGTAGATGAGCAGCGCGCCGACGGCGACCTCCCAGAGGCCGAACGTCGTCTGTCCGGCGCCGAGGTCGTGCAGTCCGGCTCGTTCGGTGAGCACGCCGGCGACCGCCATCGCGCCGGCGATCGCGACGTACAGGACCACGCCGAGCGCCTCGGCGACCGGTCCCAGCAGGAGTTCTCGCATTGCCGCCCCGTACGCCACACCCGACAATAGAGTTTCCGTGAGGCAGCGTGACAGGGACTCACGGTAGAACTTCACCGGGAGCGGTGATATCAGACCCCGTGACACGCCACGCGACCGGGGATGACGCTACCTGCGCGAAGACGGGTTTTCCCCGGGGTCGTCGCGCCGCCGGCCGAGTAAATCGGCCTGGGACCGCTCGGGCCGCGTTACAGCAGCGCGTCGACGGTGTCGCGGACGGCTCGCGCGGCCGCCCGGACCTCGTCGCGGCGGACGTACTCCCGCTCGCTGTGGGCCACCGCGCCCTCGTCGTCCGCCAGGTCCCCCGGGCCGAAGACGACCGTGGGGGCGTGCTCGGCGAAGTACGACGCCTCCGTCGCGGCACCGAACGGCCGCACCTCGCCGCCGCTGGCGGCCGCCAGCGCCTCGACGAGCGGGTCGTCCCGGTCGGTCGCGAACGCGGTCAAGAAGGGCGTCTCCCGCGGCGAGAGGGCCACGTCCAGGTCCATCCCCGAGGGGACCCACTCCGAGAGGTGTTCCGCCAGGTCCGCCTCGAACGCCTCGGGCGTCTCCGGCGGGACCGGCCGCCGGTCGAAGGTGATGGTACACTCCTCGGGCACCTGGTTCGAGGCCTCGCCGCCGTCGACGACGGTCGGCGTGAGCGTCGGTCGTCCGAGCGACTCGTGTTCGCCGGGCCCCCGTTTTTCATCGTAGCTCTCCATCGCCTGGAGTATCGGGGCGATGGCGCGGATCGCGTTCGCGCCGCTCCCGGGAGTAGCTGCGTGGGCCGCCGCGCCAGTGATCGTGACCGTCCCCTCGTACTGTCCGCGGGCGGCGTTGCACACGTCCAGTCCCGTGGGTTCGCCGACGACGAACCCGTCCGCGTCGAGCGTCCCCGCGAGGTGAGCGGCCCCGGTCTGGACGGTCTCCTCGTCGGGCGTGATCGCCAGCGTCAGCCGGTTGCCCTCGCCGACGCCGGCGCTGAGGAACGCGTCGACGAGCGCCGCGAGCGGCCCCTTCGCGTCGCAGGCGCCCCGCCCCTCAACGACGGCCCCGTCCTCGCGCTCGGCGAACGGGACGTGCGGCGGCACCGTGTCGATGTGAGTGTTCAGGACGAGGTGAGTGCCCGATGCGTCGCCGTCTCCGTCGCTCTCGACGGCGGTGTCGCCGGGCTCGTACCCGGCGCCCGTCCGCGTCGCGAGCGTGTTGCCCGCCTCGTCGACGACCGGCTTCGCACCGTTCCCTTCGAGCGTCTCGACCAGCAGGTCGCGCATCCCGTCGACGGACTCGTGGGACTCGGTGCGGACCGCCCGCTCGTGGAAGTCGAGCACGTCGAAGATCATCGTGGCCCCTCCGCGGCGTCGTCGGTCGCGGCCCGCTCGCCCGCCTCGCGCTCGACGCGGGTCACGTCGTCCATCGACTCCCGGCGGCGGACGACCCTGGTCTCGCCGTCCTCGACGGCCACTTCCGCCGGCCGGGGCTGGGAGTGGAACTGGTTGGCGAGTTCGTAGCCGTAGGCGCCCGCGTTCCCGATGGCCAGCAGGTCCCCGCGCTCGGGGCGGGCGACCGGCCGGTCCGTGCAGAACACGTCAGCGCTCGTACAGCACGGGCCGCCGATCGAGACGGGCTCTGGGGCCCGGTCGGGCGCCGAGACGTTCCCGATGGGGTGGTAGGAGTCGAACATCGCCGGCCGGATCAGCGTCGCCAGCGACGCGTCGACGCCCACGACGGTCGTCTCCGGCGTCTCCTTGACGGTGTTGACCTCCGTCAGGATCACCTCGCTGTCGGCGACGACGTAGCGCCCCGGTTCGAGCTTGATCTGCGCCGCCAGGTCGCCGACGGCCTCGCGCACTCGCTCGCCGACGACCCCCATGTCCAGCGGCTCCTCGTCCTCGCGGTAGGGGACGCCGAAGCCGCCGCCGAAGTCGACGAACTCCAGGTCCGCGTCGCCCACCTCGCGGGCCAGTTCGGCCACCTTCGCGATGGCCCGGCAGTGGTCGTCCAGGTCGTCGTGGAGGACGCCCGACCCCATGTGGGCGTGCAACCCCACGAGGTCGAACCGCTCGCGGAGGTCGTCTGCCAGCGCGGGGACCTCGTCGTAGGGGATCCCGAACTTGGCGTCCTTCCCCGTGGCGACCTTCTCGTGGTGGCCGGTGCCGATGCCGGGGTTGACCCGGATGGCGACGCGGCCGTCGTAACCCCGTTCTTCCAGCCGGTCGAAGGTGTCCCGCGCGCCGCCGGTGACGGTCAGCCCGGGGTGGTCGGCGCCCAGTTCGGCGGCGTAGTCGAGGTCGGCGTCCGGAGGATTGACCGCCGTGTACTGTAGCGTGTCGGGGTCGGCGCCCGCCCCGATGGCCCGCTGGAGTTCCCCGCGGGCCGCACATTCGATGTCCGCGCCCGCCTCCAGCAGCGTCGCGAGCACCGCGCGGCCGGTGTGGGCCTTCGCGGCGTACATGACGTGGGCGTCGGGGAACGCCGACGCGAACCGCTCGTAGTTCTCCGCGACCCTGTCGAGGTCGACGACGTACAGCGGCGTGCCGTGGTCGGCCGCCAGCGACGACAACCGGTCGGAATCCCAGTCCGCGACGCGGCGGACCGGCGACGAGGAGTGGCTCATTGCACGAACCACGGCGGCCGCACCAGACAAGCCTTGCTATCCGTCGCCGGAGCACCGTCCCCGCCCGCGTCCAGTTCGGTCGCCCCGCGGACCGCAACTCGGCAACGAGCGGTGTCGCACGGCGACCCCGACACGCCGAGCGTGTTCGACGCTCACTCCAGCCACCGGTCCCCGCCGGCACGCCGCCCGCGGAGTATCACCGCGGAGACGGCAACGAGGACGGCGACGACCCCGAACCCTGGACCGGACCCGCTCGACGACTCGGCGCCCGCGTTCGCGGTCGGCTCCCGGGACGCACCCGACTCGCGGACGGAGAGGTGTCCGACCGCGACGCCGGCGACCGACACCCGCCCTTCGGTGGCCGGGAACGAGACGGAGACCGTGCGCGTGGCGTTCGCGCCGAGCCGGACCGTCTCTGTGGCGACCCGTCGCCCGTCGACGGCGACCGGGACGGTCCGTGTGACCGTCCGGTTCGCCCGGTTGACCAGCGTGACGGCGACCGAGGCGTCGTACCCCTCGCGGACCCAGTCGGCGAGTCCCTCCGTCGCGACCACGGCCACGCCGCTGCGTACCGCGGTGCCGGTGCCGTTCGCCGCGACTGCGGACGCACTCCCCGGCGTCGGCGACGGCGGCGCGTCGTCCCGGTCGGCGGAGATGACGGTGACCGCGGGCAGTTCGGTCCCCGCGACCGTCAGGTCGTGCGTGCCGCGGTCCTCGAAGGTCCGGTCGAACGTGACCACTCCCGTCTCGCCGGCCGCCAGGTCGACGCCCTTGGTCGCGACCAGTCGGCCGTCGACCCACAGCGTCACGACTCCCTCGTGGCCCCGCTCGCCCCGGTTTGCGACCCGGGCGGTGACCACGACCGACTCGCCCGCCGTGACCGTCCGGTTCGCGAGCCCGGCGCCGACGACCGCGAACGCCGAGCCGGTCGTCGTCGGGACCGGCGTGGACGGCGCGGCCGACGCGGGCGGTTCGGTCCGGACCGGGCTGGCGGTCGACCCCACTGTCGGCGGCGATGCCCGGGTCCGATCGGTGGCCGTCCCGCTCGTCGTCCCCGTCGTGTCGGCTCCGCTCGCACCCGGTTCCCGCGTCCGGGTCGCCGTCGGCGTCCCCGGTTGTTCGGCCGTCGGCGCTGCTGTCGGCGTCGCGGTCGGCGCCGCCGTCGCGGTCGGTGACGCCGTCGACGAGGCCGATGGCGCTGTCGTCGGTGTCGGCGACTGCGTCCGCGTCGGAGTCCGCGTCGGGGGCGGGGTCAGCGTCGGCGACTGCGTCCGGGTAGCGGTCGGCGTCGGCGATCGCGTCCGCACAGGAGTCGGCGTGACTGTCGAGGTCCGGGTCGGTGTCACCGCCGGGGTTCCCGCCCGGGTCCCGGTAGCGGTCGGGACCGGCGTTCCCGTCGCAGTCCGCGTCGCCACCGGCGTCGAGGTGTTCTCCGTGCCGAAATCGTCTCGGCCGTCGCCGTCACCGTCCGCTTCGTTCGCATCATCTCTGTCCCCCTCGTCCTCGTCTTCATCGCTCTCGTCATCCTCCTCGGCTTCTTCATCCTCCTCTTCGTCGTTACCATCTCCGCCGTCGTCCTCACCCTCTTCCTCGTCCTCGTCGTCCTCACCCTCTTCCTCGTCCTCGTCGTCCTCACCCTCTTCCTCGTCCTCGTCGTCCTCACCCTCTTCCTCGTCCTCGTCGTCCTCACCCTCTTCCTCGTCCTCGTCGTCCTCACCCTCTTCCTCGTCCTCGTCGTCCTCACCCTCTTC
>NZ_ML214298.1:600000-827961 GCF_004698125.1 Halosimplex halophilum
CGGCCGCCCGGTCGAGGACCGGGTGCGGTTCTACGGCGTCGACGCGCAGTTCACGGCCGGACCGGCGGGGGCGCTCCTCGACTTCTTCGACGGCCGCGACGCCGAGTGGCCGGACGAGCACCGGGACACCCTCTCGATGCTGGCCGACGAGGGACTGAAGGCCGACGACCCGGACGAGCCCGCCGACGAGCGAGTGGCCGACGCCGAGGCGGCGGTCGACGCGCTCGGGACGTGGTTCGACGAACGGAGCGACGACGCCGTCGCGCTGCACCGCCGCCACCTCCGGACGCTCGACCAGGCCGTCGGCGTCAACGCGGCCGAACACGACGACGACGTGGCGACGATGGCCACGCGCCGCGACCGCGCGATGGCCGACAACGTGGCGTGGATGCTCGACCACGAACCGCACGACCGCGTCGCCGTGTGGGCGCACGACGGTCACCTCCAGCGCGGCCCCCGCCGGATGCAGTGGGGCGAGGCGCCGTCGATGGGGAGCCACCTCGCGGACCGTCACGGCGACGACTACTACGCCGTCGGCTTCGACTTCGGCGGCGGCGAGTTCCAGGCGATGGTCGAGACCGACGACGGCCACGAGCTGGCGGTCTGCTCGCTCGACCCGCCGCCCGCGGACGCCGCGACCCGGCTGTTCGCGGCGGTCGGGGAGTCGTGCCTGTTCCTCGACTTCGACGGGGCGACCGACGACGAGCGCCTCGCGGCGTGGTTCGACGACGAGCGGTCGGTCCGCTCGCTCGGGGCCGTCTACGACGCCGACGGCGAACCCGACAGTGCGAACGCCAGCTATCGCCTTCCCGAATACTTCGACGGGCTGGTCTACGTCGCGGAGACGGCGCGGGCGCGACCGATCGAGCGGGACTGAGCCCCGCTCGGCGGCCGCATCGGTCGGTGCCCGTCCCGACACCGCTTTGACCCGCCGGGGGCAACCACCGACGATGACAGACGACCGGCCGCGGGTGCTCCGGCGGGTGGGCCTGCTGCTGCTCGGGGCCAATGTCGCCCTCGCGCTGCTGAAGGGCGGCGCGTGGTTCGCGACGGGGAGCCTCGCCGTCCAGTCCGAGGCGGTCAACAGCGCCTCGGACGCCGTCTACTCGCTGGTCACGGTGGCGGGGCTCTATCTCACCACGCGGCCGCCGGACTTCGAACACCCCCACGGCCACGAGCGCATCGAGCCGTTCGTCGGGCTGTTCGTCGCGCTGGGCATCTTCGTCGCCGGCGGCACGGTCCTCTACCAGTCGGCGACGGCACTGCTGTCGGGCGACGTGGCCGTCTCCCGCGGCCCGACGGCGGTCGCGGTGCTGGCCGTCGCCGCCGTCGCGAAGTTCGCCCTCTACCGGTACGTCCTCGCCGCGGCCGACCGGCACAACTCGCCGGCGCTGACCGCCACCGCCGTCGACAACCGCAACGACATCCTGACCGCGAGCGCGGCCATCGTCGGCGTCCTCGGCGCCGGGGTCGGCTACCCGGTGCTGGACCCGCTGGCCGCCATCGTCGTCGCCGTCGGCATCGTCTACACCGGGGTCGAGGTCGTCCGCGACAACCTCGGCTACCTGCTGGGTCGCGCCCCGCCGGAGGAGCTGCGCCGGGAGATACTCCGCCGGGCGCTCGAACACCCGGACGTGGAGGGCGCCCACGACGTGATCGCCCACTACGTCGGCCCTGAGATCGACGTGTCGCTGCACATCGAGGTCGAGGGCGAGCGGACGCTCCACGAGGCCCACGACATCGAGTCGGCCGTCGTCGACTCGATCCGCGAGCTTCCGGAGGTCGACGACGTGTTCGTCCACGTCGACCCCCGGGAACTCGACGAGTGGAAGCCCGACGAGGAGGTCGACCAGCTCGCCGACGACCGCTGGCGCTCCCAGCAGGAGTAGCCCCGGGGACCCCACCGCCAGCCACTCACCCCTGGCCGCCCAACGGGCGGGTATGTCGATGGAGGCCGGCTTCGAACTGGGGTTCTCGACGCTCGACGACGAGGTGGCCGACCGCTCGCTCGCGGTCGAAGGCTCCCTCCCAGAGTGGCTCGACGGCGCGCTGGTCCGCAACGGGCCGGCGATCTTCGAGGTCGGCGGCGACCGCGTCGCCCACTGGTTCGACGGCCTGGCGATGCTCCACCGGTTCGCCTTCGAGGGAAGTTCCGACGCGGTCCGCTACACCAACCGGGCGCTGCGCTCGGAGACCTACCGCCGCGCGATGGCGACCGGCGAGATCGCGGGCCAGTTCGCCACCGGTGGCGGCTACCTCCGTCGCGTCCGGCAACTCCTGTTCGGCGAACCGACGGACAACTGCAACGTCCACGTCGCCCGCGTCGACGACTCGCTGGTCGCGATGACCGAGGTCCCCCGCTTTCGCTCGGTCGACCCCGAGTCGCTGGCGACCGTCGGCGAGTTCGCCTTCGCCGACGCGCTGACCGGCCACGTCAACTGCGCGCACGTCGTCCCCGACCCCCACCGCGGCGAGACGGTCGGCCTCCTCACCACCTTCGGCCGGCCCAGCGAGTACACGCTCTACCGGCTCCCCGACGGCTCGCGCTCCCGCGAGCAGATCGCGACGCTGCCGGCCGACGACCCCGCCTACGTCCACAGCTTCGCGCTGACCGAGCGGTACGTCGTCCTCACGGAACACCCGTTCGTCACGAACCCCGCTTCCTTCCTCTTGCCGGGGTCGGACAGCTTCGTCGACAACTACGACTGGGAACCCGAGCGCGGGACCCGCTTTCGCGTCGTCGACCGCGACACCGGCGAGGTGGTCGCGACCCGCACGACCGACGCCTGGTTCGTCTTCCACCACGTCAACGCCTTCGAGGCCGGACCGGAGGACGCGGCGAGCGACGCCGCGACCGGCGGGGCGGCCGGCGGCGCCGACGCGCTCGTCGTCGACCTCGTCGCGTACCCGGACGCCGACGTGGTCGAGGGGCTGTACCTCGCCGAGGCGGCCGACTGGTTCGAGAGCGGGCGGGACGGCCACCTCCGGCGGTTCAGGGTCCCGCTCGACGGTCGTCCGGTGACGAGCGAGTCGCTGTACGAGGGGCTGGAACTCCCGCGGGTCGCCCCGGGCGACCGGACGAAGCCGTACCGCTACGCCTACGCGCAGGGGGCCGCCGAGCGCGACGGCAACCACGTCGCGAAGGTCGACATGCGGTCGGGCGAGTCCCGGCGGTGGGAGGAGTCGGGTGTGTTCGTGGAGGAACCGGTCTTCGTCCGCGCGCCCGACGCCGAGCGGCCGGGCGACGAAGGGGTCGTGCTGGTAACCGCGCTGAACACGACCGAGTCCCGGACCGACCTCCTGGTGCTCGACGGCGAGACGCTGGCGGAGCGGGCGCGGGCGCCGCTGCCCCACGCCGTCCCGTTCGGCTTCCACGGGCGGTACTTCCCCGAGTGGTGAGGCGGGGCGCGACCGATGTCGACGACGCGCCCGGCGCCCGGTCCGCGGCGGACCCGCGCCCGCCTCGTCAGTCGTCCTCGCGCTCGGCTTCGATCACGACCGACTGTAGCGCCGACCGGATGTGGAACGTTCGCCGCGACTCCTCTTCCGCGTCCAGCGCCCGTCTGAGGTGGTTCTCCGCCAGCTCCAGGTGTGTGTCGCCGGCCGCAGTGACGACGGTCTCCCGGTCAGACGGCTGCCCTCCGGAATCGTTCACAAGTATCACAGGTGAGAGAGATAATTGAATCCCGGTGTTCATCCGTATCCTCACACACGTCCGCCGCGGGCCCGAAGGCGGTCCCCCACCGGCGGCGAACCCGCGGGTCGGCGACCGGTGGGAGTCGCCTACGCCAGCTCGCCCAGCGCGTAGACGGTGTTGTGGCCCGTGACCTCCACGTCCACGGTGTCGCCCAGCGCCGCGCCCTGGTTCTGCGCGTCGGGGACGGCCACCTGCCGGTAGGCGCGGTCGTAGCCCACGAGCGAGTCGTCGGTGCCGTCCTCGGTCAGCAGCACCGACCGTACGTCGCCGACCATCGACTCGTAGACCCCCTCCATCACGTCCATCTTGAGTTCCGACATCGCCTTCGAGCGCTCCTTCTTGACCGTCCCCCCGAGCCCCTTCATGTCGGCGGCGTCGGTGCCCGGCCGCTTCGAGAAGCGCGTGACGTTGATCTTCTCCGGGCGGGTCTCGCGCAACAGGGCCATCGACTGCTCGAAGTCGCGGTCGGTCTCGGTGGGGAACCCGACGATGAAGTCCGTCGAGAGGGTCCACTCGTCGAGGTGCTCGTCGAAGGTCTCGACGACCTCGACGTACTCGGAGACCTGGTGCTGGCGGCGCATGTCGCCGAGCACGTCGTCGCTGCCCGACTGGACCGGCGCGTGCAGGAAGTTGTACAGCTCGTCGTGCTCGGCGAACACTTCCGCGAGTTCCTCGCGGATGCCGTGGACGCCCTTGGGGTTGGCCATGCCCACCCGCACCCGGAACTCACCCTCTATCTCCGAGCAGATGCGGTCGAGCAGGACGTGCAGTTTCCGCTCGCCCTCGTCCCAGCCGTAGACGCCGGTGTCCTGGCCGGTGATGCGGATCTCCTTCGCGCCGGCGTGGACCAGGGCGCGGGCCTTCTCCAGGTTCTCCTCGACGGAGGGGGAGTCGATCTTTCCGGTGGCGTGCTTGGTGATGCAGTACGAGCAGTCGCTCATACAGCCCCGCGCGATGGGGAGGATGCCGACGACGCCGTCCAGTACCGGTTCGGTGTCGGGCGTCGTCGTCGGGCACTCGCCGTTGCGGACGTACTCGGGGACCTCGTCCCAGTGGAGTACCTCGGCGTCCACGTCGGCCTGTTCGAACTCCTCGCCCTGCGCGAGGGCCATACAGCCAGTCACGACGAGGTCCGCGGGGGTCTCGCGGTCCAGTTCCTCGGCCCGCCGGAGCATGTTGCGCTCCGTCTTCTCGACCACGGTGCAGGTGTTGAGGATCGCCACGTCGGCCTCCTCGGGGCCGTCGGCGGGGTGGTGGCCGCCGTCGCGGAGCGACCGCTCGATCTGGCGGCTCTCACCCCGGTTGGCCGTGCAGCCGTAGGTCTCGATGTGATAGCGGGCCATCGCGTTACTCCACTCTTGGCGCTCGCGGCCAAAAGCGCGACGGATCAGGGTGACCAGGCGGCCCTCGCGTTCGTCGACCGGCCTAATCGTCCCAGCCGCTCACGTCCGACCGCTCGGCGGTGTCGTGCTGGTCGAGGAACTCCCGGGCGATGGCGTCCCCGCTCGACGCCCCGATCCGCTCGGCGCCGGCGTCGAGCATCGCCTCCATCTCGGCCCACGACCCCACGCCGCCGGAGGCCTTCACGGGCAGGTACTCGGCGAGCAGTTCCACGTCGGGGACGGTCGCCCCGCCCTCCGAGAAGCCGGTCGCGGTCTTGAGGTAGTCGGCGTCCGCTTCGAGGGCGCACTCCGCGGCGCGGCGCTTCTCCTCCTCGGTCAGCAGCGGCGTCTCGACGATCACCTTCACCGGGACCGGGACGGCCGCGACGACCTCCTCGATCTCGTCGGCGACGGCGTCGTCCTCGCCCGCCCGCAGGCGACCGACGTTGATCACCACGTCGAGTTCGTCGGCGCCGGCCTCCCAGGCGTCCTCGGCCTCGGCGGCCTTCGTCGCGGTCGTGTGCTGGCCGTGGGGGAAGCCCACGACGGTCGACAGCGGCACCGTCGGCGCGTAGCCGTCGGCGAGTTCGAGGTAACACGGGGGGATGCAGGCGCGCAGGCCGTACTCGATGGCGGCGTCGAGCACGGCGATCACGTCGTCCGGCGTCGTCTCCGGCCCGAGGACCGTGTGCTCGATGCGGCCCGTCACGTCCGCCGCGTCCGTGGTCATGGCTCACTCCTCGCACCCCCACCACTAAAGCCCGCCCGGATCGGCCGCGGCGAGCCGCGGGGGCGGTCGCGTCGGCGGTCGCCCTCCCGGTCTTCCGCGCATCCCGGCCGGAACCCCACGGTCGGACGACATCCATGCGACCGCAACCCTTTCGTCGGTCGACGCCGCGCCACAGGGTATGCAGATCCTCCCGAGCGGGCTCGTGGTCCCGCCGCTGCCGTACGCGATCACGCTGGCGGTCCTGTCGGTGGCGGCGGTCGCCGCGCTCTACCTGCTGGACCCGCCGGTCACCGCCCGGCAAGTCCTCGCGCTCTCGCCGTGGATGGTCGCCGGGGGCGCCTTCCACGCGCTGTACCAGGCCGGGCTGATCCTCGACCCGCTCGAACCCTTCTTCGCCGCGCCCGCGGTGTACGTGACGACGTTCGTCCTCGCCGCCGGCGTCTGGCTCCCCGCGGTCGTCCGCGCCCAGATGCTCGACGACCCCGCCCCGATCGCCCGCTACCTCGGGATCGTCGGCGGGGCGCTCGTGCTCGCGCTGACGGTCCTGGCCTACGCCTTCGCCGCCGGGCGCGTCGACTCGACGACCGCGCTGGTGTGGCTCCCGCTCGGGTTCCTCGGCGCCGCCGTGCTCACCGCGCCCGTCTACTACCTGGTCGCGCTCAAGTGGACGGCCGCGGTCGACCGCGCGGGCGTCGCCGGCCCGCTGGTCGTGTTCGCCCACGCGCTCGACGGCTTCTCGACAGCCATCGGCGTCGACGTGGTCGGCACCGGCGAGCGCACCCCGATCCCCCGCCGGATCATGGACTTCGCCGAGACGCTCCCCACCTACCCCTACATCGGCAAGGGGTGGCTGTTCGCGGTCGTCAAACTCGTCGTCGCCGCCGGCATCGTCGTCCTGCTGGCCGACCTCGTCGAGGAGGAGCCCACGCAGGGCAACGTCCTGTTCGCCTTCGTCGCCGCCGTCGGCATGGGTCCCGCCGCCAACAACCTCTTCCTGTTCCTGATCGGCCCCGCGATCTGAGCGCCCCTCGCTCGACACCCCCGCTTCGGGTCGAGCCCTCCCGCGCCAGCGAACCCCCTCGTTTCGGGTCGAATCCCGCCGCACTCCCGCGGTTTTCGGCCCTCGGATCGCTGCCGAAACGCACCCCCGTCCGGCTCCGGAGGGATACCCATCGCACGGGAGCGCTCGGGAGCCGGCGGCGGCGCGAGCGGCCGGAACGGGTACCGTTTTGCCGTCGCCGGTCCCAGGGTCGGCCATGGCGAAACAGCCGCACCTGCTGGTCGAGGAGGGCGACGTACACGACATCGCGCTGATCCCGGGCGACCCCGGGCGCGTCGAGCGCATCGCCGGCCACTGCGAGAACGTCGAGCACGTGGCCGAGAACCGCGAGTACAAACTGGTCAACGCGACCTACGAGGGACGGGACCTGACGGTCTGTTCGACGGGGATCGGCTGCCCGTCGGCGACCATCGCCGTCGAGGAACTCGCCAACGTCGGCGTCGAGACGTTCGTCCGGGTCGGGACGACGGGCGCGCTCCAGTCGGACATCGAGATCGGCGACATGGTCGTCGCGACGGGCGCCGCCAAGAACGAGGGGACGACGAAGCGCTACGAGGACGTCGAATATCCGGCGGTCGCCGACTACGACACGCTGGACACGCTCGTCCGCAGCGCGGAGGAGCGAGGCGAGTCGGTTCACGTCGGCCCCATCGCGACGGACGACGCCTTCTACGCCGAGACCGACGAGTACGTCGACGACTGGGAGCAGGCGGGCCTGCTGGCCGTCGAGATGGAGGCGGCCGCCGTCTTCACGCTCGCCCGGCGGAAGGGGCTGCGCGCCGGCGCCATCTGCACCGTCGACGGCAACCTCGTCGAGGGCACCCAGAAGGGCGAGACCGACGACGACGAACTGCCCGAGAAGGCGAAGGACAACGTCGAGCGCGCGATCCGCATCTCGCTGGAGGCCGCCACGCGGCTCTGAGTGGCCGGCTCCGCGAGGGACGAACGGTCCCGGGTCGACGACCGCCGGACGACACTTTTTGTGTCGGGGCGGGATAGTGGCGGGCATGCGCGGGCCGTTCGGCGACCGGATCTACGCGGCGGTCGCGCGGCTCCGGCGGCTCGAACGGCGGGAGCTGCGGGCCTTCCGCCGCTGGGTCGAGCGGACGAGCAACCTCGTCCACCTGTCGGTGCTGGTGTTCGTCCCGCTGCTGATCGCCGTCGTGACGCTGCTGTTCAACAGCATCGACCGGCTCTCGTTCCTGCTCTTCCCGCCGCTGGCGTCGGGCACGTACACGCTGTTCGCGAACCCGGAGGGGAAGTACGCCTCGCCGGCGCGGTTCGTCGCGGGGCTGACGGTCGGGTCGCTCTGTGGCTGGGCCGCGCTGGCGCTGGGGTCGGCGCTCGGGGTGGGGGCGGCGGGGGCCGGCGCGAGCGCCCCCGGCGGGCTGACCGTCGGCGCGTTCGAGGCCGCCGTCGCCGTCTTCCTCGCCGGAGCGAGCACCTGGGCGCTCGACGTCGAGGAGCCGTCGGCCTACTCGACGGCGCTGCTGGGGCTGCTCGTCCGGCCGGGCCACGAGCTGGTGTTCGCGCTGTCGGTGCTGCTGGCGAGCAGCGTCGTCGCGCTGGTGTTCGTCGCCTGGCGCGAACAGTTCTACGACCGGCGCGCCCAGTTCCTCTACGAGTCGACCCACGGCGACGACCACGTCCTCGTCCCGATGCGCGGGGAGAACCCCGACGCGACGGCCATGTTCGGCGCCCGCCTCGCGGCCGCCCACGACGCCGGGAAGGTCGTCCTGCTGGACGTGGTCGACGACGAGGCCGTCGCCAGCGCCGAGCGCGACCTGCTCGACGACGGCCGGCGGGCCGACCGCCGGGTCGCGACCGACGGCGGCCGCGGAGGGCACGACGACGGCGCCCCGGTCCCGGACGACGGCCGTGACCACCGCGGCGACGCCGACCCGGAGAGCGGGGACGCCGGCGGGACCGGGGACGGGCCCGACCGCGCGGTCGACGACGCCGGGCTCGACGACCACGCCGAGGAGCGGGCGGTCGCCCAGGCGGCCACCCACCTCGAGGCGCGCGCGGACGAGATCGAGACGCGGGTGGGGGTCCCCTGCCAGGTGGTCGTCGCCGTGGGCGGCCGGTCGCCGGCGGCCACCGTCCTCGGGACCGCCCGCGAGACCGGCTGCGACCTGGTCGCGACGGCCTACGAGCAGCGCCACGGCGCGCTGACCCCCTACGTCTACGACCTGTTCCGCGGCGAGATCGACGTGGTCGTCCACCGCTCGGCGGCCGGCCGGACCCGCTGGAAGCGCGCGCTGGTGCCGGTCCGCCGGGCCAGCGACGTGGCCCACAGCATGCTCGACTTCGCCCGCCGGCTGGTCGGGCGCTCCGGGCGGATCAGCGTCTGTTCGTGCGTGTCGAGCGACCGGGAGCGCCGCCGCGCCGAGGCGATGCTCGCGGACCTGGTCGAGCCGTTCGACGGCGGCTTCGAGACCCGGGTGGCCACCGAGTCCATCGAGCGCTACCTCGCCGACAACGCCGACGACTTCGACCTGGTGTTCATGGGCGCCAGCACCGACCGCTCGGCGGCCTCGCGGCTGGTCTCGCCGCCGACGTTCGAGCGCATCCAGCACCTGGATACCGACGTGGCGATCGTCGACCGGTCGTGAGCGGCCCCGCGGCGGCGGGGTCGACTGGCGGCCGCGCGACCGGCGGTACGGTGCCCGGCGCCGCTCCCGGCGTCAGTCGGCGCCGGACGGGTCGTCCCCGGAGTCCACGTCGAGCAACCGCTCGGCGAGCCCCTCCATGTCGGTGTCGCCGAGCGCGGACTCGACGAGGAGGTGGCCGCCGATGACGGCGGGGCTGATGACGGCGTCGGCGCCGGCCCGTCGGAGCTTCTCGGTGTTCTCGCGGTCGGTCGCGGCGGCGACGATGCGGGCGTCGGGGTGGAACTGCCGGGCGGTGAGGATCGACAGGGCGTCCTGGGCGTCGTCGTTGGTCGCGGCGATGACCGCGCGGGCGTGTTCGATCCCGGCCTGCTTCTGGGGGTCCTCGTCGCTGGGGTCGCCGACGACGACGTGGAGGTCCCGCGTCCGCAGCGAGGCCGCCAGTTCGCTGTCGGGCGTGATGACGACGAACTCGGCGGCGGTCGAGAGCTCTTCGAGCAGCGGTTCGGTCAGGTCGCCGTAGCCCAGGACGACGACGTGGTCGTCCAGGAGTTCCAGGTCGGATTCGTTCATGGTACCGAGTGCTTGGGAGAGACGGGCTTCGATGGCGGGGCCCAGCAGCGACCCCAGCGCGACGGTGAAACTGGCGACGCCGAGCACGAGGACAGACATCCCGAACAGCTTCGCCTGCTGGCTCGCGGGCGTCACGTCGCCGTAGCCGACGGTGCTGGCGGTGACGATGGTGTAGTACAGCGCGTCGGTCAGCGTCCCCAGGTTGTTGAACTCCTCGCGGAGCTGGTAGGCGCCGGCGGTGCCGTAGACGAGCGTCCCCGACAGCGCGGCGGCCGCGGCCAGCTGCGTCGTCGAGAGGTCCGCCCGGCGGTCGAACCGCCGGTAGTTGACCAGCACCGTCGGCAGCGAGAGCAGCGACAGGGCGATCAGCGGCAGCGAGTAGCGGCTCGACTGGGCCAGCCCCTGGAGGGCAGTCACCGGCAGGAGGACGACCGTCGAGAACCACGCCGCGCGCAGCCGTCGACGCATCCCCCAGGCGCTCAGCAGCATCAGGAAGCCGGTCAGCGCGCCGGTGAAGCCCGCCGCGCGCTGCACCTCGCGGGGGATCTGGATGTAGGTCTCGATGAGCGGGTTGACCTCGGTCGCGCTGATGTTGGCGACGCCGGTGGCAAAGGAGAGGATGGCGACGACGGTCGGCAGCCAGACGGCTGCCCGGGTCCCGACGAACACCGCCCGCGGATGGCCCACCAGCCGCCTCGCGTCCATACCCACTTCGAGGCGGCCGAGCGGCTAAAATCCCACCGACCCGCGACGGGTCGTGTCACCGCGGGCGGAAGTCCGGCCGGCGGCCGCGGCGGGCGCCGATAGGGGTTTACGAGAGGCTACCGTCACACCCGGTCATGGCATCGTTCCCGGTCGAGCTACTCTTCGGTATCTATCTCGGTATCCTGACGGGGATCATCCCGGGCCTGGTCGCGTGGTCGCTGGGGTTCGTCTTCAAGTACTTCACCGGCGTCACGATCCCCGGATTCGGTGTGGTCGTCCTCGCGGTCGCGCTGGCGGGGGTCAACGGGGGGCTGCTCGCGCTCGCCGACCCGACGATCACCCAGTCGGCCAACGCCGTGACGATCACGACCGCCATCCTCGTCGTCCTGATGATCTCGCTGTACGCCCACAGCCGCGGCGACCAGATGGGCGCGACCTTCCCCAAGCGGCTGTCGCTGAAGCAGCTGCGCGAGCGGACGCTCGCCGCGGACGTGCGCGGGGCGCTGGCCGGCCGCGACGAGGCGCGGGTCCGCGTCGTCGGCGAGGTGGCCGACATGGAGGGCTACCCCCCGCTCCCGGACGACCTCCGCGCGGAGATCCGCGACAGCGAGTGGACCTTCCCCGCGGACCTGCGCATCTCGGAGCTCGAAGCGCGGCTGGCCGAGCGCCTGAAGACCGAGTACGACCTCGGCGACGCCGCCGTCACCGTCGACGAGCGCGGGCGGGCCGCCGTCGTCGCCGCGCCCCCGTTCTCCGGGCTCTCCAAGCGGGTCCCCGACGGGAAACGGGCGGTCTCGGTGAACGCCCTCGTCCCGACGGGCGTCGCCCGCAACGACGAGGTGACGCTCATCACCCCGGACGCCCAGGTCCGCGGGACGGTCGTCAGCGCGAAGACCCAGACCGCGACGGCCGCCGCCGGGCCCGACCCGGAGGCGGCCGGCGCCGACGACGACGAGGACGGCGACGACGAGGCGGAGGGCGTCCCCCAGCCGGTACGGGCGCCGACGACGACCGGCGGCGAGGGGCGGGTCACGGTCGCGGTCACGCGGACGGACGCCGAGCCGCTGCTGAAGGCCGACCGCGCCCGCGTGGTCGTCGAGTCCCGGGGCGTCCGCCGGGAGTACGAACTGCTCAGCCTGCTCCGGCGGGCGGGCCGGCGCTTCGGCCGGGTGACCGTCGGCGCCGGCGGGCCGCTCGACGGGGCCACCGTCGGCGAGGCGAACGTCCGGAGCGCCTACGGCGTCGCCGTGATGGCGGTGCGGGGCGCGAGCGGCTGGGTCGTCGCGCCGAAGGGGTCGACGACGCTGTCGGCCGGCGACGAGGTGTTCGCCGTCGGGACCCGCGGCGAACTCGACGCCTTCCGGGAGGCGGTCGCGTGAGCGGCGTCGCCGCGGTCGTCGGCCCCGGGTTCGCGCTCCCCGCGGCCGGGCCCGGACTCGCGACGCTCGTCGACGCCGCGGTCGCTCTCGGCGCCGGACCCGTCGACCTCGCGACCGCGGCCGTCGCCCAGAGCGGCTCGCTCACCGAGCGGGCGCTGACGAACGCGGTACGCGTGCTCGCGTTCGCCGTCCTCGCCGCGGGCGTGGCGGCGGCCGTCGCGCTCCTCTATCGCTGGTACGTCCGCGAGCGCGTCCCCGGCGAGCTCCCCGCGCTGTTCGGACTCAGCGCCGTCGCGGTCGTCCTCAACACCAACCAGGCGCTCGGGGAGGTCATCGCGCCGGACGGGAGCGGCGACCCCCTCGACCAGGCGGGGGTCCTGTTCCACGTCGTCACATTCCTCGTCGCCCTCGCGGCGACCCGCGCGGGCGCCGACGCGGGCGACCGCGTCGGGTCGGACGTGGCCGTCGCCACCGGGGAACGGGCCGTCGAGACGGAGGTCAGCCGCGTCGTCCAGGCCGTCGGCCGCGTCATCAGCGTCGAGCTCCCCGAAGAGGTCGACGACATCGTCGGCTACGACCCCGTGCCCGCCGAGACGAAGGAGAAGCTCGCCGGCAAGACGTTCGTCTTCCCCCGCCGGCTGACCGTCGAGGAGCTGCGCGACCGCCTCGTCACCCGGCTGAAGGCCGACTACGCGGTCGGCCACGTCGACGTCGAACTCGCCGACGACGGGACCGTCGAGTACCTCGCCGTCGGCTCGCGGGCGGCCGGTATCGGCCCGACGCTCCCGCCGGAGACCGCCGCCGTCGCCGTGAAGGCCGACCCCGCGTTCGCCGCCAGCGCCGGCGACCTCGTCCAGGTGTGGCGCACGGACCCCTTCGAGCGGGTCGTCACCGCGGAACTGCGCGGGACCGTCGACGACGTGGCGACGCTGGCCATCGACGCCGCCGACACCCGCAAGCTCGACGCCGAGGCGGGCTACAAGCTGGTGACCCTCCCCGTCGAGACGCGCCCGGACCGGGAGTTCGCGTCGGTGCTCCGGGCCGCCGACGAGACGATGGCCGCCGTCACCGTCGCCGCCGGGAGCGACCTGGCCGGCCAGCCCGTCGGCGCCCTCGACGTGACCGTCGTGGCCGTCCGCCCCGAGTCGGGCCCGGTCGAACCGCTGCCCGGCCGCGACCGCGCGCTCGCCGCCGGCGACGCCGTCTACGTGGTCGCCGCGCCCGAGGCCATCCGAAAGGTCGAAGCGGCCGCGAGGCCCCGCGACGGCCCCGCTCCGGCGGGGCCCGCCGCCACCGGCGCGGCGCTGTCCCCCGACGAGCAGGTCGACCCCGGGCGGACGGTCGGCGAGGCGTCGACCGGCGACGGGCCCGACGGGGCCGGGACACCGTCGGAAGCGGCGCCGGCGGGGTCCGACGCGGGCGCGGACGGGGAGACGCCGCCCGCCGAATCGGCCGCCGACCCGCTCGCCGACGCCGACGCCCCCGGCATCGAGGCGCTCGAAGCCGACGAGCGCGACGGGCAGTCGAACGGTGACCCGAGCGGCGAGGAGACCGGGGCCGTCGACGAGACCACGGCCGTCGACGACGCCGGGTCCGAGGACGCGGGTCCCGGACCCGACGACGGACCGGACGAACCGCCCGCGGAGCCGACGCGCGAGGACCTGGCCGACCTCCCGGGGACCGACGTGGACGAGCTGACCGGGGCCGACGAGGCGGTCGGCGACGTGCCGGACTCGTCGGCTGACGACGCCGATTCGGACGACGAACGCGACGCGCCCGGGGACGAGGACGGGACCGGCGACGCCGACGAGGCCGTCGGCGACGACTGGGAGCCCCTCGCCGAGCCGAGCCCCGACGAGCCGCCGGACGACGCGACCGGATCGGACGACGGCGAGGGGGTGACCGGCCCGGACGGCGACGGGGAGCCCGACGGCGACGACGGTGAGGACAGCGGGGGATCGGACGACAGCGACTGGACGGTCGCGCTCGACCAGCGCCGCGAGGACGACGAGTAGCGAACCCGTTCGGGTCGCTCCTCGCCGCAGTGCGGAACGCTCTTTGGGGGTCGGCGCCCTCCCTCGTGTATGCACTGGCGACTGTTCGCCACGCTCGCCGAGACGGCCGGCGACACCGAGATCGCGGTCGAGTCCGGCGCCGAGACCGTCGGCGACGCCTTCGACGCGCTCCTCGATACGCATCCCGACCTCGAATCCGAAGTGCTGGACGACGAGGGCGACCTCTACGACCACGTCCGCCTGCTCCACGAGGGCCGGGACCCGTTCGCCGAGGCGGAGGGCTTCGAGACGCCGGTCGACGATGGCGACGAACTCGCCCTCTTTCCGCCGGTCAGCGGCGGATAGAACCCACTTCGTTGTCATCCGCGGAGTCTGATCGGTCGGCCGAATCGCTCTCCTGCCGGAGGTGGAGGAGCGCGAAGCCGACGAATACGGACGCGAGCGCGGCCTGAAATCCCCAGTTCGCGGCGAGTTCGAGAACCGGCGTTATCGCCCCCAGTCCGGTCAGTCGTCCGACGGCGTCCGGACCGCCGAGCAACACGACGAGCAACCAGCCTGCGAACGCGACCTCCGCCAGGTCCCACCAGTGTCGCCAGTTACCGACCGCCTTGCGGAGTCGCGTCGGACTCACAGAGAAGTGTTATTCATACTGTCATTTCAGTCTGCCGATGGCAGGTCGGGAGTGCGCGGATCAGGCGTCAAGCAGCTCCAGCACGCGCAGGACGAGCTGGGGGATGTGATACGGGACACAGACTATCGGGCGATACAGCCGATTCTGGCCGGTTCGGCGGGAAAACGACTGATTCGGCAGAAAGTCGCGTCGGGACTCAGACGTTCGCGACCTGCTGGAGCACGTCGGGCGCCTCGTCCAGCGCGTCGTCGAGGCCCTCGGCGTCGGGGCCGCCGCCCTGGGCGAAGTCGGGCGGGCCGCCGCCGCCGCCGCCGACCTTCCGCGCCAGCTGGCTCACGACCTCGCCGGCGTTGACCGCCGAGCCGTCGGGGACGGCGACGACGAACGTCGCGCCGTCGCGGCCGGAGCCGAGCACTGCGATCTTCCCTTCCTCGACGAGGGCGTTCGCCGTGGCGCGCAGTTCGTCCATGTCGCCGTCGAGGCGCTGGACGACGGCCGTCTCGTCGCCGACCGCGACCTCCTCGCCGTCGCCCGACCCCGCCGCGCGGACCTCGGCGAGTTCCTCCTTGAGCCCCTCGATGGTCTTGCCGCGCTCCTTCCACTCGGTGAAGAACCGCTCGGCCGTCTCGGGCACTTCCTCGGGGGCCACGTCGAGCACGTCGGCGGCCTCGTAGAGGGCGTCCTCGGTGTCCTGGGTGGCCTGGACGGCGGCGTCGCCGGCGGCGAACTCGATGCGGATGACGCCGTCCTGGACGCGCTCGGTGCCGAGGATCTTGATCGTCCCGATGTCGCCGGTGCGGGCGACGTGGGTGCCCCCGCAGGCCTGCACGTCCTCGGCGACGTGGATGAGCCGGATGTTCTCGCCGGCGGGGATCCCGCCCTGGTAGAGGTCGAAGCCGTGTTCGTCCTCGGCCTCGTGGCGGTCGGGCCACTCCTGTTTGACCGGCCCGTTCGAGCGGACGATGTCGTTGGCGCGGTGCTCGATCTCCTTGACCTCCTCGCGGGAGACCGACTCGTAGTGGCTCACGTCGATCCGGGAGGACTCGGTGCCCTTCTGGGCGCCGGCCTGGCGGACGTGCTCGCCGAGCACCTGCCGGGCGCTGTGGATGACGATGTGCGTCGCGGTGTGGTGGGCCATCAGCCGGCGGCGCCGCGTGCCGTCGATCTGGCCGCGGACGAACTCGCCTTTCCCGGGGTCCTCGTCCGTCGTGTGGACGATGACCCCGTCGACGATCTGCACGTCCGAGACCTCCGCGGTCGCGTCGTCGGTCGACAGCGTCCCGTGGTCCGGCGGCTGGCCACCGCCCTCGGGGTAGAACATCGTCTGGTCCAACACCACGTCGTAGCCCTCGTCCTCGCGCTCGAAGACCTCCAGGACGACGGCCTCGAACTCCGTGCGCTGCTGGTCCTCGTAGTAGAGGCGGTCGGTGTCCGGAAGTTCCTCCAGCCGGTCCTCGTAGGGGCGACCCTCTTCCTCCTCGAAGGCCTGGCCGCCGCCGTGGCGTTCGGCCACGAGCGCGTAGAAGTCGTCCGGCGTCTCCACATCGACGCCCTTCTCGGCGGCGATCTCCTCGACCATGTCCGGCTGGATGCCGTGGGAGTCGTACAGCTCGATGAGTTCGCCGACCGGGATGGGTTCGCCCTTGCTCGCGTAGTCGTCGGCGAGCCGGCGGACGCGGCGGCCGCCCTGGTCGAGCGTCTCGCGGTACTTCTCGACCTCGGTGCGGACGATGTCCCGTATCGTGTCGCGGTTCTCGTAGCCCAGCCGCTCGGCCTGCATGTCGACGAGCTCGTCCAGCGGCGCGTCGACGCCGACGTTGTCGACGAGGCGCTTGGTGCGCCGGAGGACCATCCGGGCGAGATAGCCCGTGCCGACGTTCGAGGGGACGATGTTGTCCCCGAGCATGTACGCGAGCGTCCGGCAGTGGTCGGCGATGGCGTAGATGTCTTCGAGGGGTTCGAGCAGGTCGGTGAGTTCGCCCGTACTCACGTCGAGCTGGTCGGCGATGTTGTCGCGGGCCGACTCCATGTCCTCGGCCTCGTCGATGTCCATGTGGCCCGCGAGCTTCGCGGCGCGGTGGACGATCTCCGCCTCGCGCTCGGAGTAGTCCAGGCCGGCGTTGTCCTTCAGGAAGTCGATGGTCTCGGGGTAGACGGCCTCGTAGACGGTGGGGGTGCCCTGGGACATCCACGTCCAGCGCTCGATGCCGTAGCCGGTGTCGATGACCCGGCGGTCCATCTGACTGTACGTGTTGCCGTCTTTCATCTCGATGTCCCCTTCCGGATCCTGCTCGAACTGCATGAACACGAGCGTCGCGAGTTCGAGTCCGCGGTAGATGACCTCGAAGGCGGGGCCGGCGTTGCCGCCGCCGACCCAGGGGTCCTCGATGAGCGTCAGGTCCTCCACGTCGGCGCCCACGTCGTCGAGCAGGTCGACGCAGTGCTCGACGCACTGGTCCTTCCAGTAGACCTCGCCCTCGTAGGCGTAGTCGGTGCCCTCGTCGGCGTTGAACGCGTGGTGGCCGCCCATCTCGAAGGCCATCGTGTGGCGGCCGGTCTTGCCGACGTTGTCGATGTCCTGCATGCGGATACACGGTTGCGAGACGACCAGCGGGTTCGCGGGCGGCGGGGACTCGCCGCTGGTGACGTGCGGCTGGAAGTCGTAGATAGAGGCCTGGGTGAGGAGGACGTCGTCGCGCCAGCGGTTGGCCGCGACCGGGTAGGGGTCGATGCGCTCGTGACCCCGTTCCTCGAAGAAGGAGAGGAAGGTCTCGCGGGTCTCCTCGAGGGACATCTCCTCGTCGAAGCCGGGGTCGTCGATGAAGCCGTACTCTTCGCATGGCGGCTCGCCGCAGGTCGCCCGGTCCCCGTCGAGCGTCCAGAAGTGGGCCCCACACTCGGAGCACTCCTTCCGGTGGAAGCCGTGCTCCTCGAAGTAGTCGAGTCGATACTCCTGTTCGAGGTCGCTCATTCGTTGCTAGTTGGCCCAGCGGCGCCTAAAACAGTTCCGAAGGTGCGATCCCCGCCCGCACGGCGCTCGCGGACACTCGCGGCGGATCCCGCCGACCGGGCCGCTCCGCACCGGAGGATCGGTGCGCTCGGACGCCCCGGTCGCAGTCGCATCCCGACCCGTCGGTGACAAGACACATATCGGGTCCGCGCCACGGGCGACGTATGCGCCGCTTCGCCATCGCGGGGATCGTCCTCATGTTCGCCGTCGTCGGCGGCGCGACCGTCGCGCTGTCGGCGCTCACCTCGGAGGACCGCCCCGCGAACGCGACCGTCTCGACGTTCGAACCGCGGGTGGCGGTCGGCAACCAGTCCGAGCATCCCTACCCCGACTCCGACGGGGTCGTCACCTGCAACGACCGGGGACCGATGCCGGGCGACGCCGGGCTGAGCGGGTCGCTCGTCGTCGAACGCCCCCTCCGCGACGACGGGCCGCCCGAGCCGTCGTTCCGCGTGAACGTCTCCGTCGACGGCGGGGCGCTCGTCGAGACCCACACCGTCACGCTCTCGACGGGCGGCTCCGAGCGGCTGGTCCTCCTGCGGACCGCCGACCGGCCGCCGTCGCTGGACGGCGGCGACACCGTTCCCGTCCGCGCGACCGTCACGACCGAGAACACCACCGTCGCCACGGCCTCGCGCACGGTGGAAGTCACCGAGCGCGACGTGCCGTGCGCGGACGAGAACTGAACTGGCCGCCCGGGCGAGAACTGACCGCACGGACGAAACCGGAAACTGACCGCGAGAACTGACCGCGGGCGCCGTTCGCTGCTGTCGTCGCGGCGTCAGTCGTCCCCGCCGTCCCCGGCACCTTCACCGGGTCCGTCCCCGTCATCGTCATCGTCGTCGCCTTCCTCGAACTCGGCTTCGAGTTCGGCCTCGGCGTCGCCGTCCTCGACCTCGACTTCGAGCTCCTCGGCGTCGCTCGGGACGGACACGACGTACTCACCGTCGGCGTCGGTCGCGCCGGTCGCGCCGTCGTCGACGCTAACCGTCGCGTTCGCGAGCGCCGTCCCGTTCTCGGTCACGACCACGGTGACGTTCTCGCCGGCGGTGACGTTGCCGTCGAAGGCGGCCTGGATGGACCGCTCGTCGTCGTCATCGTCGACGCGCTCGATGTCGACCTCGGTGCCCGACTCGCTGACGACCGGCTTGAGGATGTACTTCCCGCTGTTGCCGGCCTTGTGGACGGACACGTCGTAGACGAAGTCGACCTCGGAGCCGTTCTCGACGGTGAACTCCGAGTTGAGCTGGAGTTTCTCGCTGGGGAGCTTGACTCGCTGATCCTCGCCGTTCTTCAGGGTCGCGTTGATGTCGCCGACCTCCATGTGGACCTTGTCGTACTCGCCCGCGGGGAGGTCGAACTGCTCCAGCAGCGTCGCGTTCGCGCCGCGGAGCTGCGAGAGGTCGACGCTCGTCGCGTTCACGTCGCGGGTGACCCAGCGGCCGTCCCCGCTCTCGTCGTCATCGTCGTCCATCTCCTCCTCTTCGCGCTTGTCGTCCTCTCGCTCGTCCTCGTCGTCAGCGTCGTCCTCCTCGTCGGCCACCGTGCCGTTCGCGGGCGTCGCCGTTCCGTTGGCCGTCGCCGTCTCGTTGACGGGTGTCGCCGTCGCGTTCGCGACGGACGTGTTCCCGTCCGACGAGCCGTTGGCGGCGTCGACCAGGTGGAACCTGACCGTCGTGATCGTGACGTTCAGGTGTTCGAAGTCGTCCATGTCGTTGGGCTCGTCGCTCACGTAGAAGTTGACGGTGCCCGCGTCCGCCGACGTGTCGTCGGTGCCCCCGTCCGTGGCGCCGTCGCCGGTGCCGTCACCGTCGGCGGACGGCGTCCCCGTCCCGGGCGTGGCCGCACAGCCCGCGGTCACGACCAGTAGCGCCGTCGCGAGCGCGAGGAGCGCGCGCTTCATCGCGAACCCCCCGTCGGCCGCGCCGAGCGGTCGGTCGCCACGCGAACTGTCGTGTGTCGGTCTGGCTGTCTCATCGTACCCCTCTCTACCGGCCGCAACTCCATATATAAACCACATCTCGATCCCGGATCAACACCGATCAATCTGGATTAACGGCGGCGATAGAGCTCTCTTCCCGCCCGAATCCGACCTCACCCGACCGCAGCGGCATAAACGGACGAAAATTTTATATAGTTATTTTCGCGGACGGCGTGTCGACGTGGCGGTCGGCCACCCCAACGAACGTCGGTACGGCCGTTATGTGCGAACAGTCCGCATGGGCCGGTACGAGCGATGGTGCCAGACGAGGGGGGCGGTGACGACGCCGAGGTGGGGGCGGCCGAGGAGCCGCCGCCGCTCGCGGACCGGTACGCGGCGGTCACCGGTCGGTTCGTTCACGGGGTGGAACTGGCGGCGGCGTCGGTGTTCGCGCTCCTGTTCGCCATCGGCGTCGCCGACCTGGCGCTCCAGATCGCCGGGGCGATCCGGTCGGGCGCGATCACGGACCCGCTGGTCGTGATCGGCTTCATCGACACCGGGCTGCTCCTGTTGATCATCGTGGAGGTGTACCAGACGGTGATCGCCTACACGCGGGAGAACGACACCCGGCGGATCGTCCGGCTGGTGGTCTACACGGGCGTCATCGCGATGGTCCGGAAGGCGATCATCTTCCGCACCGGCGAGTACGCGACGACGACCGACGCGCTGCTGGCCGCGGTCGCCTACACCGTCATCATCGGCGGCCTCGTCGCGCTCCTGTACGTGGAGGGGGCCTACAGCGGACGACTGCTCGCCGGCGGGGAGTGAGCGCTCGTCGCGGGCGGATCCGACACGCGTTTACCGGGTCGCGCCGGAAGAGCGGATATGCGCGTGACGTTTCTCGGCACGAGCGGCGCGGTCCCGACCACCCAGCGCAACACGAGCGCGCTGGTGGTCAACAGGGACGGCGACCGCCTCCTCTTCGACTGCGGCGAGGGCACCCAGCGCCAGATGATGCGCTTCGGCACCGGGTTCGCTGTCGACCACCTCTTCGTCACGCACCTCCACGGGGACCACGTCCTCGGTATCCCCGGTCTCGTCCAGACGTTCGACTTCAACGACCGCGAGGCGCCACTCGCCATCCACGCCCCCCACGGCACCCGCGGGGGGATCGAGGACCTCGTCCACGCCGCCGGCAACGACCCCGCCTTCCCCGTCCGGATCAATCAGGTCGGCCCCGGCGACACCGTCCTCGACCGCGAGGAGTACCAGATCCGGGCGGTCCGCACCGACCACCGCACCAGCTCGGTCGGCTACGCCCTCGTCGAGGACGACCGCAAGGGCCGCTTCGACCGCGAGAAGGCCGAGGAGGAACTGGGCATCCCGCCCGGCCCCAAGTACTCGAAGCTCCACCGCGGCGAGCCCGTCGAACACGACGGCCGGACCGTCAAGCCGGAGGAGGTCGTCGGCCCGCCCCGCCCCGGTCGGACCCTGGTCTACACCGGCGACACTCGACCGACCGACGCCGTCGCCGCCGCCGCCGAGGACGCCGACCTGCTCGTCCACGACGCCACGTTCGCGAGCGACTGGGCCGACCGCGCGCGGGAGACCGCCCACTCCACCGCCCGCGAGGCCGCCGCCATCGCCGACCGCGCCGGCGCGAAACGGCTCGCGCTGACCCACATCTCCACGCGCTACGCCGGCGACCCCTCCCCCATCGAACGCGAGGCCCGCGAGCACTTCGACGGCGACGCCTGGATCCCCGACGACGGCGAGCGGCTCGAAGTGCCCTTCCCCGATGCGGACGACGACGAAGACTCCGAAGATTGACTTTCCGAACTGGCGCGCGCTGTCGCGCGCTTTCATGCGCGCGACGAAGCCGCGCGAGGGATGAGAGAGTGAGTGCAACGAACGAGCGAATCGGCTGGGGAGGCTCGTGGCCCTCTGCGGTGCTGTGCGGGGCGGTTGCGGTGTGGTGCTGTGCGGTCCCTGGTGGACTGAAAGGGCGAGGCGCGCTCGCGTTCACTTTAGTCGTCTGAGCGGGCCACTATCTGAGCGACCGCGAGCGGGCCGAGGGCTTTCATCACTCACCGTTTCCTGCGGTCGAGCCTTCAGATAGCGGGCGGGCCGAGGGCTTTCATCGCTCACCGTCGACCCCGACGAGCGCGGTCACCGGTCCGACCACCACGACCAACCACGACGGATCGGTGGACACATGGGCGACGGCGGAGCATCCACCCACGAGATGGACATCGACTGGCGGGCGCGGGCGGGCGAGGTGTGGACCGTCCCGAACCTGATCTCCCTCTCGCGGCTCCCCCTGGTCGCGGGGATCGTCCTCGCGCCCGAGTCGCCGGTCCGCTACGTCCTGTTCGCGCTGGTCGTCCTCTCGGACGGCGTGGACGGCTGGGTGGCCCGCCGGCTCGACCAGACCACCGAACTCGGCGCCCTGCTCGACCCGGCGCTGGACAAACTCACCGCGCTGGTACTGGTCGCCGCCCTCTACCCGGCGACGGGGCTGGACCTCGCGTACCTCGCCTTCTTCTTCGCGCGGGACGCCTTCGTCGTGGCGCTGGTGCCGCTCGTGCCCGTCCTCGCCTTCGAGACCGAGAAGGTGAAAGCGCGGCTGCCGGGGAAGGTCGTCACGAACCTGCAGTTCCTGGCGATCGTGGCGATGCTCGTCCCCGCCGTGACCGCGACCGAGGCGCTGCTGTGGGCGCTGGGCGTCGCCTCCGCCGTCGCGGTCGTCGACTACACGGTCTTCATCGCGCGCGAGCAGACCGACCGCCCGTGGGTCCACGACTGGCGCGGGGTCGCCGTCGCGGCCGTCGCCGTCGCCGCGGCCTTCGCGGCCGTCGTCCGGCTGCTGCTGGCCGACCAGCTCGCCGAGGCGCTGGCGGCGCTGACGGCGCTCGCGACGCTGGCCTGACGACTCGCGACGGGAGACTGACGGACGGCTACAGGAGCCCGCCGTCGGTCCCGTAGGCGTTCATGTCGGCGAACCGGTCGGGGTAGTCGCCGGCGGGGTGGGTGGGTTCGTCGCCCTCGACCACGACGCGTTTGAACTTGTCGTAGGAGTTCTCCCAGCCGAGGTGGGCGAACTCGACGCGGCGCTTGAGCGAGTGGGCCAGGCCGTCGCGGTGGTACATCCGGCGGGGCGCGCCCGAGCGGAGGGCGTCGACCAGGTCCCCGGCGGAGTCGATAGGCCGGTCGAACTCCACCCAGGCCTCGCCGACGGTGGTCGTGAGGTGGGCGTACGAGGAGAGGTACGTCGGCAACCCCGACTCGCGGGCGATCTCGCGGGCGCGGCGGTCGTCCCACGGCCAGTGTTTGGGGTTGTACACCTCGACGGCGTCGACCGCGTCGGCGTGGGCCGCGATGTCCGACTCGGTCATGCTGAGGGTGAGAAACTCCGGGTGGGGGACCAGAATTGCGGCGTCGTGGCCGGCGACCTCGGCCATGGTGTCCTCGAGGGTGAGGAAGTCCGGGACGGGCTCGTCGGGGTCGACGGCGAGGACGTGCTTGCGGGCGGACCACTTGCCGGTGAAGTACTCCCGGCCCGGCACCACCAGCAGCTCGTCGTCGGAGAAGCGGGCGGCGCGCTCGCGGATCGTCGAGAGGTGGGTGAAGTGGGGAGCGTAGACGATGGCGTCGAGGCCGACGGCCTTGGCGCGGCGGACGACCCCCTCGTCTATGATCTTGACGTGGAGGTCGACGCGCGACTCCCCGTCGGTCGACGCGCCACCCTGAGCCATGCCACGAACTACGCAAGCCGGACTTTATGTGTTACGAAGCCCGGAGGCGCGCCGTCGGGCGACTGTGCGGTCGGGACGGGACAGGACGGGACAGAACGAGACGGTCGGGACAGAACGAGACGGTCGGGACAGAACGAGACGGTCGGGACAAGACGAGGCGGTCGGGACAGGGCGAGACGGTCGGCGCGGCGTCGTCGTCGCGGCTACCGGAACTTCCCGAGGAGGTCGGTCAGGCCGGCGGCCTTGCGGCCGGCGGCGAGGAAGGAGCCGAGGACCACCATGAAGACGTAGAGGCCGAGCGTCGAGAGCCAGACGACGAGCATGGCGGCGACGGCGGCCCAGTTGTTCAGGTAGTAGAAGGCGCCGATGGTCATGGCGGTGCCGTAGAGGAGCACGAGGTAGGGGCCCCAGCCGGTCGCGTGGCCGCGGCGCTGGCGCTTGCGGACGTATCGCCGCAGCTCCTCGCGGACCTCGTCGCGGTGGACCGTCTTCTCGTCGATACGGGTCCGCAGCGACTCCAGCTCCTCGCGCAGCTCCGCGACCTCCGCGTCGACGCCCGCCCCCTCCGAGCCCGGGCTCGGACTCGCGTCCGGGCCCGCGGAGGCGGCGCGCTCGTCGCCCGCGGCGGGATCGTCGTCGGCACCGGTGTCGGCGGTCATGGGCGCGTACCTCCACTGTCGCCTGGCTCCCCCTTGGTGTTGGTGGTCCGGCGGTCGGCCAGGACCGCGTTCAGCGCCGCCCCCACCAGCAGGACCGTCGCCCCCGCGTAGTACCACGTCACCAGCAGGAGGACGACGCCCAGCACCCCGTACACGTCGAACTGGCCCGCCATCCCCGCGTAGAGCCGGAATCCGGTCCCCAGCAGCGTCCAGCCGACCGCGGCGAAGACCGCCCCCGGCAGCGCCTCGCCGACGCGGGCGTCGGTGTCCGGGAAGACCACGAACAGCGGGAAGAAGACGACGGTGAGCACGACGACGAGCGCGACGGTGCCGAGGAGGCCGGCCAGCGCGACGCCGGCGAGGCTGACGGCGACGCCGACGCCGACGAGCGCCGCGAGGCCGACCGCTACCGCGCCCAGCGCGACCGCCGCGTCGCGGACGCGGCCGACCAGCGAGTCCGCCGGGTCGGTGCCGTAGATCCGCGAGAACGCCACGTCCAGGCCGCGGAACACCTTCAGCGCGCTCCAGACCAGCAGGCCGACGCCGACGAGCGTCGCCGGCGCCGCGCCCGCGGCGTCGACCAGCGTCGACCGGACGAGGTCCTGACCCACCGGCGACAGGACGCTCCCGGTCGCGGCCACGACCTCGGCGGCCAGCTCCGGGCCGCCCAGCGTCGACGCGACGACCAGCAACAGCAACAGCGCCGGCAGCAGCGACACGAACGCGTAGTAGGCGATGGCCGCCGCCAGGAAGGTCACCTCCCGCTCGCGCACCAGCGCGACGACCGCCCGCCCGACGGCGACGGCTTCCCGACCGCCCGCTCGCGCCCGCCGGCCGACCGACTCCCGTTGCACGCTCCCGTCTGCGTGCCTCGCGCACTAATAGCCGCGGGCTCCGGTCGTCGCGGTCGCGGGTTCCGGGACGGGTCCTCCGCGCGTCGGCGTCGCCTGACTCGCCGCGAGGCGCCGGACAGCGCGTGACGAAAGGACCAAGACGCGCCCGCCGTCCCGTAGGTGTATGGACCGGGGACTCGACGCGGTCGTGATGCGCGGGACGGTCGTCCTGCTCGCGGCGGGCCTGTCGCTCGTCGCGGCCGGGACGGCCGGCGTGACCGGCTCGCTCGCGCTCGTGGCCGCGCTCGTCGCCGTCGGCGTCGCCCTCTTCCTCGTCGCCGAGCGGTTCGACGTGGGCGCAGACGCGGCCGCCGATGGCGGTCGCCTCGACCTGCGCCCGGTCGTCGCGGACCTGTGGCTCGGCCCGTTCCTCGCGGCCGCCGTCGCCGGGTTCTACCTCGGCGCGAGCGCCGGCGAGGTGCAGGCGCTGGGCGGGCTCGTCGGCCTCGTCGGCATGCTCAACTACTTCCTGCGCCCGTTCTACCACCTGGTCTACGGCCTCGCCCGCCGCGTCGCGTCGCTGTGAACGCCGGCCGCCCGAACGGGAAGATACTCGTGTCGCCCGCCTGTCGGTTCGACCGATGGCAACCAGACGGGAGTTGCTCGCTGCGTTCGCGGGCGGCGCGGCGGTCGGCGGAGCCGGCGTCGGGCTCGCCTCGTCGGCGCTGGAGTCCGGCTACGGGTCCGTCTCGTGGATCAACGAGCGCGAGGAGCCGGTGTGGGTCCGCACCGTCGTCCGGTCCGACGGGGGGCCGTTCTCCTCGCCCGGCGTCGCCTACGAGAGCGAGTACCGGATCCACCCGACGGGCCACTACCGGGGCGGGGACACGAACGTCGTCGAGACCGGGACCTACGCGGTGACGGTCACCGTCGAGTCGGCCGACCGCTCGGAGCGAGCCGGACCGTTCACCGACACCTGGGCGCCCGCGGGCTGTTTCCACCAGGACCTGATCGTCACGGTCACGGAGGACCTGTCGGTCGAGTTCCGCCAGGACGAGTGCTGAGGGGCGCTCGCGCTCTACCCCGCTCACGCGCCGCCCCGCTTCGCCCCGCCCCGCCTCCGACCGCGCCGCGTTCGTCCCCGCTCAGTCTTCGACGGCGGCCGCGCGGATCTCGGTCACGTCGGCGTCGGTCTTGAACGTCGTCCCGCCGTAGTGAGTACGGGAGGCCGAGTGGCCGGCTGCCCGCAGTCGCTCGACGAACTCGTCCATCGCCACCGCGCCGACGCCCCAGCGCTTGCACAGCCGGTGCTGGTCGTAGTGGGTCGGCTCGTCGAGTTCCGCCGCGACCGTCTCGCACAGTTCCCGGGCCTCCTCGGCGGTGCCCATCCCGTCGTCCACCGCGTCGCGGACCGCCTCGGCGAACGCGGGGTCGCAGGTCCGGCCCAGCCAGATCGGCCCCGCGGTCTGGATCGCCTCGCCGCACTCGGGACACCAGTCGAGGGGGTCGGCGATCAGGCCGGGCGTCGCCTCGCGGTAGAGGCAGTGCTCGCAGTGGTCGACGTACCCCAGTTCGTCGATCAGGGCGTCCGCGGCCTGCGCGCCCGAATCAAGCCGGAGGTAGGTGCGGGCGTAGTGTTTCGTGGCGTGGCTGAAGACGGGTCGGGCGGCCAGGTCGTAGCGGGCGCCGGTCCGGACGAGCGCCGAGAGCAGTACTCTGAGGCCCATCTCGGCGTGGTACTCGGTGTTTCGCGGGACCGTCGAGTAGTGGCGGACGCCGCTCTCGAAGTGGGCGCCACAGAGCGGGGCGGTGTCGGTCGCGGTGATACAGACCAGCCGGCTCGCGCCCCTGAACGCGGCGTCGGCGAAGGGGATCGGCGTGCCGAACGGGTCCACGTCCACCGCGTCGAACGTCTCCTCGTGCATGAGAGCGTTGGCGTCGCGGTGGAGGGCGCGCCCGTCGAGGTCGTTGCGCGCGAGGTTCTCGCGGGCGAGTTCGACCGCGTCGGGGTCCACGTCGCAGCAGGTCGCGTCCCAGCCTTCGGCCGCGGCGCGGACCCCCCTGATGCCGGAGGCGGCGGTCGCGTCGAGGTAACGGGGGGTGCGGTCGGCGTCGCGGTCGATGTCGGCTTCGAGCGCGCGCAGGACGGCGACAGTCAGGTCGCGGTTGAGCTCCTGGACGGGGTTGAAGAACACGTCCTCGCCGACCCCGGCGTCGGCCTGTTCGGGAACCTCGACCGTCACGTCGCCCTCGGTCACGCGCATACCCCTACGACTCCGGCGACGGCGAAAAGCCATGCGTTTGCCGGCGCCCGGCGGAGCGGCCGCCAGGCCCCCGGTGTTCGGTCACTCCGCGCCGTCCACCGCGTCGACGACCGCCTCGGCCAGCGCCTCGAAGTCGGCGACCTCGGGGACCACGTCGACGGCGACGCCGGCGTCGGCCGCGGTGTCGGCCGTTGGGTCGCCGATGACGCCGACGACCGCGTCGGCCAGCCCCTCGATGGCCTCCGCGCGGATCCCCCGCTCGTCGGCCGCCGCGAGGAAGTGGCGGACGGTCAGCGACGAGGTGAAGAGGGCGCCGTCGAGCCGCCCCTCGGCGGCCAGCTCCGCGGAGTCGCCGGCGTCGTCCGGCCGCGTCAGCCGGTAGAGGACCGTCTCGTGGACGTACGCCCCGGCGTCTTCGAGCCCGGTCAGGAGGACCGCCGAGCCGTGGTCCGAGCGGGCGACCTCGACGCGGGCGCCGCCCGCCTCGTCTTCGAGTTCCTCGACCAGGCCCGCCGAGGAGAACTCCGCGGGCACCCGGTCGACGCGGTAGTCGCGCGCCCGGAGCGCGTCGGCGGTCGGCTCGCCGATGGCGCAGACGGTCGCATCGCCGGGCTCCCAGCGGTCGGCGGGCCCCCCGTCGTCGGCGCGCTCGCCCGCCGCGAGTTCGACGCCGGTCTTGCTGGTGAAGACGACGTAGTCGGCGTCCGTCCGGGGGGTCGCGCCCGTCGGGTCGACCGTCAGCATCGGGTCCGCGACGGCCTCGCCGCCCAGCGATTCGAGCAGTTCGACCGCGGCGTCGATCCGCTCGTCCGGCGGCCGGAAGACGGCGACCCGCGGGCGGTCCGCGGCGCTCATCCGTCGCTCCCTCCGTTCGACTCGACCCCGTCCGCCGCCCTCGCGGCGTCGCCATCAGGCACGCCGTCGCCGTCCGTGGCCGCGCTGTCGCCGTCCCCGGGCGCGTCGCCCCCGTACCCGCGGAGGAACTCGACGACCCGCTCGCGCTCGCCGGCCACCTCCCCGATCACGGTGACCGCGGGTGGCGAGATGTCGGCCTCGTCGCGGGCGTCGACGATGGTGTCGAGCGTGCCGGTGGCGACCCGCTGGTCCGGCCAGGTCGCCCGCTCGACCAGCGCGACGGGCGTGTCGGCGGCCATCCCGGCCGCCCGGAGCGCGGCGGTGTAGTCGGGCAGCTTGCCGACACCCATCAGGACGACGATGGTCCCGCCCGTCGCCGCGAGCGCCTCCCAGTCGACCGCCGATTCGTCCTTCGTCGGATCCTCGTGGCCGGTGACGAACGAGACCGAGGAGGCGTGGTCGCGGTGGGTCGCGGGGATGCCCGCGACCGCCGGGCCGGCGATGGCCGAGGTGACCCCCGGGACGACCTCGAAGGGGACCCCGTGGTCGGCGAGGTAGGCGGCCTCCTCGCCGCCGCGGCCGAAGACGAACGGGTCACCGCCCTTCAGTCGGACGACCGTCTTCCCCTCCTCCGCGAGTTCGACCAGCCGCTCGTTGGTGACCGACTGGGGCGTCCGGTCGCCGCCCGCCCGCTTGCCCACGTCCTCGCGGTTCTCCTCGGGGATCAGCCCGAGGATCTCGGGGCCGGGCAGCTTGTCGTGCAGCACCACGTCGGCCTCGTCGAGGAGCCGGCGGGCCTTGACGGTCAGCAGGTCCGGGTCGCCCGGGCCGGAGCCGACGAGGTAGACGGTCCCGGTCATTCCTCGCCACCCGCGCCGTCGTCGGCGCCCTTCCCGTCGCCGTCCCCGTCGGGCGTGTCCGGCGAGGCGCTGGCGGCGCCGCTCTCCTCGCCGGCGTCCCGTCGGGCCCGCTCGATGATGTCGGCGGCGCCGGCGTCGGCCAACTCGGCCGCGAACTCGCGGGCGGCCGCCGCGTGGCGCTGGACGGGCAGCTCGCGGGTCTCGCGGACCTCCTCGTCGCCCTCGCGGTCGAGCACCCGGACGGAGGCCCGGACGACAGACCCCTGGAGGACGGCGTAGATGCCGATCGGAGCGACGCAGCCCCCGCCGAGTTCGTCCAGCACCGTTCGCTCGACGGTCGCCTCGACGCGCGTCGGCGAGTGGTCCAGCACGCTCCGCAGGTCCTCCGCGAGGTCGCCGTCCATGGCCGTGACCGCCAGCGTCCCCTGGCCCGGCGCCGGGACGAACTCGTCGGGGTTCAGCTGCCGGTGTTCGACGTGGTGGAGCAGCCCCGCCCGCTCCAGCCCCGCCTCCGCGAGGACGATGGCGTCGTACTCGGTGTCCGGGTCGCGCTCCAGCGCCCGCCGCTCCAGTTCCGTCAGGTCCTCGAACCACTCCTCGACGGTGCGGTCGTACTCGGAGTCGTCCTCGTCGTCGCCGTCCCCCTGGCCGCTGTCGTCGCCCTCGTCGTTCAGGTGCTTGTACTCCGCCATGTCCTCGACCTCCTCGTCGGCCTCGGCGACGACGCGGCGTTCGTGTTCGCGGAGCAGCGGCGGCGCGAGCAGTTTCTGGATACGCGTGTCGACGTTCCCGCGCAGCGGCTGCACGTCCAGGTCGTCGCGCTCGGCGAGCAACTGCGCCCCCCGGCGGAGGCTGGAGGTGCCGACCGTCGCGCCCTCGGGCAGTCCCGCGAGGGAGGTGCCCTCGCGGGTGACCAGCACGTCCCGCGGCGCGGCCCGCTCGGGGACGCCCGCGACGACCATGTTTTCGGGCATCTCGGTGGGCATGTCCTTCATCGAGTGGACGGCGGCGTCGCAGTCGCCCTCGATCACCTCCTCGTCGAGCGCGCGGACGAACGCGCCGGTCTTGCCCAGCTCGTGGATGGCCTCGTCGGTGATCTGGTCGCCCGTGGTCTCGACCTCGACGAGTTCCACGTCGAAGCGGCGGTTCTCCAGCCGTTCCTTGATGGCGGCCGCCTGGCGCAGCGCCAGGTCGGACCCGCGGGTCCCCAGCCGGAGCGTCGTACTCATTACCTCTCAGTGGTCGGCCCGCCGTGAAAAGCACACCACTTCCGCGCTCGCTCACCCGGGGTCGTCACCACACCGCACAGCCGTCGCCTCGCCGGCACGGCTCGCCCGGGCGGCGGCGGAACCCGGCAGACACTTGCCGGTGGTAGCCCAAGCCGGCGGCGATGACGGAGGGGACGTACACGCTGGTCGTCGAACTGGCCGCGCCGGCGACGGTCGAGGTGGGCGCGCTGGGCGACCGGGCGTTCCCGGCGGGGTACTACGCCTACACCGGGAGCGCGTTCGGACCGGGCGGGTTCGCCCGCGTCGAGCGCCACCGCGAACTGGCCGCCGGCGAGCGCGACGCCCGCCACTGGCACGTCGACTACCTGCTCGGTCACCCCGACGCCGGGATCGACGCGGTCGTCCGGACCGCCGGCGCGGACGTGGAGTGTGCGGTCGGCCGCGCGCTCGCCGGCGCGGACGGGACCGAGCGCGTCGAGGGGTTCGGCGCCTCGGACTGCGACTGCGACTCCCACCTCGTCCACGCCGAGGACGGCGCGGCGCTCCGGCGGGCCGTCGAACGGGCCCACGGGAGCGGCGACCGAGCGTGAGCCGACGGCTCGGGCTCGTTCGCCGTCGCCGATACCCCACCTGCACCCCCGGGCAACGGACGGCGCGGTCGCTCGCAGGTCTCGCTCGCGCGGGGCCGGTCGCGGCTATCGGCCGGTCGCCTGCCGGTCGGTCGACTCCCGCCCGGCCTCGCCGGTGGCCCGTCCCCCGCCGGTGACGGTCACCTCGCCGGACCCGTCGACGACCACGTCGTAGCCGTAGTACGTGAACTCGACCTCGAACTCCCCGCCCTCCCGTCCGGCCGTCTCGACCAGTCGTTCGAGCGCGCCGACGTCTACCGCGTCGTAGAGCGGTTCGTCCAGTTGCAGCGGGTCGACGCCTTCCCGCGCCGCGATCTCCGTGCTCACCTTGGTGCTCAACATTTCACCCATCACCGTGCGACCGTCCGCCAGCGACGGGCTTAACGGTGGCGGTGCGCACGCAAGATTCTGTAGGAAAGGCCGATATTTCTGCGGATTTCGCAGTTTTCTCCCGGCGTTGACTCGTGGGATCGACTGTTCGACGGGGGGACATGTCGGCACGCCTCCCGGTCACCCGTCGGTCGCCGACGTGCCGAAGTGGTTGAACGGCTGGACGTGGTCCGTCTTGACGATGTCGGAGCTGACGATCTCGATCCCCAGGTCGGTGACCGCGGCGAGGAGGTCGTCGACGGCGCCGGAGCCGGTGGCGATCGCCTCGACGTGGAGGTTCTCGGTCCCGGTCAACAGTTCGCGGACGCGGACGACGCCCGGCAGCTCCAGCAGGTCGCCGGCCAGCGCCGACCGCTCGGCGGGCGGCGCCCGGCAGACGACGAAGACGTGCAGCTGGAACCCCGCCCGCTCGTAGTCGATCTCGGGGTGGTATCCCCGTACTACGCCGGTCGCCTCCAGCCGGTCGATGCGGTTCCGGACGGTGCTGGCCGAGACGCCCACCGCCTCGGCCATCTCGGCGGCCGTCGCCTCCCTGGCGTTCTCCTGCAGCGCGTGGAGGATCCCCCGGTCCACGTCGTCGAGCTCGTGGGCCATACGCCCGTTTGCAGCGCCGGCGCGAAAACCGTTCGGCCGGCGACCGCTCGGCCCCGGCGCCGGCCGCCGCGCGGGCGTCGCGGGAGACCTCTCGGATCCGTTACCGAACCCCGTTTCTGCGAGGGCTGAAGTGACGGCCGCCCGACGGCACACGCATGTCCCCGACGGACGACACAGACGCGCTCGAAGAACTCGCGAGTCTACCGACGGTCGCCCACCCCACGGCCTCGCCCGACGGCGACGAGGTGGCGCTGTACTACGACGGGACCGGCCGCAACGAACTCCACGTGCTCGATATCGAGACGGGCGAACTCGAACAGTGGTCCGACGGCGAGGTGCCGCGCAACGCCCGCTGGTTCCTCAAGTGGGGCGCCGACGGCGACCGCGTGTTCTTCCACCGCGACGAGGACGGCGACGAACAGAACGACATCTACGCCATCGACCGCGACGGGACGGTCGAACCTATCGTCGAGATGGAAGGTCAGTGCATGCTCACGAGCGTCGCCGCCGACGGCTCCCGCATCGTCTTCGGGTCCTCCCGCGACGGCCAGATGAACGTCTACGCCCGCGACCTGGCGACCGGCGAGACGACGAAACTCACCGACTACGAGCGGGCGGTGTGGGGCGCGCACCTCTCGCCGGACGGCGAGCGCATCGCCTACGCGACCAACGAGACCGACGACTTCGACAACCAGGACGCTTACGTCGCCGACGCGGACGGGTCGAACCCCCGGAACCTCGAACTCGGCGAGGTCGGCGCCGAGTGCGGCCCCGCCGACTGGGGGCCCGACGGCGACCGCCTGCTCGTCAGCGACAACACGCCGGACCTGGGGCGAGTCGGGGTCTACGACCTCGACGCGGACGCGGTGACCTGGCTCGGCGACGGCGAGTACGACGAGGAGGGGGTCGCGTTCCTGAACGACGGGCGCGTGCTCGCCAGCCGCGAGCGCGACGCCGTGACGATGCCGGTCGTCTACGACCCCGGGACCGGCGAGGGGCGCGAACTCGACCTGCCCGAGGGCGTTGCCTCGACGGGCTGGGGGTACAGCAGCCCGGATCTGGGCGGCGGCCGCGTGCTCGTCGAGCACACCACGCCCACCCGCCGCACGGAACTGCTGGCCTACGACCTCGACTCGGACAGCGCCGAGACGCTGCTGGAGGCCGACCACGGCCCCTTCGAGCCCGACGACTTCGCCGACGCCGAGTACTTCACCGTCGAGTCGGACGGGGTGCCCGACACGCCCCAGCGGGCCGTCGAGCACGACCCCTACGACGAACTGGAGATCGGCGCCCTGCTGTACGACTCGGGCGAGCGCCCGTCGCCGCTGATCGTCAACCCCCACGGCGGCCCGATGGCCCGCGACGCCAAGCAGTTCGACCTCTACACGCAGGTGCTGGCGATGCGCGGCTACTCCGTGTTGCAGGTCAACTACCGCGGGTCGACCGGCCGGGGCCGGGAGTTCAAGGAGCGCCTGCTCGACGACTGGGGCGGCGCCGAACAGGGCGACGTGGCGACCGCCGCCGAACACGTCGTCGCCGAGCGCGACTGGATCGACGACGACCGCGTCGTCGTCTTCGGCGGCTCCTACGGCGGCTACTCCGCCTACTGGCAGGCGGTGCAGTACCCCGACCTGTACGACGCCGCCGTCGCCTGGATCGGCATCACAGACCTGGCGGACATGTACGAGAACACGATGCCCCACTTCAGGACGGAGCTCATGGAGAAGTACCTCGGGACGCCCGACGAGAACCCCGACCTGTACGAGGAGCGCTCGCCGGTCACGCACATCGAGAACGTCGATTCACCGCTGCTGGTCGTCCACGGCGTCAACGACCGGCGGGTCCCCGTCTCCCAGGCCCGTATCGTCCGCGAGGCGCTCGACGACGCCGGCTACGAGGAAGGCCCGGACGGCGACTTCGAGTACGAGGAACTCGGCGAGGAGGGCCACGCCTCCTCCGACCAGCAGCAGAAGCTCCGGCTGTTCCGCCTGCTCGACGACTTCCTCGACCGCCGGGTCGGCGCGCCCGCCGCGGCCGAGGCCGACGACTGACGCCCGCCGAGGCGGCGCGGTTCAGATGCCCAGCACCGACCGGATCCCGTCGATCGGGCCGCCCCGGTCGAACAGCCGCTCCATCTCGTCGGCCGCGAGTTCGAAGTCGAATACGTCGAAATTCGCCCGGATGTGTTCGGGGTCGCTGGACATCGGGATCGCCGAGACCATCGGCTGCTGGACCAGCCAGCGGAGCGCGACCTGACTCGCGGTCTTCCCGTGATGGTCGCCGATCTCGGCGAGCTCGTCGTCGTCTGCCAGTCCGCCCACGTCGAGCGGGCTGTAGGCGGTCAGCATCACGCCCTCCTCGACGCAGAACCGGAGGAGGTCGTCGCGGCGCTTCCGGACGTGGTACTCGACCTGGTTGGTGAGGATCGGGGCCTCGGAGGCGTCCATCGCCTCCCGTAGTTGTTCGACCGAGAAGTTCGAGACGCCGACGTGGCGGACGAGCCCGTCGTCGCGGAGGTCGTTCATCGCCCGCAGCGTCTCGGCGTGGGGCACGTCGTCGTTGGGCGAGTGGATGAGCAGCAGGTCGACGTAGTCGGTGTCGAGGCGGTCGAGGCTCGCACGGGTCGACGCGACGGCGTCGTCGTACGCGCGGTTGTCGCTCGCGAGCTTGGTGGTGAGAAAGACCTCCTCGCGGTCGAGTGCCGCGTCCCTGACGGCCTCCCCGACGGCGGGCTCACTGCCGTAGATCTGCGCGGTGTCGACGTGGCGGTAGCCCGCGTCGAGCGCCGCCGCGACGGCGCGGCGCTGCTCGGCGTGGCTGTCCATCCGGGCGGTCCCGAACCCCAGGGCCGGCACGTCGACGTTCGCGGCCGTGACGTATTCCATACCGCGATATCGGCCGAAGCGGCGAAAAGACTTGGGCAGGTGTTCGCAGGCGCTCGTCGGGCGGGTCTCCGGCGGAGCGGCCCGACGGGCGAGTCGCGTCCCGGCGTCGGTCTCGGTCCCGGCGGGGGTCAGTCCAGCCGTTCCCAGTCGGGCGCCTCGGCGAGGGCGTCGCGGGCCGCGACCACGTCCGGGTCGGCGACGCCGTAGAACAGTTCGCGGCCGACGGGCGTCCGGACGCGGAGGACGGCCGTGTTGTCGGTCACGTCGAAGGCGGCCACCGCCCACGGCGTCCCGCGACAGCGCCACTCGCCCGCCAGCGTCGCGTCGGCCCCGGTCGTCACGCGGTCGCCCAGTTCCCAGCTGAGCCGCGTCGTCCGGTCCAGCGAGACGGGGACGGCGTCGGGGAGCCCGCCCCGGTCGCCGCCGACCGCCCCGTCGCGAGCGCTCTGTGTCGACATACCATAGCCCACGGTAGACCCCATCAAAAATCATCCGCTTCGCTTGCGACACCGGTCGGTCGCGGGGCGTCGCCGCCGCGTTCGCGACGGTGTGGCGGCCGATCAGGACCCGGTCGACGTGTCCGTCTCGCCGCCTGTCTCCGTCTCGCCGGTCGAGGTATCGTCGCTCGCCGTCGTCCCGCCGGTCCCGGGCGTCCCGTCACCGGTCGCGATCCCCTCGGGCAGCTCGACCCGTTCGAGGTCGGTCGTGACGAGGTTGCCCTCGGGGTCGGTCACGTCGAACTCGCTGGTCATCCGGTAGGCCTGGCCCTCCTCGACGCTGGCGTCGCCGGCGGGGTAGATCTGGAAGGTCCCGCCGTTGATCCACCGGGCGAAGCGGGTGTTGTAGTCGGAGAAGATGTCCGACCCCGCCACGTCGTCCCTGGGCGTCCACTCGACGACCTCGGAGGTGATCTCCAGGATCGCCCCCGGCCGGTAGTTCGACCACCGGACGAGCGCCTTGCCGCCGCCCTCGTCGAAGACGTTCACGTCGTCGGGGTCGAAGACCCGCTCCTGGTCGAGTTCGGTGAACCGCACGTCGACGACGCCCTGGTCGCCGGCGTCGTCGCTCAGCCACGTGAAGTTGTCGTGGAGTTCGTACACCCGCCCCTCCGTGATCTCCGCGTCGTGGGCAGGGAAGAAGAGCACGTCCTCCTCGGTGTTGACGTACTCGACGACCCGCGTGTTGTAGTCGCTCCAGACCGCGCCGTCCTCGACGCCCTCGACCTCGGGCTGTTGCTCGATGACCGGCGACGTGACGCGGAACTGCGCGCCGCCGCGGAACGCGTCGGCGAACATCAGCGCCTTGCCGCCGTTGCCGCCGCCCTCGACGGCATCGTCGCCGTCCGTCTCGGTCTCGTCGTCGGTGTCGGTCCCGTCGCCGAACACGTCTGTTCCGTCTCCGTCCGTATCCGTCTCGGCGGCCGGCCCCTCGTCGCCGAGGCCGGCACAGCCGGCGACGCCGGCCGCCGCGCCGGTCGCGAGCGCGCCTTTCTTGAGAATCGATCGCCGCGTCTCGCCAGTAGTCGCGTTCTGATCGGTCATGTTGGTAATCAGCCGCCCTCGCGGGCACCCCGGTTACGGGAACCCACGGGGTGAGTCTGTGGGACGCGACGCAAAGCCGGGGAAAAGGGACCGCCGCCGCGAACCCGGCGGTCGGCCTGCACACGAAACCCCGGCGTGGAGAGGGTGCCGCCAGCGACGGGCGCATCACGCGGTCTGTGGTCATGTCCCGTACGGCCGGCCGGCGAGCGCAAGGCCGCTCAGAGCACGCCGTAGTCGTACTCGGGGCCCGTGGGTCCCGCCCTCACGCGGCCGACGCTCGACTCCGTGGGTGGTCGCGCTCCCTCTGTGGTCGGCCGTCCGCCGGCGCTCGCGCCGACTCGACGGCCGCGCGCCACGCGGTCGCACGGGACCGACACGCCTACGGTCGGCCGTCGAGAACCGGCGACCATGCTAAGCAGGCAGTTCGTCCGGGAGAACCCCGAGACCGTCCGGGACGCCATCGACCGCAAGGGCGTCACCGGCGTCGACCTGGACGAGATCCTCGAGATCGACGAGGAGTGGCGCGAACTGAAGGCCCGCGGCGACAGCCTCCGCCACGAGCGCAACGAGGTCTCCAGCCAGATCGGCGAACTCAAACAGGAGGGCAAGGAGGAAGAGGCCCAGGAGGCCATCGAGCGCTCCCAGCAACTCAAGGCGGAACTCCAGGAAGTCGAGGACCGCGCCGACGAACTGGAGGCCGAACTCGAAGAACGACTGCTCGAAATCCCGAACGTGCCCCACGAGTCGGTGCCGACCGGCGAGGACGAGAGCGACAACGTCGAGCGCTACCGCGAGGGGTTCGACGACCTCCGGGTCGACCCCGACGAGGTGACCCCCCACTACGACCTGGGCGAGGACCTCGACATCCTGGACTTCGAGCGCGGCGCGAAGGTCTCGGGCGGCGGCTTCCAGTTCGTCAAGGGCGACGGCGCGCGCCTGGAGCGGGCGCTGATCGACTTCTTCCTCGACGTGCACCGCGAGCAGGACTACGTCGAGGTGATGCCCCCCATACCTGTGAACTCGGCGTCGATGCGCGGGACCGGCCAGCTCCCCAAGTTCGCCGAGGACGCCTACCGCGTCGAGGCCCGCCAGGACGACGAGTACGACGACGACGACCTGTGGCTGCTCCCCACCGCGGAGGTGCCGGTCACCAACATGTACCGCGACGAGATCCTGCTGGACGACGACCTCCCGCTGAAACACCAGGCCTTCTCCCCGAACTTCCGGCGGGAGGCCGGCGAGCACGGCACCGAGACGCGCGGGTACGTCCGCGTCCACCAGTTCAACAAGGTCGAACTCGTCAACTTCGTCCGCCCCGACGAGAGCTACGAGCGGCTGGAGGGGCTCCTCAGCGAGGCCGAGGAGGTGCTCCAGCGGCTCGGCCTGCCCTACCGCGTGCTGGACATGTGCACCGGCGACATGGGCTTCACGCAGGCCAAGAAGTACGACATCGAGGTGTGGGCGCCGGGCGACGACATGGACGAGGGTCCCGACGTGGGCGGCCGCTGGCTGGAAGTCTCCTCGGTCTCGAACTTCGAGGACTTCCAGGCCCGGCGCGCCGGCCTGCGCTACCGCCCCGAGCGCCACGAGTCGGCCGAGTACCTCCACACGCTCAACGGGAGCGGCGTCGCGGTCCCGCGGGTCATGGTCGCCATCCTGGAGTACTACCAGAACGACGACGGCACCGTCACCGTCCCCGAGGCGCTGCGACCCTACATGGACGGCCAAGAAGTCATCGACGGCCGCGAGCCGGTCGGCGAGAGCGCCGTCGGCGCCGGCGAGAAGGAGTGAGCCCGCGGGAGTAGCCGGACTGCTCGGCGCTCGTCGGCCGCGCGCTACGGAGAGCGCTCGCGGTGGGCGCGGCGGCGATCGGACGGGGCGGCGTTTGCAGGGAACATATTCACTGAACTGCCGTCGGAAGCGCGATCGTGGCGCGCGCAGCGCACGTCTCCGTTTCGACGTACGGCGTGATCGCGGCGCTCGCGGGCGTCGAGCACGGCGTCGGGGCGATGCTGCAGGGGAACGTCCGACCGGACGGTCTCGTGATACAGTCCTGGCCGGACGCTCCCGCCTACGCGGTCCTCGGCGGCGAACCGGCGATGACGGTCGTCCCGAACATGCTCCTCTCCGGGGTACTGACGGTGGTCGTGTCGGTCGCCCTGGCCGTCTGGTCGGTGCGGTACGTCGGGACCGACCGCGGCGGCCCGGTCCTGATCGGCCTCTCCGTCCTGTTGCTCCTCGTGGGGGGCGGGTTCGGGCCGCCGATACTCGGTCTCGTCCTCGGCCTCGCGGCCACGCGGCTCGACGGAGGGTGGCCGTGGTTCGAGGAACACGTCTCCGGGGGGATCCGCCGGGCGCTGGCGGTCGGCTGGCGGTTCCTGCTGGTGGTTGGCGTCGCGTGCTGGCTCGCCCTCTGGCCGGGACTGGTGCTGGTGAACCGGCGCTGGACCGTCGACGACCCGGTCCTGGTGGGCGGGCTGGTGGCGCTCGCGTTCGCCGCGTTCTTCGCGTCGCTCGCCGCCGGCTTCGCGGCCGACAGCGTCCGCCGCCCGAGCGGACGGCCGCCGTGACGGCGTCTCGG
Source organism: Halosimplex halophilum (assembly GCF_004698125.1). Classification (NCBI taxonomy): domain Archaea; kingdom Methanobacteriati; phylum Methanobacteriota; class Halobacteria; order Halobacteriales; family Haloarculaceae; genus Halosimplex; species Halosimplex halophilum. Next base: position 638,791 of record NZ_ML214298.1, read on the forward strand.
CACCGGGGCCGCTCGCTCCGCTCAGTCCGTGTACGTGTCGATGCGCCGTATCTCCTCGCCGGTTCCCGAGAACACGTCCACGAAACCGGTGATCTCCCCGCCGTCGGCCGCACACAGGCGTCCCTGCACCGCGACACCCTCGCGGTCGGTGAACACGGCGTCGACGCGGTGACTGGTGTCCGTCTGGGGCCGCTCCTCGCGCATGAACGCGACGAAGCGCTCGCGGCCCTCGATAGTCCTATCCGGCCGGTCGTGGACGAACCCCTCGGCCAGCAGGTCGGCCAGCCGGTCGTAGTCGCCCTCGTCGAGCGCGCGGTAGTAGGAACGGGCGCGCTCGGCGGCACGGTCGGTCATACCGACAGTTGGCGGGGCCGCGACAAGAGGACGACGGTCCCGTCCGTCAGCGTCCGGGGATGTCCCAGTTCGCCCGTTCGTCCTCCTCCTCGTCCTCGCCGTCACCCTCGGTCGGGTCGGCCAGGTCGAGTTCCTCCATAGACGTTTCCCCGGCCTCGTTCGGCTCCCCGTCGTCTGTCTGCTCGTCGCCCGGTTCGGCTCCCGAGTCGGGTTCGGCCGGCGTCTCCCGGCCGCCAGTCGACCCCCCGCGGTAGACCGAGTCGGCGTCGGAGTCGCCCGCCCCCGACGGTCCGTCGGTCGACCCGTCCGACTCGCCGCTCGCGGCGTCGTCGGCCTGCTCGGCGGCCTCCACCGCGTCGAGGTCCATCTCCAGGTCGCCCTCGACGGTGTCGCCCTCGACACCCGACTCCTCGGCTCGGTCGTCCTCGCCGTCCGCGTCGGCCGCGTCGACGGCGTCGAGGTCCATCTCCAGGTCGCCCTCGACGGTGTCGGGCTCGTCGCTCCGCTCGTAGTCGTCGGCGTCGCCGGCCACCGCGGCGTCGAGGTCGGCGTCGTCGACGCCGAGTCCGGTGTCCACGTCGCCGGCGTCGTCGGCCCGCCAGTCGTACCCCTCGTCGTCGGGGTCGACGACGACGGAGTCGCCGAGCGCCACGCCGTCGGCGGTCAGCCGGAAGGCGCCGGATTCGGGCGGCTCCGGGAGGTCCGTCGCGGCGTCGAGCAGCCGCTGGGCGTCCTCGCGGTACTGCGCGCCCCGCTTGCCGCGGCCGCTCGCGAGCGCGTCGGCGGAGTCGGCCAGCCAGCTGGCCGCGTGGGCCAGCGTGTCGGCCTTCTCCTCCGCCCGGTCGACGACGGTCTCGAAGTCCGCCGTCTCGGCGAACCGCACCGCCGTATCGAAGTGGTCGGCCGCCGCGGTGAAGGCCGGCTCGGCGTCCTCGAACCCGCTCCGGGCGTCCATCCACTCGCGGTCCTCGTAGTCGGCCATCGCCGCCCGGAACGCCTCGCGGCCCTCGGCGTAGTGGTCGTGGCCCACCCGGTAGCGCTCCAGGGCGGTGTCGTCGCCGCCGATGTCGCCGACGGCCGCCTTGACCGGCGCCACGTCGAGCGGCGCTTCGAGGTCGTCGGCCGCCTGCGCGTACTGGACGGTCCCGCGGTGGTCGACGACGAAGACCGCCCGCCGGATGAGGCGCTCGCCGACCCCGTTTTCGGTCGCCACCCCGTAGGCCTCCGCGGCCTGCCCTTCCCGGTCGCTCAGCAGCGGGACGTGCAGCCCGTACCGGTCGGCGAACGCCTCGTGGCTGTAGGTGCTGTCCGGGGAGACGCCGAAGACGGACACGTCCTTCTGCATCGTGAACAGGTCGAGGTCGCCCAGGTCCGACTCCTGCATCGTACAGGCGGGGTTGAAATCCGCCGGGTAAAAGGCGAGGACGACGATCCCCTCCCCGAGGTAGTCGCCCAGGTCCACCCGCCGCCGCTCGCCGTCGACGTAGGCCGGCAGCTCGACCGCCGGCGCCGCCGCACCCTCCGAAAGCATTGGTACACACACTGAATTTATCGTATTTAGACCTTCCCAGCGTTTTCACGCGCTGTATACGCCGGATCGCGGTGAGCGGTCGGTCCGAGCGGCTTTTGTCGCCCCGGGGGATACCCGTTCCCGTGGAGCTACACGTCCGCTACGAGGGCGACGACGACCCCGAGAAGTGCTCGGCCCGCCGGCTCGCGACGTTCGACGAGGCGGAGCTCCACCGCTCGACGCGGGCGACGCCGCCGGGGGTCGTCCTCAACCCCTTCGCCGACCGGGCGCTCTCGCCCGCCGACCGCGAGGGGACGGGCAGTCGGCGGGACCGGCTCGTCGCGCTCGACTGCTCGTGGGAGACCGCCGAGCGCGAGGCGTTCGACCTGGAGGGGGTCCACCGCTCGCTGCCGTTCCTCGTCGCGGGCAACCCCGTCAACTACGGGACCGCCTTCCGGCTGAACACCGTCGAGGCGTTCGCCGGCGCCCTCTGCATCCTCGGCGAGCGCGAGCAGGCCGAACGGATCCTCGACCGGTTCTCCTGGGGCCACACGTTCCTCGAACTCAACGAGGAGCCGCTCCGGCGGTACGCCGACTGCGCCGACTCGACGGAAGTACTGGCCGTGCAGGACGACTACCTCGCCGACGAGGAGGCGTAGGTCGGCGCCGTCGCTCGGCGGCGTGGTGTCGAGAACCGACCGGCCCGGGAACCGCTAGTTCGAGGCGGCGAACGGGCCGATCACGGGCAGCGCGTAGCGCTCGCCCTGGTAGGCCTTGACGACCAGCAACAGCCAGGCGGCGAACGCGCCGAGCCCGACGACGGCATTCAGCGGCAGCGCCAGCAGCGCGAAGATCTCGCCGACGTACGGGATCGCCGTGAGGATCCCCATGATGATGCCGACGACGACCCAGGCGGCGATGGCGACCGCGCCGAAGCCGATGCTCTGGATCGAGTGGAAGCGCACGAAGTCGTCGTCGTCGCCCTCGATCAGTAGCATGACGATACCCGTCAGCGGCGCGAACAGGTAGGCGATCGCCGCCGCGACGTTCGGCTCCAGGTCCGTCCCGCCCGCGGCCGGGCCGGTGATCTCGTCGCTCGGCTGCGTGCCCGTCGAGCCGTCGGCGGACCGCCCGCCGCCCCGTCCGCTACTCTGCCCGCCGGTCTGTCCACTGGCCTGGCCACCACTCGGACCACTGGCCTGCCCGCCGGTCTGACCGGCCGACTGGCCACCCGTCGCTCCGGGCGACTGGCCGCCGGTCTGACCACCGCTCTGCCCGCCGGACGATTCCCCGTCCGTGGACTGGCTGGTGGACGATTGCCCGCCGGCGGACTGGCCGCCAGTCGATCGACCGCCGGTGGACTGGCCGCCCGTCGACTGCCCGCCAGTGGACTGCCCGCCAGTGGACTGGCCACCGGTGGACTGCTCGCCGGCCGACCCGTCGTCGGGGGAGGTCCCGTTCGCGGACTGACCGCCTGTCGACTGACCGCCTGTCGACTGACCGCCTGTCGACTGTCCGCCCGCGGACTGCCCGTCAGTCGACTGACCGCCCGTGGACTGGCCGCTCGTGGATTGCCCGTCGATCGACGCTCCCTCGGTCGATCCCTCGGCCTGCCCGTTCTCGCCGGACCCGGTCGCTCCGGTGGACTCGTCGTCCGTCATCGCCCCACCTCCGCGGCGTGCGGACCCCGTCGATACCCCGTTTCCCTCGGTTGGTGCTTCCCAACCATGTCAGCACGAGCGAATGCACCGCTTGTAATACTTTTCACTGATGGATGATATCTCTCGAAATGTATCGTCCGGAACGCATTCGCTCGGTTTCGACGGCGGCCGGGGAGTCGCGAGTCCGGTGGTCGCCAGACTGCGAGGGGACGGGCATGGACGACCAGGGCAACGCTTTACTCCGGCGGGGGGCACGGTCCGGCATGGAGACGGATCGACTCCGCGAGGCGCTGGAGCGCGCGGGGCTGACGGAGTACCAGGCGGCCGTGTACCTGGGGCTGCTCGACCAGGGGACGGCGCCGGTCGTCGACGTGGCCGAGCGGGCCGGCGTGCCCACCTCGCAGGTGTACGACGTGGTGCGGACCCTGGAGGACCGCGGGTTCGTCGAGACCGTCGAGGGCGACCGCCTGCACGCCCGCGCCGACGAGCCCGGCGACGTGCTCGACGAGCTGCGCTCGACGGGGGAGCTGCTGGCCGACGCCGCCGACGAGATCGAGGACCGCTGGGAGCGGCCGGACCCAAGCGAACACCGCGTCAGCGTCGTCAAGCGCCGGCGGACGGTCGTCGAGAACGCCCGCGCCGCCGTCGAGGACGCCGAGGTGTCCGTCGAGTTCGGCGGCACCGCCGCGCAGTTCGCCGACCTCCGCCCCGCCTTGGAGGCCGCCGCCGAGCGCGGCGTCGTCGTCCACGCCTCCGTCAACGGGCCCGTCGCCGACAGCGACGTCTCCGCCGAGCGCCTCGCCGACAGCCCCATCACCGAGGTTCGCCACTCCCACTCGCCCGGCTCCTTCCTCACGGTCGTCGACCGCCGGCAGGGCTTTCTCTCGCCGAACGTCCACACCGACGAGGAGTACGGCGTCCAGGTCGGCGACGACCTGCTGACCTTCCTGTTCCACTGGTCGTTTCTCACCTGCGGGTGGGTCCCCGCCGAGCGCCTCCACGTCGCCGACGGCGACGAGAGCGCCTACATCAGCATCGAGGAGTTCGTCCGCCACGCCGCCGTCTGCTGGCAGGAGGGCGCCGCGGTCACCGCCCGCGTCCGCGGCCGCGACACCGACACCGGCGACCCCGTCGCGGTGCGCGGCGAACTGGTGGACGTGCGCCTCGGCCCCGACGACGAGGCCGTCGCCGACCCCACCTACGACCGCCTCGGCGGGACGGTCGCCATCGTCCTCGACACCGACGAGGGCGAGGTCGCGGTCGGCGGCTGGGGCGCCGTCGCCGAGGACGTGGAGGCCGAGGTCGTCCGCGTCGAGCGTATCTCGGAGTAACCGGCGTCGCGCCCCGAGAGCGGTCGCTCCGGCGACTTCCCGTTCTCAGTCCCGCTGCCACCGCAGCCCGACCGGGTCGGCGGGCGGATCCAGCGGGCTCGCGGGCACGTCCGCGTGCGGTTCGGGGCTGTGGTAGGCGCTGGGCGCGATGTCGTTCGGCGAGTCCGGGTAGAACGCCGACGCGACCGCGTGGAGGTGTTCGCGGCCGACGCCGAGCTCGTACTGGCCGCCGCCGTACAGCGTGATGTCCCGTTCCAGACAGTACTCGACCGTCTCCAGCAGGTCGGCGACGGTCCCGAACCGCGAGGGCTTGATATTGAGCCACTCCGGCTCGACGGGGAGGGCCTCGACGCTCGCCACGTCGACGATCGGGTAGTCCCAGGAGAGGCGGTCGGCCACCTCGTTCAGGATCTCGCGGGTCTCGTCGGTGAACTTCGCGTCCTCCAGGACGGCCTCGGGGAACGCCTCGGCGACCCGCCGGTAGCGCTCGGGGTCGGCGTCGGTGTCCACGTCGGTCCCCTCGTAGTAGCTCTTCAGGTCGAGGATCCGCACGCGGTCGGTCGCCGCCAGGTCGTCCATCAGCTCGGGCGTCCACTCGGCGGTCGGGTCGAGTTTGAACTCCATGTCGGGGTCGATGTCGAGCCACTCGCGGATCCGGTCGGCCGAGGGGCTCCCGTCGGTGTCGAGCCGCGTCGAGACGACGAACCGGACGGGGTCGTACTCCCGGCCGAGCGCCGCGGCGAAGGTGGTGTCCGCCTGCCGCAGCGCCAGGTCGAGGGCCGCGCTCTCGACGGCCCACCGGCGGTAGTGGCGCGAGACCTCCCGCTCGGGCGGCTCGGGGAACAGGTCCGCGCCGTTCAGACTCGTCGAGAACTCGTCGAAGGTGTACTCGCCGCCGAAGTCCCAGTCGAGGTCGCCCGCGTCGTGTGCGTCGCGGAGGTGGTCGTGGTCCTCGGTGTCGTAGGCCACGTCCTCGCCGCGCCCGACCGCGCCGTCGGGCCCGTGCAGTTCGACCACGGTCGTCACGCGCGTAAACCCGGCGGAGGTGTCCATCTCGTGGCGGCCCAGCTCGAATCCCTCGACCCTCAGCGGCAGGTCCGCGATCCGGTCGTACAGGTCGCTCATACCGCGGCTTCGGACGGGAGCCGGTTAACGCTGGTTCAACCGGCAGGGGGCGTCGCGGACCCGGCCGGCGGGGTCGGAGTCTGGGCCGGGCGCCTCGGCCCGCGTCCGGCCCGGAGAGGCAACGCTTAAACGCGGTGACGAGGTAGGGCGGGTATGCCCAAGTTCGAACCCGCGGAACGGCGCGAGCTCGAAAAGCAGATCTGCATGCGCTGCAACGCCCGCAACTCCGTCGAGGCCCAGTCCTGCCGGAAGTGCGGCTACAAGAAGCTCCGCCGCAAGAGCAAAGAGCGCCGCAACGCCTGAATCGGTCTCTCCTTCGCTCTCCGCTCTCTCGTCGCCGCAGCGACGCGACCGCTTCGGGTGGCGTCGCCACCGTCGGTTCGAATCGGTTCTCCGCGCGCCGTCACTCGTCGGGGTACTTCGGTTCGCGCCGTTGGGCGCGTTCGAGCGCCCGCTCGACGACGCTTCGCACGTCGCCCTCGAAGACGCCGCCGTGGCCGCTGTACATGTGTTCGACGCCGTCGGGCAGCCGCGCCAGGAGGTCCTCGATGGACTCGATGAGCCGCTCGCGCGACTGGCCGGCCATGTCGGTGCGGCCGAAGCTCCCGTCGTCGAAGGCGCCGTCGTCGTGGACGACCACGTCGCCCGAGAACAGGGAGTTCTCCGAAATCAGCGAAACGTGGTCGTCGGCGTGGCCCGGCGTGTACACCACCTCGCAGGTCTCGTCGCCGACGGGCACGGTGTCGCCGTCCGCGAGTTCGTCGGTGCGCCGCGGGTGGTCGGCGTAGGCGAACAGGTCGGCGCCGAAGGCGTCGAGCACGGCGTCCAGTTGCGAGACGTGGTCGCCGTGCTGGTGGGTGAGCACCACCCGGTCCAGTTCGTCGGTGTGCTCGGCGATGGCGTCGGTGACGCCGGGCATCGCGCCCGCGTCGACCAGCGTCGGCGACTCGCCGAGCGCGAGGTAGGCGTTGCTCGTGAACGTCTCTGCGTCGGCGGTGACGTTGACGACTTCCATGCCCGGGGTGTCGGCTCCCGTCCGCTTCAGTGTGGTGACCGGCTGCCCCCCGCCCCCGCCGCGGGCTACCGACCCGCACGCCGGAGCGATACCCGTTTGTGTACAGAGCCGTACTGACAGACACATGACGGAGCCGTCGACGATCGAGTTGCCGGACGGCCGGACGCTCTCCTACGCCGAGTACGGCGACCCTGAGGGGACGCCCGTCTTCGCCTTCCACGGCGTCATCGGGTCACGGCTGATGTGGTCGCTGTGCGACGAGGCCGCTCGCGAGCGGGGGGTCCGCCTGGTCGCGCCGGACCGCCCGGGGTTCGGCGCCTCGGCGTTCCAGCGCAACCGGCGCCTGCTCGACTGGCCGACCGACGTGTGCGCGCTGGCCGACTCGCTGGGCGTCGACCGCTTCGGCGTCGTCGGCTTCTCCGGCGGCGGGCCCCACGCGATGGCCTGCGCCCACGCCGCCCCCGACCGGGTCCGCGGCGTCGCGCTCGTGAGCACGGTCACGCCCCCCGAGACGCGGGACCGCGCGGACCCGTTCAACGAGGCGGTGCTGTCGGCGACGCGGTTCGTGCCGGGGTTCTCCCAGGCGGCGTTCGCCTCCTCGGCGTGGCTGGCCGAGAACGCCTGGCCGCAGTTCCGCACCGCGCTGAAGGCCGGTTCGCCCCCCGAGGACCGGGCGGTCTTCGACGGCCCGGCGGGCGAGACGCTGTTCGCCGACGGCGCCGAGGCGTTCCGCAACGGCGCCCGCGGCCCGGCCCACGACCTGCCGCTCGTCGGCAACGACTGGGGGTTCGACGTCCGGGACTGCCGGGTCCCGGTCGACCTCTGGCACGGCCGCGCGGACGCGACCGTCGGTCCGGACCTGGCGCGGGCGTTCGGCGACCTGCTCCCCGAGGCCGACCTCTACCTCGGCGACGGCGCCCACTACTCGACGTACGTCGACAACCGCGGCGCCCTCCTCGACGCGGCCGCCGCGCGCTGACCGACGGACTGCCTCGCGGAGTGGCGTTCAGTGCGAGCGGTGGCTGCCGCGGCCGCGGTGAGCGGTACGGTCGGCGTGCGCTGTCGCGCGCGTTCATGCGCGCGATGGAACCGCGCGAGGTCTTCGTGAACTGTGTGAACGAAGGCTCGTCGGAGCTTGCTCCGACGGTGGATTCGCGACTCGCGTGTCGCGAATCGGCTGGGGAGGCTCGTGGCCGTCTGCGGTGCGGTCGCGGTGCCGTGCTGTGCGGTCCCTGGCGTCCGCGCGAACGTGTGAGCGCGCCGAGGGCTTTCAGCACTTGCTGTCGGCTGCGGTCGAGATGACTGCTAGCGAGCGCGCCGAGGCGTTCACCGTCGACTACGCTCGCCGCTCGCGGACGGACCAGCGGCTCGGCGGCAGAAACGGCGGATTCGGAGGGGCCAAAACGGGCTACCCGTGGTGCTCACGGGGCCACGAGGGCGGTCAGGCGACGTTGAAGCCCTTGTCTCGAAGGAAGTCCTCGACGCGTCCAGTGTGGTTGCCCTGGAGTTCGATGGCGCCGTCCTCGACGGTCCCCCCGCAGGCGAACTTCGACTTGAGGTCCGACGAGAGGCTGTCCATGTCGACGTCCTTCGGGTCGAATCCCTCGATGATCGTTACCTCCTTCCCGTATCGGCGCTCGTCGATGCGGACGCTGATCTCCTGGGAGTCCTTGGCGACGTCCTCGCAGACGCAGAGCTCCTGGGGCAGCCCACACGTGGAGCAGACCTCAGACATGCTGACCCGTGCGCTCGGTTCCGGTGGTTGACGGGCTGTGACTGAGGTCGTGCGGCGTACTCGCCTTGTTCAGCGAGCAGACTTCCGACATTACGCATCCGCCTACGAAATCGACCTATTAAACACTGTCGGGACTTCCCACGGTCGCCGCCCCGGCGGCCGGTCCGGCGGGCGCCGCGTCGTCGCGGAAACCCCGGACGCCGCGCCGGACGATCAGGCGCCGCGCCGGAACTCGGGCGCCGCGCCGGACGCTCAGGCGCCGCGCCAGCCGACCATCTCGTCGACGATGTCGACCGCCCGGTCGGCCTCCTCGCGGGTGACCCGGCCGGCGTACTTCGCGCGCTCGCGGATGGCCGCGACCTGCGCGGCCCGCTCGTCGGCGCCGACGGCGGCGAGGTACTGCCGCGGCGTCTCCTCGGGGCGGCGCGGGCGGTGGCGCTCGGCGAGGACGTACTCCAGGCGCTCGAAGGCCCGCTCGGCGTCGGTCTCGGGGTCGCTCGTCGGCTGGTAGCGCAGCCACACCGCCCGGTAGGCCCGGCCGGTGACGCCCGTCCGCCGGAGCGCGACGACCGCGCCGACCAGGACGATGACCGACAGCGCCGCCTCCGCGCGGGTGGGCGGCCGACCGCCGAACGGTCCGGCCGCCCCGTCGTCGCCGTCCCCGGCGTCGTCGGCCTGACCGCCGCCGCCGGGGGGATTGGTCGGCGGGGACGTGATGGTCGGACCCGAGACGTTCACGTTCCCGGAGGGACCGCCGCCGGGGCGAGTGATCCGGTCGGGGACGGTGACCTCGCCGGGGGCCTCCTGGGCGGGTTGCTCGGCGCGGGGCGTCAGCGGCGCGGGCGTGTCCGTCGGGGTCGGCGTCCACTCGCCGTCACCGGTCTCGTTCGTGTCCACGTCGGTCCGGTTGTTCTCGCGGGCCGCCGCGAGTTCGCCCTGTTCGGCGCTCACCCGGGGGCCGGTCGGCGTCGGGTCGAAGCGCACCCAGCCCACCTCGGGGAAGAACACCTCGACCCACGCGTGGGCGTTGTAGCCGCGGACGACCCACTCGTCCTCGGCGACGCGCTCGCCGGGCGTGTAGCCGACGGCCATCCGCGCCGGGATGTCCTGGCTCCGCAGCATCGTCACCATCGTCGTCGCGAAGTACGTGCAGTAGCCGGCGTCCATCTCGAAGAGGAACTCGTCGGCGACGTTGCCGCGGGGCCGGTCCACGTCCAGCGAGTAGTTCTTGTTGTTCTCCAGCCACCGCTCGACGACGCGGGCGGTCGCGTAGGGGTTGTCCGCGCGGGCGGTGATCCGGGCGGTGCGCTCGCCGACGCGGTCGGGCGTGCTCGACGGCAGCCGCGTGTACCGCTCGGCGACCGCCGAGGGGTAGTCCGTCCCGGCCGACCGCAGGTCGCGGGCGCTCGCGACGGGGACGCGGCTGGTGACGCTGTAGCGCTCCCCGCGCTCCAGCGTGCCGTCCAGCGCCAGCCCGTCGAGGTCGGTCACGCGCGTCCGGTCGGCGACGCTGCCGTCGACCTCCACGGGCTTCCAGACCGCCGGCAGGACCCCGATCTCGTCGATGGCGGTGACGGTCTGGCGGACCGTCCGGCTCTGGCCGGCCGGCCCCTGCAGGCGCCCGCTGTAGGAGTGGCTGCTCCCGGTGCGGACCCAGCCGTCGCCGGTGTAGCGGTCGTAGCTGCCGATCCGCCAGTAGGACTCGGCGTCGCTCTCGACGCGGAACCGCACCTCCGGCGACAGCGAGAGGTTGCCGGCGACCCCCAGCTGGCTGTCGGCCCGCACGAGGTTCGCCTCGACGGTACCGCCGGCGCCGGGACCGCCGGTCTGGAAGCTCGACCACGTGTCGGCGGTCCGCGAGGGGCCGGCCGGGACGACCGGCGCGACCGCCGAGAGGACGATCAGCGCCGCCAGCAGGACCGCCAGCGGCTCGGCCGCCTTCAGGGAGTCCCCCCGGCGGTCCATGTCGCCGACGGCGACGGCGACGATCCCGCCGACGACGCCCAGCAGCGTCGTCACGTTCGCGGCGTCGCCGGTCAACACGAGAAATCCGAGCGTCGCCCCGCCGGCGACGACGCTCCCGACGTAGCGGCGCCGCATGGCGAGATACCACGTCAGGAACAGGGGACCGGGCGAGACGCCGAGCACCCACAGGTCGACGTTGGTCACCTGCAGCAGCGACCGCCCGGTCATCAGCGCGATGGCGTCGGTGACCAGCGGGACCAGCGGCGGCTGGCGCGGCAGGCTGAAGATGTACAGCGTCAGCCCGCCGGCCAGCAGGCCGACGGCGACGACCGCCGCCCAGCGCAGCCGCAGCGACCGCGACAGCGCCGTCGCCGCTCCCAGCGCCAGCGCCGACAGGACGAGAAAGCCCGTCGGGTCGCCCGTCACGTCGATGAAGCGGTAGAAGACGGAGCCGTAGGCCGCGACCAGCAGCCCCACCCCGCCGAGCGCGACCGCTCTGACGGGGTCGACCTCGTCGAAGTCGAACGCGGCGTCGGCCGCGCGCGTCCCGACGCTCACGACTCGACCCCCCGCGTGGTCAGCGGGTTCTCGCGACTGACCGTGATCTCCTCGAAGTCGCGCTCGTCGGCGCCGAAGGTGATCGAGACGCCGTCGCCGGTGGCCCGGACCACCACGTCGGCGTCGGCGAGGACGTCGTCGTCGAGCACGTACGACTGGAACGGCGAGGTGAAGTCGGTGTCCGTCTCCGCGAGCGCGGCCAGCAGCCGCTGGCGGTGGCCCTCGCCGCGGCCCAGCCGGACGTGGGCGTCGGGCAGCCGCAGCTCGACGGCCAGCCCCGCGTCCAGCGCCATGACGGCCACGCTGGCGGCGGCGGCCGCCATCTCGTCGACACTCCCCGCCTGCCCCGTCGCCGCGATCGTGAGGTCGTCGTCCTCGACGCGGTTGTCGGCGAACTGCGTCACGTAGATCTCGTCGGGGGACTTGGCGGTGGACTTCCAGTGGACGTCCCGCAGCGGGTCGCCCGGCGCGTACTCGCGGACGGAGTCGAACTCCTGGCGCTCGATCTCGGAGCGTTCGAGGACGTGTTGCAGGACGACCTCCCGCCCGGCGACCTGGTAGACCGGCGGGTAGACGAGCACGCGCGTCTCCGCCCCCGACCGGGTGGTCCGCTCGACCAGCCCCAGCATGTCGCGGACGCGGATCTCCAGCGGACCGAGCCTGTGGCGGCCCCGCTCGACGCAGGTCAGCGTGTAGGTGAGCGTCGTCGGCAGCGACGCCTCGGCGCTGGCGCCCTCGGCGGTCAGCCCGTCGGGGACGGTCTCCTCGATCTCGGCGACGCCGCCGCCGTCGACCGCGACGCTCACCTCGCGGGTGTCGCCGGGGAAGGCGGCTGGGACGTGGTCGCGGTCGACCGTCGGCGCCGGCGTGCGCCACAGCTGGACCGTCGAGGCGACCAGCGCGAGGACGGCGGGCGCGGCGATAGCGTTGAGCGCGCGGGCGCCGTAGGTGAGCGCCAGCACCTCCGCGAGGACGACCACCCCCAGGACGCCGTAGCCTCTGCGTGTCAGCTGCATCACTCGACGCGGACTGATTCGAGCGCGTTCTCGACGACGGCCCGCGGCGTCGTCTCGTCCGTACTCGTCCGGATGCGGTGCGGGAAGACGACCTCGGCCTCCGTCTGCACGTCGTCGGGGATGACGTAGTCCCGGCCCGCCAGGATCGCCCGGCCCTGCGCGGCGCGCAGGACCGCCAGCCCGCCGCGGGGACTGACCCCGAGTTCGGCGTGGCGGCGGGTGAACTGCGACAGCCGCGTCACGTACGCGCGGACGCTCTCCTCGACGGTGACGTTCGCGGCCGTCTCGCGGGCCCGGCGCAGGTCGTCCAGCGTCGCCACCGACCCCAGCTCCTCGATGGGGTGGTGGCCGACCATCCGGTCCAGCATCTCCGTCTCCTCGTCGCGGCCGGGGTAGCCCAGCTGCAGCTTCTTCATGAACCGGTCGAGCTCGGCCATCGGCAGCTCGTAGGTGCGGTCGCGCTCGACGGTGTTCTGGGTCGCGATGACGGTGAAGGGGTGGGGCAGGCTGTGGGTCTCCCCGTCGACGGTGACCTGGTCTTCCTCCATGGCCTCCAGCAGCGCCGACTGGGTCTTCGGCGGCGCGCGGTTGATCTCGTCGCCGAGGACGACGTTGGCGAAGACGGGACCGGGGCGGAACTCGAAGGTCTCGGTCTCCTGGTTGTAGACGTTGACGCCGGTCACGTCCGAGGGGAGCAGGTCGGGCGTGAACTGGACCCGCTTGAACGAGCCGTCGAACGACCGCGAGACCGCGCGGGCGAGCATCGTCTTGCCGACGCCGGGCACGTCCTCCAGCAGGATGTGCCCGCGGCCGAGCAGGGCGGTGAGGATGTGCTCGACCTCGTTGTGGTGGCCGACGATCACCTGTTCGACGTTGTCGACGACCCGCGAGACCACCGCCTGCGCGTCGTCTACGTCTTCGACCGTGCTCTCCTGGCGACCGGAGACTGGGGTGTCTGTGTCTGTCATTGGTGGCTACGGCTCCGACCCGCCGCGGCGCGGTCCGCGGCGCCGACGGCGACCGGTGGCGTGGGACGCTCTCCCACGGGCGGCGTGGGACGAACTCCCACAGGGCGTTCGGTATCGTGCCTTATGGCCGGAGACAGGTAACTTTGCTGGCCGTCTCCCCGGGGCGACGGCCCGCGGCACGCGGAGCGCGCCTGCCGAGCCCCACACGAGGTCGAGCGGGACACCGACCGCACCGGGACGACCGCTCGCCGCCGTCGCTCCCCGGCTGGGCGCCCCCGCTTCGGCCCAGTCGCCAGGCATCACCCCTTTCCCGCGGAGGGACCATACTCGAGTGATGGCCACCGAGGCGACGTTCACGGTCCCGTCCGACCAGTTCCCCCTGGGTAGCGTGTTCGCGGAGCTGCCGGGAGTCACGGTCGAACTCGAGCGGATCATCCCGTCCCGGGACGTCGTCGTCCCCTACTTCTGGGTCCGGGGGACCGACGTCGACGACATCGAAGGCGCGTTCCGCGACCACCCCGGCGTGGCGGACATCCGCCAGGTCGACGCCGTCGCGGACCAGCGGCTCCTGCGCGTCGAGTGGGCGACCGAATACGACGGCGTGCTGAGCGCGCTGGTCGAGACGAGCGTCCCGCTCATCGAGGCCGTCGGCACCAGCGAACAGTGGACGTTCGACGTTCGCGGCGACGACCGCCGGGATATCGCGGCGTTTCAGGACCGCTGCAGGGAACTGGACGTGCCGATCACGCTCACCGGGTTGCACGCGCTCACTCCCATCGATTCCGACGTCGAGACCGCGCTCACCGACAAACAACGGGAGGTACTGGTCCTCGCGTACGAGCGGGGGTACTTCGACACGCCGCGGGCGGTAACCATGGAAGACCTCGGCGACGAACTCGGGGTCACACAGCAGGCGGTCGCGTCCCGTCTCCGCCGCGGGATCGAGGCGATACTCGGAACGACGCTCGATGGGAGACAGCCGCCCGATCCCTGATAAAGGCGTTGTGTACCCAAAAGTGGGAGTGACCCGTCTCGGACGGCTACGGGGAGGCAATGGTTGGGACCAACCTCGACGCGGACACAGTCATCGACCTCTGTCGGGACAGAGACCGCCGGATCGTTCTCGCCGTCCTCGCGGACCGCGGGCAGCCGGAGACGCTCGACGCGCTCGCCGAGGCAGTCGTGGAACACAACGACGACATCGCGACCGGGCCGTCCGACGAGACCGTCGCCCGGATCAAGACATCGCTGTATCACTGTCACGTCCCGAAACTGGTGGACGCCGGCCTCGTCACGTTCGACGCCGACCGGAAACTGGTGGAACCGAACGAGGGGATCGAACGGATCGAGCGACACCTCGCGTCGGTCGCGTCGTTCGAGCGGACACTGTCGGCGTCCGCCAGTCGGTAGTTCCCGACGGCGGGCCGGCCGTGGTCCGACCGCCGCCCGGTGACGCGGCACCCCGGCGAGCTACCACTCCTTGCAGTCCGGACAGACAAGCCCCTCGTCGCTCCGCCACCGCCGGTCGACCGTCTCGCCGCAGGCCGCGCAGGTCCCGCCGTCGCGGCTCCAGGCGTAGGTCGACTCGGCCGGGTCGACGGTCGGCGGGTCGACGCGGACGCCGTCCGCTGTCTCACCGCCGTCCTCGTCGGCCTCGCCGGCCTCGGCGGTCACGGCCGTTTCTGCGTCGCTCCCGCCGCTGTCGTCGTCGCCGTCTCTCTCCGGGGCCATCTCCCCGTCCGAATCGCTCGGTTCGGTCGCGTCGGTCGACTCGTCGGGGCCGCCCGTCTCGGCCGCGCCGTCCGAGTCGTCCGCGCCGGTCCCGGCCGGTCCGTCGTCGGCCGCCGCCGTGGGCCGGTCGGACGGCCCGTCGGTGCCGTCCCCGTCGCCGCCGTCCAGAAAGTCGTCGAGCGACCGGTCTCCCATGCGTCGTCGTGGTCGCTCGCCCCTCTTAGCGCTGGCGACCCGGGCCGTGCGCCGACCCGCGCGAACCCGTCGGTTCCGGTCCGACCGCGCGCCGACCGCTACGACCGCGCGTCCTCGACGGCCTCGACGAACGCCGCCGCCGACTCGCGGACGCCGTCCCAGTCCTCGCGTTCGATGGCGTCGTAGTCGACCAGCGCCGACCCCGCGCCGACCGCGACCGCGCCGGCCTCGAAGTAGTCGGCGACGTTGTCCGTCGAGACGCCGCCGGTCGGCATGATCGGCACGTCGCCCAGCGGGCCCTGGAGCGCGCCGATGTGGCCCGGCCCCACGGTCGAGGCGGGGAACATCTTCAGCACGTCCGCGCCGGCCTCCATCGCCTCGGCCGCCTCGGTCGGCGTCATCACGCCGGGGATGCAGACGACGCCCTCGCGATTACAGACGTCGATCACGTCCTCGTTGAGGTTGGGCGCGAGGACGAACTCCGCGCCGGCCTCGATGACGTTGCGCGCGGCCGCGGCGTCCATGACCGTCCCCGCGCCGACGATGGCGTCGGTGTCTGCCATCGCGCGGTCCACGTCCGCGATCATCTCGCTGCAGCGTTTCGCGTCGGCAGTCACCTCCAGCGCGGTGACCCCGCCCTCGTGGACCGCCTCGGCGACCGGTACGATGTCGTCCTCGTCGATGCCCCGCAGGACCGCCGTCACGCCGCTGTCGACGATCCGCCGGCGGATCTCGTGTTTGTCCGTCATGGCCGGACCTGCGGCCGGCGGGGCCAAAAGGGTACCCGGTCCGCGCGGGCGGTCGACCGCCCCGACCGCACCGGCGACGCTCGACCCTCGACATCCTTATTCGCCGCGAGCGCCTATCACGGATATGACAGACGATCCCGACCCCCGCACGACGATGGCCCGCGACGGCTTCCCCCGGATGCCCGGCGCCCTGCTGGTCGGCCTCCTCGTCCTCCTGCTGGTCCTCTACGTGCTGCTCGTCGGCTGAGCGGGCGGTCGCGGTCGTACCGCTCGCCCGGCCCGTCCGCTCACTCCTCGTCCTCGGGCTCGTAGGGGTGGGCGATGTCCGACTTCGGCGCGCCGGTCCCCAGCACTCGCACGGACTCGTCGGCGTCCGCGGGGTTGTACGCGCGGTGGGGGCTCTCCGGCTCGGCGACGAACACCTCGCCGTCCTCCACGACGAACTCCCCGTCCGGTGTCTCGACGTGGAGCGGTCCCGAAATCACGTAGAACGCCTCCTCGCGGCGGTCGTGGTAGTGGTAGACCCTGGGGAGTTGCTCGCCGGGTTCCATCTCGTAGGTCGCAAGGTGTAGCGCCGCGAGTTCCGCCGCATCGGAGACCCCGCGGCGGTCGCAGGGGTAGTCGGGCGTCGCCGTCAGGTCGTCGGGGTCGATCTGGTGGTAGGCCATGGCCGTCGGTGGGGCGCGGGCGCTGATAAAGCCGGGCGGGCCACCTCGCCCTCAACAGCGCGCGAGAACCGTTCCGTTGCGCGGGTCGGCGTCGTCGTCGTAGCTCCGCAGGATCGCGGTCTCGTTGACGTAGTATTCGGCCGTCCGCTCGTTCGTCCCGATCCCGGCGTCGGTCGAGTAGTGGACGCCGGTCCGGAGAGCGATCCGATAACCGTCCGACCGGCGTTCGGTGTCGGTTATCGTCGTCTCCACGTCGACGGAGTGGAACTCGGCGCCCGAGTCCGCGTGTTCGTGCAGGAACTCGTTGGTCGTGTGCGCGGTCTCGAAGCGGGCGGCGAACGCCGCGACGGTCGACTCGTTGACTGTCGACGGCGCGTCGGGATAGGGCTGGGCGGTCCGGTTCCCGAGTCGAAGGTCCGCGTCGTACGCGGCGACGGCGTCGGTCGTGCAGTTCGCTCCCGGGACCGTCCCGGCGGGCTCTCCGCCGACCGCCGAACAGCCCGCGAGTGCCGCGGTGAGCGCCAGGAGTACGAGGAGAGACCGTCGGGGACCCATCCGTTCGCGACACTCATCACGGGGCGATCATATGCTTTCCGGACGCTCTCACCGCCGGGCGCCTACCCCATCACCTGCAAGATTACGCCCACGGTGCCGAGCGAGGCCAGCGTCGTGGCGAAGACGTTGAGCGAGGCGAGCTGGGCGTCGCCCCCGAGTTCGGTGGCGTAGACGTACGTCGAGACGGCCGACGGCATCCCGAGCATGACGACGACGGCGGTCGCGGCGGTCGCGTCGACGGCCAGCAGGGTGAACACCACCCACGCGAGGGCGGGCATCAGTCCGATCTTCGTCGCGACGACCGAGCCCGTCAGCCCGTAGTCCACGTCGGCGTCGACCAGTTCGAGCGAGGCGCCGACACAGAGCAGGGCGACGGGCAGGGCGAGCTCCGAGACGGCGCCGAGCCCGGTCGCGGCCGCTCCGGGGACGCCGAGGCCGGCGGTCGAGACGGCGAGGCCGGCGCCGAGCGCGATCAGGACCGGGTTGGTGGCGACGCCGCGGAGTTCGTCGGCGGCCGCGGCGTCGGCGTCGTTGATGGCGATCAGCGAGCCCACGGTGAGCGGGGTCTGGACGAGGACGCCGATCCCGAGGACGACGGCGGCGGTCCCGCTGGCGGCGCCGCCCAGCGTCGCCTCCACGAGCGGCAGGCCGAGAAAGCCGAGGTTCGAGTGGTACGACTGGACGACGGCGACGCTGCGCCGGCCGCGCGAGGCGCGGCGGCCGTGGACCAGCCACGCCAGGGCGATGACGACTCCGAACACCAGCAGGACGCCGCCGACCAGCGCCGGCGAGACGAGTTCGCCCAGCGCCCGGTCGTACGTCGAGGAGAACACGAGCGCCGGCAGGGCGACGTAGAACGCGAGATCGTTGAGCCAGCCGGTCCGCCGCTCGGTCAGCAGGCCGACCCGGCGGGCGGCCAGGCCCGCGAGCAACAGCGCGAGCAGGTAGCCCAGCCGCGCGTACACCTCCATACCCGGGTGGAGCCGATCGGCGCCTTTCAGGGTTCGGATCGCCGCCGAACTCGCCGGGACCTCCCGGCCGTGGTCGGACCGGCTGCGACCGCCACGGCCGAGCGGTCGTCGCCGCTCGGGCTTACCGCAGCGCGTCCCGCCGTTCGTCCTCCGAGAGTGCCACGTCGCCGGCCACGTGGCGGCTGCAGCGCTCGCACTCGTAGGAGACGCCGCCGTCGTCGTAGGTTCTGATCGCGGTCCCGAACAGGAAGAGGGCGTCTTTCTGGCGGCGCGCGATGACGGCGTCGGCGTCCTCGCCGCAGTTGGGACACCAGTCCTTGTCGGGCGCCGGCTCCTGCCAGGTGATGCGGTGGCGGCCGATGGTGGCGTCCGAGTGGGCCTCCTCCTTCGAGGTCTGGACGACGGCCTCGGGCGGGACGGGGTCGGACTCGACAACGTTGTCGAAGCCGCTCTCGGCGGCGGTCGTGACCGAGACGTACGGGCCGACGCTGACGCGGTTGTCCCGCCCGACGAAGAAGACGGTCGCGTCGACGCCCCGGCCCTCGATCCGGACCTCGTTGTCCCAGCCGACGACGTAGACGGTCAGGTCGTGTTTGCCCTCGACCACCTCGACGGTGTTCTTCGCGCCGCGGACGGCGACGCCGTCGCGCGGGTCGCGTGCGTCGCGGGCGTGGTCCCAGCCGGTGACGGTCACGTCGTAGCCCGCCGGGTCGTCCGTCGGCCTCGCGGCGTCGTCGTGGAAGACCTGCTCGGCGCCCGCGGGGTCGATCGCCTCGGCGGCGCCGCTCGCGACGAACACGTCCTCGACGCCCCGGATCACCACGTCGCCGTCGGCGTCCTCGACGTAGCCGTCCTCGATGTCGCCGGTGACCTCGGTCGCCACGCCGGGGTCGCTCCCGTCGGGGTCGGCCCCGCCCTCGGCGGGCGGTGCAACGTCCGTGTAGACGTACTCCGCGTCCGCCAGCCGGAGCGTGCCCGCGACGCCGTCCGGGCCGACGAACACGTCGGCGGCCCCGCGGAGCTCGACCGGCGTCTCGTGGCTGCCGGCGAGCCGCACGTCGCCGGAGTAGCGTTCGGTCTGCGCGTCGGAGGTGTCGCTCATTGTCAGTTACCGTCACCCTACCGCCGGTCTCCACTTGAATCCCGGCCCACCGCCCGCCGCCGACGCCGGCCGCCTCGGTCGGTCCCGCTCGCCCGTCCCGGTCGTACCCCTCGCTCGGCCGCCCCGCGAACGTTCGTTCTGGGTGAAACGATGATATAAAGATACTTATTCGATGCCCGTTGCGGTAGTTGGTATGAAGCGCAGACGCTTCGTGCGCGGCAGTGCCGGGCTCGCTGCGGGCGCGGCGCTGGCCGGGTGTCTGGGATTCGGGGGGAACAACTCCCCGCCGCCTCGAAAGTCCCGAGTGTTCGGCGACGTCGCCCTCCAGGGAACGACGCTGCAGATCGAGCTGCTGTCCGACATCGAGGTCGAGACGCGCCGGGAGAACAGTAGCAGCCTCGGCGGCGGCGCGGTCGCCGGGCTCGTCCCGGTCGGCCGCGCCCGCGCGGCGAAGGGCGCCGGCGGCCGCGGCACCGGCGGCTACTCGTCGGCGCCGAAACACCCGCGCCACGGCTGGGCGGTCTGGCACGGCGGCGCCTACACCGACGACTGGCGCGACGACCACGACGACGAGCTGCGGATGGCCGACGCGACGGTCGCCACGCTGGGCGTCGCCTACCTCGGCACCGACGACGAGTACGAGAACGACGCGCCCGGCCCCGGTCCGGGGTCGGTCTCCTGGGACGAGACGTGGGACGACCCCCAGGACGGCGCCGACCTGACGGCCGACGTGGCCTCGCTCTCGCCGGGCGACGGCGCCCGCGAGGGGTGGTACCGCGTCGGCACGGAACTGGTCTCGGCGGACGGCTCGACGAACTTCGGCTGGCAGTCCGTCGACATGGAGGTCGACAACGGCCTCGGCGAGCCCCAGATGGACAAGGCCTGGTACGTCAAGCCCAGAGTGTGAGCCACTGACCGCCGATGGCCCCCGACAGCGACGACGCCCGCGGAGCGGGGGAGACGCCCGCCCGACCAGCCGACGAGGAGCCGCGGCTGTCGGGGCCGCTCGTCACCGACCGGCGGCTGCTGCTCGCGCTCACCTTCGTCGTCGCCTTCTGTTCGATCGCCTACGAGCTCGTCTACTCGGAGCTGTTGACGGTCTTCTACGGCGGGACCGTCCTCCGGTACTCGATCACCATCGGCCTGTACCTGTTCTCGATGGGCGTCGGCTCGTTCCTCTCGGCGCACCTCGACGACCCCGCCGGGAACTTCCTCCGGACGGAGGTGTACCTCGCGCTGGCCGGCCCCGCCGGCGCGGGGTTCATGATCGCGCTGAACTCCTTCCCGGACGCGACGCTGACCGTCGGGCGACTCGCCCTGAAGGAGCCGCTCACGCTCGGGCTCGCCCACGTCCCGATCCTGGTCGTCGGCGTGCTCTCGGGGTTCGAGATCCCGCTGCTGAACGAGCTCGTCGAGCACCGCGAAGAGACGCTGTTCGCCGCGCTCGGCGGGATCTACCCCCGGCGGATCGTCCGCGGCGTCCTCGGCACGTTCTTCTCGCTCACCGAGCCGGAGGGCCGCTCCGTCTCGGAGGTGCTGGGCGTCGACTACCTCGGCGGGCTCGCCGGGACGGTCGTCTACGCGCTGGTGCTGTACCCGAGCTACGGCCTCGTCGTGTCCGTGCTCGTCCTGGGACTGCTGAACGGCGTCGCCGCCCTCGCGTTCGCGGCCTGGTCGGCCCGCGCGCCGGCCGACCGCGGCGCCGACCGGTCGTTCTCGCTGGCGCGGTGGCGCGCGGTCGTACTCGCGGGACTCCTGCTGACGGGCACCTACGGCGGGCTGGTCGCCAACGCCGGCGCCGTCGACCGGGCGGTCACCGGCGCCTACATGGGCGACCGCATCGAGAGCGAGTACCAGCCCGGCAAGGCCGAGGTGACCGTCACCGGCTTCGAGCGCACCCGCTACCAGCGGATCACCACCTACCGCCGCGACGTGGCCGGCGACCCCGGCACCGATACCTGCCTGCGCCTGGACAGCGCGATCCAGCTCTGCGAGAGCTGGGTCGACTCCTACCACGCCGGCCTCGTCGACGTGCCGCTGTCCGCCTACGTCGACGACACGGGGACCGTCCGCGCGGACCCGCGGGCGACCGCCCGCGCCTCCGTGGCCGCCGATACTGAGTCGGATGCGGCCGGCAACGCCTCGTTCGACGTGTTGCTCGTCGGGGGCGGCGACTACATCGCCGTCGACCGCCTGCGCGACTACGGCGTGAGCGTCGACCAGGTGGACATCGACGGGGAGTTCCTCGCCTACTCCCGCGAGGAGTCGGCGTTCGCCCGCTACAACGACGACGCCTACGCGTACGACCGGCTGAACACCACCGTCGGCGACGCGTACAACTACCTGCGGGGGTCGGAGAAGGACTACGACCTGATCCTGCTGGACGTGCCCGGCGCCCGCAGCGACGACGCCCTGGCGCTGTACTCGACGGAGTTCTACAGCCTCCTTCGAGACCACCTGACCGACGACGGCGTCGTCGCCACGTGGGCCTACTCGAAGTACTGGTACGCCCAGCACCACAAGGTGTACGTCAACACCGTCCGCGAGGCGGGCTTCGACCGATACCTCCCCTACTCGGTGTACGAGGACCCCGACGGCGACGACCGGCTGGAGCGCGGCGAGCGCTTCTACCTGCTGTCGGACGGCCCGACGCCGAGCCCGAACGTCTCGCGGGCCCGCAGCGACTACCTCGACGCCGTCGCCGGCCGCTACGAGGGCCTGGAGTGGCGGCGAGTCCCCGCCTACCGCGGCGTCGAGCCGAACAGCGTCTTCGACCCCAACTACGACGTGATCGTCGACCCATGACAGAGACCCTCCAGTTCGTCCACGGACCGGCCCCGCCGACCGACGACGTGCGCGTGTTCGACTCGCTGACCCGCGAGTTCCTGGGCGCCGACTTCACCTTCCGCGTCGTCGGCAGCTCCCACTACGTCAGCGCCCCCGCCTACGACTTTTACGAGCTGTCCACCTGCGACCCCGTCGACGCCGACGGCGCGACGACCCTCCGCCTCGACGGCCCGACGGTGGCCGCTTCCGGGTCGGACCGCTCCGCCGACGAGGGTCGCCGCCGCCTCACCTACGCGGCCGACGGCCTCCGCTGTGCGACGCTCGTCGAGCGGCGCCCGCTCGCGGCGTTCCCGGCCGACGAGCGGTTCGACCTCTCCTACCGCTTCGGCGAGGACGCCTACACGACGGTCGACATCGGCGCCGACGGCTACGAGACCTACCACACGTACCCCGAGTTCGACCTCGCGCTCTTCACGCGGACGACCTTCGAGTCCGTCCCCGGCGGCGCGGTCGCGGAGGCGCTCGACGGCGACGCGCGACACCGCGCGGACCGGACCGGCCAGCCGACGGACTGACCCCGGTCGGGCCCGCCGGCGTCAGCAATATTTATATTCCGGGCTTCTCGTGTGAGAAAGTATGACAGATAGAGGGGACGGGAGCCCGGACTCCGGCGCGGTCGAGGCGCCCGGAGCGGCCGCCGACGCCCGGGAACCCGGAGACGGCCCGGCGGCGGCCGCCGAGGTCCTGCACCTCTCGCCCGACGAGCGGGCCGAGCGGGGGGTCGACGACGACGACGTGCGCGCGGCGTTCCTGACGGTCGTCCGCGAGGGCGACGCCGAGGCGAAGGACCTGCGGGGCGTCGAGTTGCCCGCGATCAAACTGGACCGGCTGACCGTCGAGGGGGCCGACCGCCACCCGGTCGACCTCCGGGGCGCGACCGTCGAGTCGCTGTCGGCGACGTTCGCGACGATCCGCCTGCCGCTCCGGCTGGACGAGGCGACCGTCGGCGACGTGACGCTCGACGAGGCCCACGTCGAGGAGGCCGTGCTGGCCGACGGCGCGACCGTGACCGGCGACTTCGAGGCGTTCGAGGCGACGTTCGCCGGCGACGTGGAGTTCGAGGGGGCGACCTTCGAGGGGCGGTTCGACGTCGACGAGTCGACGTTCACGAACGACGTGAGCTTCGACGGCGCGACCTTCGAGGGGGTCGCCGAGGCGCGGGGCGCCGAGTTCTACGGCGCCTCGAACCTCCTCGACGACAACACCAGCTTCACCGGCGCGACGTTCGCGGCCCTGGCGGACTTCCGGCAGACGACGTTCGGCTTCACCCACTTCGAGCGGGCGACCTTCGCCGGCGAGGCGGACTTCCAGGAGGCCCGCTTCGACGGCGACGCCGAGTTCGACGAGGCCGTCTTCGAGGGGTTCGCCGACTTCGACGAGGCCCGCTTCGACGGCGACACCGGGTTCGCCGACGTGGCCTTCGAGGGGGACGCCGACTTCCGCGGGGCGGCCTTCTCCGGCCGCGAGCGCGCGCTCGACGAGGACGCCACCTTCGAGCGCTCGACGTTCGCCGGCGACGCCGACTTCCGCCACGCCCGCTTCCGGTTCGTCACCTTCGGGGAGGTGGCCTTCGAGGGGGTCGCGCACTTCGAGGAGGCGGAGTTCGACGCCGACGCGACGTTCGCCGACGCGACGTTCGCCGCCGAGGCGGACTTCGACGAGGCGCGGTTCCGCGAGGACGCCGACTTCTCGGGCGTCGCGTTCGCCGCCCGCGCCGTCTTCCGCGGCGCGGAGTTCGCCGGCGGCGCGAACTTCCTGGAGGACGACCTGACCTTCGAGGGGGCGCGTTTCGGCGCCGACGCCGACTTCCACAACGCCGAGATCACCTCGGCGAACTTCGTCGACACGGCCTTCGGCGGCGAGATCGACTTCAGCGGCGCCCGCTTCTCCGAGCGCATCGACTTCGAGGCCAGCCAGGTCGAGGGCGACGCCTGGGTGGACTTCACCCGCGCGAAGATCCGGAGCGGCGAGATCGCCCAGCCCGCCGACGACTGGGTGCGCTACGACCTGACGCTCGCCTCCCTCGGCGACGTGGACCTGGTCGCCGCCGACGGGGACCACCGGCGCCTGCTGGACTTCTTCCGCTTTTGCCGCACGGAGTTCACCGAGTTCGACGGCCACGAGTTCGACTTCAGCGGCCACCGGCAGTACCTCGACCGCAACGCCTGGGCCATCCACGAGTTCCACGAACCGCCCGACGCCGACCCCGACTACGCCCTGGAGATGACCCCCGAGGTGATCGAGACCACCTACCTCAAGGCCAAACAGAGCGCCGCGGCCGTCGGCGACATGAAGGTCGCCGGCGAGTTCCGGGTCAAGCGCCAGCAGTTCAGCCGCAGGGAGAACCTGCGAGTCGTCCGCGACAGCTCTCAGGGGCTGTGGACCCGCGTCAAGAACCTCGGCCGCGCCAGCGAGAACTACTTCCTCGGCGTCACCTGCGGCCACGGGATGCGCCCCATCCGGATCGGCTTCGCGTTCGTCCTCGCGCCGCTGCTGTACGTCCCCCTCTACGCGTTCGGCGGCGGCCCGTTCCGGACCGCCGCGGGCCAGCTCTCCGTCGCCGAGGCGGCCACGGCGGAAGGGCTGGCGACACTGTTCGACGTGGCCCGGTTCAGCTACATCTCCTACACCACCATCGGCTACGGCTTCCTCGGCCCGGAGGGGCGGGCCGCGGAGGTACTGGCCGCCAGCGAGGCGTACCTCAGCGTCGTCCTCTCGGCGCTTCTGGTCTACGCGCTGGTCAAGCGCTCGGAGATGTGACGGTCACCGCCGGGCGACGAACACCGTCCGGCGGTCGTCGGGTCCGTACCCCTCGCGGGTCTCGACGGCGAGCCCCGTGTCGTCGAGCGCCGCCGCGACCGCCTCGTCGTCAAACGGCGTCATCGGCCGGCTGTTGGTGAACACCTCGCCGCTCTCGGTGAACACGACCGACACCCACTCCAGCCGGTCGTCCGGCCGCGGCTGCATCTGCGCCACCCGGACGTAGCGGCCGCCGTCGTACTCGCCGACGTGGTGCGCGGGCTCGTTGCCCTCCGGCGGGAGCGGCGAGTTGTCGAAGACGAGGACGCCGCCCGGCGCGAGGCGGTCGGCCAGCGCCGCCACCGCGGGGCCGAGGTCCGCGGGCGGCAAGTGGTTGATCACGCCCCGAATGGCGACGACGGCGTCGAAGCGCCCGTCGGCATCGAGGTCGGGGAGGGCGTCCCGGCGGAGCGTCACCCCGTCGCCGCACTTCTCGCGCGCGCGGTCTAGCATCCCCTCGTGGGGGTCGACCCCGGTCACGTCGTACCCCGCCTCGGCGAACCGGCGGGCGTGTTCGCCCGTCCCACAGCCCACGTCGAGGACCGACGGGTCGCTCGCGGCCATCCGTTCATCGACGAACGCCACGTCCCGGTCGTAGTCCCACTCGCGCTGGATCGCGTCGTACAGGTCCGGGTGGTCGGTGTAGAGCCGCTCGGTCATCGGGTCGCTCGTCGGTCCGCTCGGCGGTAGTCGTTTCGGCGAACGCGTCCGCCCCGGTGATCCGCGGCCGCCGGGTGGCGTCGACCCGCCCGACCCCGCTCCTCAGACCAGTTCCTCGCCGGGGAGGAGGTACTGCTCGGCCACGTCGAAGTCGATCTCGATACCGAGGCCGGGGCCCTCCGGGAGGTCGATCTGACCGTCCTCGATGACGTCGCCGTCCTCGCCGGTGCGGTCGACCAGGTCCTCGAACCACGGCACGTCGAAGGCGTGGTACTCCAGCGCGACGAAGTTCGGGACCGAGGCGGCGGCGTGGGCGGCCGCGACGGTGCCGACCGGCCCCTGGATGTTGTGGGCGACGATGGGCACCCCCTCCAGGTCACAGAGCGTGGCGATCCGCCGGAAGTCCCGGAGACCGCCGCAGTTTGCGGGTCCGGCGCGGCCACGTCCATCCCCTCGGCGTCGAGCATCTCCTTGAACTCGCCGGGGTCGCGCAGGTTCTCGCCGGTCATGACCGGACACGAGGTGGCCTCCCGGACGCGGCGGTGGGCGTCGTACTTCCGCGGCTGGACGGGGTCTTCGAGCCACGCCAGATCGTACGGTTCGAGCTTCTCCGCGAGCCGGGTGGCGGTCTCGACGGTAAAGTTCCAGTGCAGATCGAACCCCAGGTCCACGTCGTAGCCGACCTCCTCGCGGACGGCCTCGACGAGCGAGGTCTTGTGTTCGATGGCGGCGTTGTCCAGCCGGCGAGCCGCGGTGTCCACGTCGGCGTGGGTGCGCACGTCAAGGTCGAACTTCAGCGCGTCGAAGCCAGCGTCGACGACCTCGCGGGCCGCCTCGGCGTAGGACTCGGGCGTGTAGACCTCGCGGGGGTCGACCGCGCCCGACTGGGCCTCGCCCAGCGACTCGCCGCCGTGGGTGTCGCAGTACACCCGGACCGAGTCGCGGTACTTCCCGCCCAGCAGCTCGTAGACCGGCACGTCCAGCAGTTTCCCCTTGATGTCCCACAGCGCCATCTCGACGCCGGGGCCGGGCTCCCACATCACGTCGCGGACCCGTTCGATATCGAGGGGGTTCTGCCCCTCCAGCCGGCCGGGATCGTCCGGCCCCTCGCCGTGGACCTCGCCGTAGCCCGTGATCCCCGCGTCGGTCTCGACCTTGACGACCCCCCACTGGAAGTTCGCCTGCAGGATTATCGTCGACACGTCGGTGATCTCGATGTCCCGCTCGGGCGGCCGATGCGTCTCCTCGTCGGTGAAGTCCATCCACGGCACCCCGCCGCCCGGCGGGATGACGTACTCCGGTGTCTCTTCGTCTGCCATGTGTTCGCAGACGGCGCGCGGCCGGATGAAAACTGCGGGGGCGGCGAGTCGGTCCGGGGTCCCGGTGGCGCCGTCGCCGTCGGGGGTACCCGACAATTTACGTGGATACACACACGACTGTGTATTGATGGCCACGAAGACGATCTCGCTCGACGAGGAGGCCTACGAACGCCTCGCGGCGGAAAAGCGCGAAGGAGAGAGTTTCAGCGACGTAGTGAAGCGCCTCGCGGGCGAACGGTCGTGGAGCGAGGTCGCCGGTATCTGGAGCGACGGGACCGACGACATCGAATCGGCGATCGAGGAGGGTCGCGACCGTTCCCGGGCCCGTCGGAAGTGCCTGAGCGACGACATCGACGGATGATACAGGACACGTCGTTCGTCCTCGACGTGCTCGGCGGCGACGAGAACGCCCTCGACGCGCTGGCAGACATCGAAAGCGACCGCAAGCCCGAGAAGGTCTCGTCGGTCACGGCGCTCGAACTCCACGAGGGCGTCGGTCGGTCCGACCGCCCGGACGACGAGAAGGCGGCCGTCCTCGACGTTCTGGACTCGAAGACCGTCGTCCCGGCCGACCACGACGTGATGCGCCGTGCGGGCCGTATCTCGGGTGAACTGTACGCGACCGGCGAACCGATCGACAGGGAGGACTGCGTCATCGCCGCGACTGCACTCCGGGAGGACGAACCCGTTCTGACGCGGAACGTCGACCACTTCGAGCGGATCGACGGACTCGACGTGCGAACGTACTGACCGAAAAACGGGCTACAGCACGCTCTCAGTGCTCGGCCTCGTGGGGGTTGAGCTCGGTCCCGTACTTGTCGGCGTGGTCGGTGTAGTCGATGAACCGCGGCGCGTCGGGGTCGAAGGGGCGTTTCAGCGAGTCGAACGCTTTCTTCTTGTCCCAGGACTGCAGGCCGCCGATGGCCGACCGGTCCTCCAGATCGTGGTAGTCCAGGTCCTCCTTGGTGAGGTTCCAGGCGTCGAGGCCCTGCTCGGTGCGGACGATGACCGAGGAGTACTCGTCGCTGGAGCCGACGGAGCCGACGGTCAGGTCGGCGCAGTAGCCGGTGAAGTCCGCGCACTCGTCACAGCCCTTCAGGGCGGCGTCGTGGAACTCCTCGACGTCCTCGTCGACGATGAGTTCGCCCTCGTGGTCGTAGGCCATCATCCGGCCGTCGAGTACGTCCATCTTGCCCACGTTCTCGAGGTCGATGTCCCGCTCCTCCTCGAGCTTCTCGCCCATGAGCTTCTGGTAGTTGAAGTTCTTCGTGCACATCAGGGCGATGGCGTAGTCGATGGCCCGCACCCCGTCCTCCTGGCTGGCATAGTCCCACTCGAAGTCCTGCAGGGCGCGGATGCCCTCGATCTCGCAGGGCGTGCCCACGAGCGCCAGGGAGGCCTCCTCGACGGGCACGTCGAGCTTGTGCTCCCACTGGGAGAGGTTCAGGTTCCCGAGCGCCATCGTCTGGTTGTAGAAGCTCCCGGCGTTGTCGATGCACTCCTCGGGCGTCGTGGCGAGGAACGACTCGGCCTTCCAGGGCTCGTCGTCGCTCTCGGTGGCGATGAGCGCGCCGTCGATCTCGCCCTCCTCCAGGAGCGTGCACAGCACCGCCGTCACGAGGCCGCCGTCCTGCGCATTTTCGCGCCAGTCGTCCTCGACCTTCGCGGAGAACTCGGTGATCGGGTCGCCGGCGCCCTTGACGTTGTCGTCGCCGCCGGTGATCTTCCACTGGCGCTCGTAGCGCAGGCCGCCGCGGGGACAGAAGTCCCAGCACATCGAACAGCCCGTACACATCTTGACGAGTTCGGGCAGACCGTCGTCGCCGATGCCGATGGAGTCGGAGGGGCAGGAGGCGACGCAGGTGCCACACTGGATGCAGCGGCCGTCGTCGATGACCGCCTCGTCCAGTTCCATGAACCACGTCTTGTCGTCGGGCGTCTCGATGTCGTTCATCCGCGAGCGGATCTCGTAGGAGGGGGTGTCCAGCGCCAGCTCCTCCTCGCCGGGCCGCTGGACCCGCTTGTCGGCCGGCGTCTCGTAGACGTCCTGACTCTCGCCCTCCGCCGGCTCGGTGAACTCCACGTCCCGGAGCTTGCCGTGCTCGTCGACGTTCGCCGGCGTGGCGCCGCCGTCCGGGACGGCCGCCGACCCGTCGGACTGCCCGTCGGCTGCGCCGTGGGCGTGGCCGCCCCCGGAGTGACCGCCGCAGCCGCAGGAACTCCCGCAGCCGCAGTCGTCGCCGTCGTCGCTCCGGCCGGTGTCGGGGACGCCGGGCATGGGGCCGTCGCGGCCGCTCGGGGTCCCGCCGTCCGTCACGAGCCGGTCGTCGTCCAGTTCGAACGCCGCCCCGTCGTCGGTCCCGCGGTCGTGCTCCGCGAGTTCCGGCGCGGCGTCGGCGGGCGCGACCCCGTCGGGGTCGGCCCGCGCGTCGTCCGCGGCACGGTCGCGCTCGCGGCGACCCCGTCGGCGGTTCCGTCCGTCAGTCGCCATGAGCGACACCTCCCGAGACGTTGGCGTCGGCCCGCTGCATGATCTTCCGCAGGCGGTCGTTGCCGACGCGGCGGGTCCACTCGTAGAACCGCTCGCCCTCCTCGCGCTCGTCGACGTAGGCCTCGAACAGCTGTTCGATGGCCGGGATCACCGCCTGGGCCGGCACGGCGTTCTCGACCCAGTCGAGGAACTCGTTGTCCGACCCCAGCGAGCCGCCGAGGCCGAAGTCCATCCCCTCGACGATGTTGTCGCCCTCCTCGTTGGTCGTCGTCTCCGGGTCGTCGACGTTGACCGTCTCGCCGCGGAAGCCGATGTCGGCGATCTGCGGCTGGGCACACGACGCGGAACAGCCGGACATGTGCATCCGCACCACGTCGAGGTCGTCGGGCGTGTCGATGCGGCGGTCCAGCGCCTTCGCCCAGCGGTACACCCGATTCTTGGTCTCGATGATGCCGTAGTTGCAGAACTCCGAGCCCGTGCAGCCGACGGCGCCCCGCGAGAACGGGCCGGGGTCGGGCTCGTACTTGCGGGCGAACGGCTCGTTGAGCAGGTCGCCGACGTTCTCCGCCGGGATGTGGGTGATGAGGAAGTTCTGGTCGGTGGCGAGGCGGATCGAGGCGTCCTCGGTGCCGTACTCCTTCGCGGCGCGGGCGGCCTCCGCGAACTCGTCGCCGCCTATCCGGCCCGCGATGACGTTGAAGCCGACGTACTTCAGGCCGTCTTCCTTCTGGTCGTGGACGCCGACGTGGTCGCCGGTGTACCCCTCGGTGAGGTCCGTCCCGGCCGTCGGCAGGTCGACCGAACAGCGCCGGCGGACCGCCTTTTCGAACTCCTCCGTTCCGAGCTGCTCGACCAGGTAGCGCATCCGGCAGACGCCGCGGTTGTTGCGGTCGCCCAGTTCCTTGAACGTCTGGGCGATGGCGCGGCAGAACTCGACGGCGTCGCCCGGCGGGACGAACACGTCCATCTGGGTGGCCATGCGCGGGCCGTCCGAGAGGCCGCCGCCGACCTTGCAGTGGAAGCCGTAGATCTCCTCGCCGTCCACTTCCTTCCGGGCGGGGGTCATCCCCACGTCGTTGATCTGCGACTGGCCGCAGTCGTGCTTGCAGCCGGTGATGGTCATCTTGAACTTCCGCGGGAGGTTGGCGTACTCGCGGTTGCCGGTGAAGTAGTCGGAGACGGCGTCGATGACCGGCTGGGCGTCGAAACACTCGTGGCCGTCCAGTCCCGCGGCGGGACAGCCCAGGACGTTGCGCGCGCCGTCGCCGCAGCCCTGGACGGTCGTCAGGCCGACCTCCTCGTAGGTCTCCCAGATGTCGGGCACGTCCTCGACGCGGATCCAGTGTTTCTGGATGTCCTGGCGGGTCGTGATGTCGAGGAAGGCGTCGCCCCAGATGTCGTTTTGCTCCTCGCCGCCGTACTCCTCGGGCGCGACCGCGTACTCCTCGGCGACCTCGCCGACGACCTCGGCCTGCTCGGGCGTCAGGTAGCCGCCGGGGACCTTCGTCCGCATCATGAAGTAGTCGCCCTTGCGGCCGTGGCTGTACATGCCGGCCCACTTCAGGCGCTCCCACTCGCCGTCGCCGGCGCGCTCCTCGATCTCGTCGAACGAGAGGCCCTGCTCGGCGTACTCCTTGACGTCCTCGATCACGTCCAGCGGGTGTTTCTCCTGTTTCCACTCCTCGACCGTGTTCATGTGTGATCCCCCCGATCGCCGGAGGCGTGTGTGTCTGTC
Source organism: Halosimplex halophilum (assembly GCF_004698125.1). NCBI lineage: Archaea > Methanobacteriati > Methanobacteriota > Halobacteria > Halobacteriales > Haloarculaceae > Halosimplex > Halosimplex halophilum. Next base: position 669,851 of record NZ_ML214298.1, read on the forward strand.
CCGTTCATAAGTGAGAATCACGCGGCGCTCGCGTTGTGTCCCACTCACAACGTGACCCACCCTGTAAGTCCCCCTCACGGACAGCCCTGCCACGACTGCGGGAAACCCCACACGAGTTGCCGCTACCACGGACGGGTCGGCCGCGCCGGTGACACCACCGTCTCACCGTCAGCGACCCACCGAACCCAACTGCGACCGGCGCCGGCGTCCCCAGCGGCGTCATTTCCCGCCGTGGCACGTTCGCTGCGGATATCGCGTCCCCCTCCGGCGATCCGGCCCGCAACACCGGCTCGACGATCCGGACAGTGTTGCCTGTTCCAGGCAGTGACGGCGAGGGGTGCGGAGAAGTGGTCCTTTATATGGAGCGGAGCCGTTCGGTAGTACAACCGAATGAGCGACACGAAGAACGTGCAGACGGCCGACGACGAAGCGCAGGTCGAACCGGACGACGAACGCGAGGTCGACACCTCCCACCTCGACGGGGTCGAGGACGGCTGCGGCTGCGCCGAGGTGTGGGAACACCTCTCCGACGAGCGCGACGAGTAGGCCCGGCGTTTATCCGCCCCCGGCGCGTACGCTGCTTATGAGCGCCATCGGGGAGTTCAGGGTGCCAGCGGCCGCGTTTCTGCTCGACGACGCGCTGGGGAGCGTCGCGGGGACCGTCACCGTCGAGCGGATGGTCGTCGACGGCGACGAGGCGGTGACGCCGTACGTCTGGGTCGCGTCGGCGGACTTCGAGGGCTTCGAGGCGACGCTCGACGGCGACCCGTCGGTCGCGTCGTTCGCCCTGGTCGAGGACCACCCCGAGGAACGGCTCTACCGGATCGAGTGGCGCGACGAGCACAACGGCCTGCTCCCGGCGCTGGACGACGTGGCCGCGACCGTCCTGCGGGCCGAGGGGGAGGACGGCGTCTGGACGCTCCGGGCGCTGTTCCCCGACCGCGACGCCGCCGCGACGTTCCACGACCGGGTCCGGGAGGGCGACGAGGGGATCGAGCTGGTCCGGCTCTACCGCGCCGACGACCCCTCGACCTACGGGCAGTACGAGGTGACCGACGAGCAGCGCGAGGCGCTGACCGTCGCCCGCGAGGCCGGCTACTTCGCGGTCCCGCGGGAGTGCTCGCTGGCGGACGTGGCCGAGGAACTCGGCATCTCCCGCAACGCCGCCTCCGCGCGGCTCCGGCGCGGCCAGGACGCGCTGGTCGGCCACACCCTCGACCACGACGACCGGCCGCCGTCCTGAGCGGCACTTAGTACCCGTGACCTGTCACACCGAGGGCTGAGAGGCGTCGCGGCCCGAGAGAGGGTGATGGCGCCGGTAGAACTGTCGTCGACCGACGGGCGTTCGCATCGCAGGAGCAAACCATGATCAGCGGCTCGCAGCCGGCCGAGGACATCTCGGTCGAAGCGAGCGAGCCGGACGCGGTCCCCGTCGCCGTCGTCGAGCGGATCGCGGCGGCGAAGGAGTGTGGCGTCGAGGAGATCCCGCCGCTGTACCGGTCGGTCGACCCCGACGCGCTCGCGGGGCTCGTCGCCGGCGGCACCGGGGGGCTCAGGGTCTCGTTTTCCCACGCAGACTGTCGGGTCGTCGTCGACGGCGAGGGGCGCGTCGGCGCCGCCCGCTGACGGCCGCAGCCGCGGGCGGATACAGAGGACGGCCTACTCCTCGCCGATGAGTCGGTCGACGATCTCCTCGGGATCGAACCGTTCGAGGTCGTCGTAGTCCTGGCCGGTGCCGAGAAAGAGGATCGGCTTGCCGGTCACGTGGGCGATGGAGATGGCCGCGCCGCCCTGCGGGTCGGCGTCGGCCTTCGTCAGCACCGCGCCGTCGATCGCCGCGGCGTCGTCGAACTCGCGGGCGCGGTTGACCGCGTCCTGGCCGGCGACGGCCTCGTCGACGAACAGCGTCATGTCCGGGTCGATGACCCGGTCGATCTTCGACAGCTGGTCCATCAGGCCGTCGGAGGTGTGGAGCCGGCCGGCGGTGTCGCCCAGCACCACGTCCACGTCGTTGGCCTTCGCGTACTCGACGGCGTCGTAGATGACGGCGGCGGGGTCCGAGCCCTGCTCGTGGGAGATGACCCGCTTGTCGAGCGCGTCGGCGTGTTGCTGGAGCTGCTCGTTGGCGCCGGCGCGGTAGGTGTCGCCGTTGGCCAGCACCGTCGACAGCCCCCGGTCCTCGAAGTACCGCGAGAGCTTGGCGATGGTCGTCGTCTTCCCGACGCCGTTGACGCCGGTGAAGATGATCACCACGGGCGCGTCGGCCTCGGCGACCCGCTCGTCGAAGTCGAACTGCCCGACGCTTATCACGTCGTACAGCGCCTCCCGGAGCGCGTCCCGGACGAGGTTGCCCGTCGAGGACAGCCGCCGGCGCGTGTCGCCGACCAGGTTCTCCTCGACGCCGTCGAGGATCTCCTGGGCGACGCCCATCTCCACGTCGCTCTGCAGCAGGGCCAGCTCCAGGTCGTCGAGGTGGTCCTGCAGGTCGTCCTCGTCGATGACGGTCTTGCCGGTCGCGAACAGCTTCGCCCGCTCGCCGAGGCTCCGGCCGTCGTCGTCCTCGGCGTCGTCCCCGTCATCGTCGGCCTCGTCTCCCTCGGCGCCGTCGGTTTCGGCGGTCGCGTCGCCGTCTTCGGCTTCGACCGCCTCGTCCGGGTCGGGCGCCTCGGACTCGGCTTCGGGTTCATCCGGCTCGGCGGAGTCGGCGTCCGCCGGTTCCGCCGCTTCAGCTTCCTCGCCCTCGGCGGACGCGTCGCTGGCCTCGGGTTCGGCGTCGTCCTCGGCCGCTTCCTCGTCGACCGCCTCGTCGTCGACGTCCTCCTCGACGTCGTCGCTGAAGCGGCCGAGTTTCTCCTTCAGTCCGTCGAACATCGGGCCTTACTCGTCGTCGTCCTGCTGCTGCATCTGCTGCATCTGCTGCATCTGCTGTTGCTGCATCTGCTGGGCCTGCTGTTCGAGCTCCTCGCTCTCGGTCTCCAGCTCGGCGATGTCCGAGCGGATCTCCTCGATGCGCTCGTCGAGCGTGTCCTGCTTGTTCTCGAGGATGTCGATGGCGTCGCCCTGCTCCTGCTCGGCGGCGTAGCCGGCGCCGAACTCGACGATGACCTCGTCGATGTCCTGGACCTCGGCGCGGAGGAACGCGTCGCCGCCCAGGGGGACCTGGACGGTGTCGCCGGACTCGATGGCCTCGATGGCCTCCATGGCCTCGTCCATCTCCTGTTTCTCGTCCTGGAGCCCGCTGATCTCCTCCTCCATGGCCTCGATCTGCTCCTCGATCTGCTCGATCTCCTGGGCGATCTGCTGGATCTGCTGCTGACCGCCGCCGCCACCGCCGAGGCTCATGCGTCTACCCCCTCGATCTCGACCTGCGTGCGCTTGAGCCCGTGCTTCGAGCCGAACTCGGCGAGGACGTGCTCGCGCGCGACGTTCTCGTTCTCGGCCTCGACCTGCTTCTCGAACGACTGCCAGCCGTCGCGGGCGCTCCACTGCCCGGTGACTGTGAATTCACTCATGTATCCCGCTGGGAGAGCGAGCGGGAAGTACCTTCCGCAACGTACTCTCGGCCCTTCCCGACCCTCCGGACGGCGGGATGTCACGCGGGATCGTGATCCGCCGGAGTCGCCGAGAAGGGGACCACGTTCCACTACAGCAATAATTATGTCCTGCCGTCACGAACGGGTGTCCATGATGGGGGCTTCGAAGGTGTTCGGGATCCTGTCGGACGACCGCCGACGGCGGGTGTTGCTGTTGCTGTGCGAGGAAGAGTCGGTACGCGTGCCCGACGCCACGCTGACGCGGGGGGCAGCCGCGCGAGCGGCGGGGGACGGCGAGGCACGGTCGCGGTTGCGGCGCCGGGCGATGGTTCGGCTGTACCACGTCGACCTGCCGAAACTGGACGCCGAGGACCTCGTCGACTGGGAGCGCGGCTCCGAAGTCGTGCGGCGGGGGCCGCGGTTCGAGGAGGTGGAGCCGGTACTGGACGCGCTCGCCGACAACGCCGCCCGGATCCCGCAGGAGGTCTTCTGACCGGTCCCGGGAGTCAGTCGATGTAGCCGAGCGCGGACTCGATGCGGCCCAGCTCCGGGCCGGTCGTGTCCTGGCCGACGACGTAGCCGTGGTCGTTGGCGACCAGGCCCGACCCGACCAGCGGGGCGCCGTAGTTGACGGTGCCGATGTCGGCGGGCACGTCCAGCAGGTCCTCGAGGAAGTCGAGTTCGGCGTCGGTCGCGTCGGGGTGGCAGAGCACCCCCTCGTCGGTTGCGACGGCGGCCGTCCCGACGGTTCGCGTCCCCGCGAGGGTGCCCTGTTCGACGGGCACGTCCAGCGCGTCCTCGACGGCGCGGACGGCCGGCTCGGAGAGGTCGGGGTGGACGTACGCGCCGCTGTCGTTGGCGAGGACGACGTTGCCGGCCGCGTTGATCCGGCCGGGGAGTTCGCCGACGGCGAGGCCGGTCGCCTCGACGATCGCCTCGCGCTCGCGGTCGCGGACGCGGCTGCTGACGAGCAGCCCGTTGCCGTTGCCGGTCGCCAGCGAGCCGACGGTGCCCGAGCCGCCGACGGTCGTGGCGACCGCCGGGACCGCGAGTTCGTCGCTCAGGTCCTCGCGGAGGTCCTCGTCCACGTCGGGACGGACGAGCACGCAGTCGTCGGTGGCGCGTGCGAAGACACCGACGTACGCCGACCCGGAGAAAGCCGCGCGGAGCAAGTTTACTCGGCCGTTTCGGCTTCGACGACGGCCTCGCCCTCCTCCTCGAAGCGGGCGGCGCGGACCCGCAGCTTGCGCGGCGGGTTCGAGCGCCCGTTCGCCCAGACCGCCTCGTTGATCGAGGGGTCCAGCCGGACGGCGTCGCCGTCGACGGCGAAGTGCTTGGCGAGGTGCTCGCGGACGATGGACATGGCCTTGTCGGCCTGCTCCTCGTTGGGCGCGGCCTTCACGTCGCGGAGCGGGACGGTCACGACCCGCTCCTCGAAGTCGCCGGCGCTCATTCGTCCGTGTCGCTACGGCGCCAGTGGCGCCGCTTCGGGTTGCGTTCGACGTTGCGGTCCGTCTTGAGCATGACCCACGGCGGAACGCGCGTGTTCTGGCGCTCGAGTTTCCCCAGGCGCTTCTTCTTCGACTTCGACTTCTTGCCCATAGTGTCACCCCCTTCCGCCCCGGCGCTTAAATTCCTGTTCCTTTCCGCCGCGACCCGGTATCGCCGGACGCCGGCGCCGCGCACTCGCCGATCGCGCGAAGGACCGTCGCTCAGGCGAACGCGAGCGGGACCATCACGAGCACGCCGGCGGCGATCCCGCCGACGAGTTCCCGGCGACCGCCGCCCGGCAGGTCCGACCCCCGGTCCAGCGCCTCCGGGACGAACTCCGTGGCGACGAGGTACACCATCGCGCCCGCGGCGAACCCGAAGCCGAACGGGAGGAACCGCTCGGCCAGCGTCACGAAGTAGTAGGCGACCACGGCGCCGAGCGGCTGGGGCAGGCTGGAGAACACCGCCCACCAGACCATCCGCCACTCGCCGACGCCCATCGACCGCAGCGGGATCGAGATGGCCACCCCCTCCGGGACGTTGTGGATCGAGATGGCGACGGTCATGAACACCGCCAGCACGGGCAGCGTCAGTCCGCCGAGCGTGACCGTCGCCAGGCCCGGCTCCTCGATCCCCAGCTCGGCGAAGGAGACGCCGACCGCGACGCCCTCGGGGAAACTGTGGACCGTCAGGATGCCGAGGATGAGCACGAGCTTCCGGAAGTCCGCCTCCTCGTACTCCTTCGGGTGGAACTCCGCGTCCGCCAGCACCTCGTGGGCGACGATCACCAGCAGGACCCCGACGAGCACGCCCGGCCCGACCGCCGCCGCCGCGTCGACGACCCCGCCGTCGACCACGGCGACGCCCTCCCGGATCAGGCCGAACAGCGACGCGGCGACCATGATGCCCGAAGCGAGCCCCCACAGCACCACGTTCCACCGGTCGGAGATGTCCTCGACCAGGAAGAAGGGGAGCGCGCCCAGCCCGGTCGCCAGCGCCGTCAGCAGCCCCGCGACGAACACCAGCCCGAGGTTCCCGAACTCGACCATGTACCCGAACCTACGCCGACCGCGCCCTTAACAATTGTCGCGAATCTGACTATTTTTGGGAGACCTAAAGCGGACGATCGGCGATGGGGGGACGAGCGGCGGGGCGTCACAGCGCCGTCGAATTCGGTGTGCCACGCCGTGGTTAATGCACCTTATACACACTATGAACGTTCGAACTCCTATGCGGCAGGATATAAATACAGGTTCGCTGAATAAAACAGTATGTCAACCACCGAGATGCGCACGACCGACGCGGACGCGGCGGCGGGGGAGACGGGGGCACGGCCCCACCGGATCGTGAATCCGATGGGCGCGACCGGGCGGATGACCGTCGAGACGCCGGCGGGCGAGGAACGCACCGTCGTCGGCTGTCTGGACGGCCTCGTCGCGGAACGGCTCGACGGGACGGCTCCGGGCTCAACCGTCCGGATGGAGCTCTCCCCCGCCACCGACGGCGAGGGCTACGTCGCCGCTCGCGTCCTCCCCGGCGGGCTCCCGGCGCTCTGAGTCGGCCCGTCGACGGCCCTGACGGGCCCCCCGCTACAGCGGGAACCGCTCGACGGTGTCGTAGGTCGGCCCGTCGGGCCCCAGCACGCTCTCTTTCAACCTGATCTCCTCGACCGCGAGCGTCCCCACGTCGGGGTCGTCCTCGCGGACCGTCTCCTGCACTCGCTCCTTCCCGCCCGCGTGTTCCATCCGCGCTATCGTGACGTGGGGGGTGAACTCGTGGTCCTCGGCGTCGAAGCCCATCGCCGTCGTCCGCTCCTCGACGGCCTCGTGGAGCCCGGTCAGCGCCTCGCCGCCCGAGCGGGTCCCGACCCAGACGACGCTGATGTAGTCGAGACTCGGGAACACGCCCAGCCCGCCGAACTCGGCCTCGAAGGGGTCGACGCCGGCGTCGTCGACCGCCGCCGCGAGCTCGTCGGCGAGGTCGTCGACCCGGTCGGCGTCGGTGTCGCCGAGGAACTTCAGCGTGACGTGAGCCTGCTCGGGCTCGGTAAAGTTCAACCCGGACGCCCCTTCGAGTCGCTCCTGGACGGCCGCCACCTCGTCGGCCAGCCCGTCGAGGTCGACGCTGACGAACAGTCGTTTGCCCATACCCCTCTCTCGGCCCGCGTGCGCCTTCAGCGTTGTCGCCGACGGGGAGTGCAGGTCGCCGACCGATAGTACGGGGTCACCGACCGATAGCGCAGCCGGCGGAGCCGCGGTCCGAGTCGCCGGGCGATCCTTCATGTAGTCGCTGCCCCAACATGCGGTCGTGTCCCGCAGTCCGACGCTGACACTGGTCGCCGTCTTCGTCGTCGTCTTCCTCGTCCAGCGCGCCGTGGCGCTGCTGCAGATTCCCTTCGCGTTCGCGCTCGCGCCCCCCGTCGGCGCCCGGCCGTGGACGCTCGTCACGAGCGTCTACGCCCACCTCTCGGTCGGCCACTTGCTGGCCAACGTCGCCGTCCTCCTGCTGGTCGGTCTGTACCTCGAACGCCGGACCTCCCGGCTGCGCTTCCACGCCTTCTTCCTCGCCACCGGCGCGCTCTCCGGGCTCGTCCAGGTGTGGGTCAGCGACCTGCTCGGCCCCGGCGTCGCCGTGCTGGGCGCCAGCGGCGGCATCGCCGGGCTGGTCGGGTACGTGCTGGCGGGCAACCGCATGAGCGACACGCTACTGGACAAGACGCCGCTCAGCCCGCGGGCCCAGCTCGGTGCGTTCGTCGTCGTCGCCGGCGCCGTCACCGTCGCCACCGCCGGCCCCGGCGTCGCCCTGGTCGCTCACTTCGCCGGGCTGCTGATCGGGCTCGTCGCGGGTCGACTGCACCTGTTGCGGCCGTCCGGGCCGGCCTGAGTTCAGCCGCTCGTCCGAACCTATTTCCAGCCGGCGCGACAGGTCGAACCGTGACGCCGACTCGGCGGAGTCTCCTGCGGACCGTCGGTGCCGGCTCGCTCGCCGGTCTCGCCGGTTGCGGGGCCATCGGCGGGCGGACCGCCACGCCCGACTGCGACGCGGCCTGCTTCGAGGGGGATCTCGAACGCGCCGAGGACGGCCCCGACAGCCTCACCATCACCCACGTCGCCGGCCGGGACCTGTCCGCGGGGGCGGTCGCCGTCTCCGGGGTCGCGTTCGACTGGCCGCCCGCCCGCGAGTCCGGCTTCACCTACTCGTGGGCCGAGCTGAGCGATCTGGACCCCGAAGCGGGGACCGCCGGCCGGTCGCTGACCGTCCAGCCGGCGCTGGTCGACGCGGTCCGACTCTCGTGGACCCGTGACGGCGAACCGGTCGAACTCGGGGCGTTCCGCGTGTCGGACTGCGAGCGCGGCGTGGCCTGTTTCGAGGCCATCCACCGGGGCGCCGACGACGCGCTGGACCGGCTGACCGTCCGCCACGTCGACGGTCAGGATCTGCCGGCCGAGGAGGTGTTCCTGACCGGCGTCGCCGACGACTACCCGCCCGACCCCGAGAGCGGGCGGACCGTTCCGTGGCACGAACTGAGCGGTCTGGCGCCCGACGACGGCGTCGCCGGCGAGAGCGTCCGGGCGAAGCTCGGCCTCGTCGAGCGCGTGTCGGTGCTGTGGCGCCGCGGCGGCGAGGAGTCCGTCGTCGAGTCCTTCGAGCTGTACTAGTCGCCGTGACGCCGTCGGCGTCCGGACTGGTCAGGCCGCGACCGCGTCGTCGTCGACGGGCGACTCGAAGACGCGGGCGCCGCAGCCGTCGCAGGTGACCGCGGCGACGGTGCGACTGGTACAGCACGACTCGACGGTCTCGGTGCCGAACGACACCGGACTGCCGCAGCCGGGACACGTCTCCAGGAAGATGCGCAGGCCGTTGCAGACCTGCCCGCGGCCCCGCGCGGACAGCGACTCCCACTCCGGGAGCCGGTCGGCGAGCAGGCTCGCCCCCGCGAGGTCGGCGCGGAAGGCCGCCTCCGACTCCCAGGAGCCGACCCGCCGGCCGTCGACGCTGACCGCGAAGGCGTTGCCCAGTTCCTTCGTCGTCACCTCGCCGTCCGCCAGGCCGAGCGCTTCGAGCCAGGGACCCGGGTCGTCGCCCGCGACGGCGTCGATCTCGGCGTGCCACGCCCGCTCGAAGTCGTCGGTCAGACAGCGGTCGTCGCCGCGACACGGCTCGATCGCGTCGGCGCGTTCGAGCAGCGCCTCCGGGTCGACCCGCTCGCCCCCGGCGTCCGCGCCCGCTCCAGCGCCCCCCTCTGCGGGCGCGGCCGCTCCGGCCCCTTCGGTCGTCTCGGCCGCGTCGCTCGCGCCCGCACTCGCGTCCGATCCCGACCCGGCGCCGGCGGCGACCCCTTCCGGCGACGACTCGGGCGTCTTCCCGAACGCCGCGAGGACGGGGGCGGGCAGGTACCGCTTCGTCAGCGTCGGCGTCCCGGGCACGAGATACCCGCGCAGCCAGATCGCCGCCAGCGAGACGGCGAGGACGCCCGTCGGGACGGCGACGGCCGCCGTCCGGTAGCCGGCCGCGACGAGCCAGGCCCCCAGCAGCGTCGCCCCCACCGACGCGATCCCCACGTTCAGCACTGTACACGGCAGACAGCGGTTCTCGCCCGTGTACTCCGGGCGGCGCAACCGCGTCACGAGTGACCCCAGCATACCGTCCCCTTCGCGGCCCGCCGAATTGAATGTGACGGACGAGTGAAAACACGCTCCTGATAAGCGTTTGATTGGTAGTCGAACAGTTACGACCGTCCCGCGGGTCGGGGGATTCAAACCGGGGGTGGACCTATCGGGGGGTGATGGGAAACGCAGACCTCCGGGACCTGGCCGCTATCGAGGAGGTGCCGTTCGACGACCTGTCGGGGTCGGTCGTCGCCGTGGACGCGCACAACTGGCTCTACCGCTACCTGACGACGACCGTCCGCTGGACGAACGACTCGATATACACGACCGCCGACGGCGAGGAGGTCGCCAACCTCGTCGGCGTCGTCCAGGGGCTCCCGAAGTTCTTCGAACACGACATCACGCCCGTATTCGTCTTCGACGGGAGCGTCGTCGACCTCAAGGACGACGAGGTCACCCAGCGCCGCGAGGAACGGGAGAAACGGGAGGAGAAACTCGAAGCCGCCCGGGAGGAAGGGGACGAACTCGCCGTCGCCCGCCTCGAATCGCAGACCCAGCGGCTCACCGACACGATCCTCTCGACCACACGTGAAGTACTCGAACTGCTGGACGTGCCGGTGGTCGAGGCGCCCGCCGAGGGCGAGGCCCAGGCCGCCCACATGGCCCGCGAGGGCGCGGTCGACTACGTCGGCACGGAGGACTACGACGCGCTCCTGCTGGGGGCGCCGCTGACGCTGCGCCAGCTCACCAGCAAGGGCGACCCGGAGCTGATGGACTTCGAGGCGACGCTGGAGGAACACGACATCACCTGGGAGCAGCTGGTCGACGCCGCGATCCTGATGGGCACGGACTTCAACGAGGGGATCTCCGGGTACGGACCGAAGACCGCCGTGACGGCGGTCCGCGAGCACGGCGACATCTGGGCGGTGTTCGAGGCCGAGGACGTGTACGTCGACGACGCCGACCGCATCCGCGAGCTGTTCCTGAACCCCGCCGTCACCGACGACTACGAGTACGACCGCGAGATCGAACCCGACCTGGACGCCGCGCGGGCGTTCGTCTGCGAGCAGTGGGAGGTCGACGCGGACGAGGTCGAGCGCGGGTTCGAGCGCATCGAGCAGTCGGTCGTCCAGACGGGCCTCGACCGGTGGACCTGACGGCGCGAGTCCGCCGCCGGAACCGCACCGGCCACGTCGCCGCCGGTCCGCGTGTGTCGGGTCGCCGGCACGCGCACGCAAGGCCGACGGCCCGGAAAGCCGCCGTTACTCCCCGGAAACCGGCCTTACTCGGAGTAGCCGGCGCTACCGAACGCTACCCCGAGGTTACCGGAAAAACGGTTTCCCCGGTTTATTGACGGAACTTCCCAACGGTCGGCTGGAGTCACACCGATGACAGACGAACCCACAGGCCGACCAGCCACAGGTGAAACGAGCCGACGAACGTTCCTCAAGAGCGGCGCGGTAGCGACCGGCGCGCTCGCCGTCGGGACCGGCGCCGTCGTCTCCGGACAGAGCGGCGACGACGGCAGTGACGGCGACGGCGCCCAGGGGACGAGCGACGGCTTCGCCTCGGTGCAGTTCGCCAACCAGACCTCGGACGGGACGAGCGTGACCGTCGACCGGGCGACGCTGTCCCAGCCGGGGTACGTCTCCTTCCACGACGTGACGCTCTTCGAGGGGGAGGTGACCGAGAGCGTCGTCGGCGTCTCCGAGCGCCTCGACGCGGGCGTCCACTACGGCGTCGACACGACGCTGTTCGACGTACCGGGCGCCGACTACGAGACCGAGAGCCTGGAGGGGACCGGCGCGCTCGTCGCGATGCCCCACCGCGAGACCGGCGACGACGACACCTACGACTTCGTCGACACCGACGGGGAGGAGGACGGTCCGTTCGTCGAGGCCGACCTCCCCGTCGTCGACCTCGCGTTCGTCGTCGCGGACGGGGAGGGGACCGCCACCGAGACGCCCGACGGCACCCCGACGGGGACGCCCGACGGGACGGCGACCCCGTCCGAGTCGCCCGAGCAGGCGCTGTCGGACACGCCCAGCGAGACGCCCGGCGGGACCGACACCGCCACCGAGGCGCCCGGCGGGACGGCGACGCCCGACGGCACGGCGACGGAGGCGCCGGGCGACGACGAGCCGGCGCCGTTCGCGACCGTCGACTTCGAGAACCAGGCGGTGACCGACGACGCCGTGACCGTCGGCGAGGCGCTGCTGTCGGAGGGCGGGTTCGTCACGCTCCACGACGCGCGCCTGCTCACCGGCGAGACGTTCGCGAGCGTCGTCGGCGTCTCCGAGTACCTCGACCCCGGCCGCCACCGCGCGGTCGAGGTCCCCCTCGACGACCCGGAGGGACTCACCGAGGTCACCTTCCCGCCCGCGCCCGCGAGGCCGCTGATCCCGATGCCCCACCTCGACACCGACGACGACGAGAGCTACGACTTCGTCGACACCGAGGGCGAGGACGACGGTCCCTACACCGCCGAGGGCCAGGCCGTCGTCGACCTCGGGTTCGTGACGACCGAGGCCGAGGACACCGAGACCGGGACCGGTACTGAGACGCCCACGGAAACCGGGACGCCGGACGACGCCACGGACACGCCGACCGAGACCGAGACGCCGACCGACGCGTCCTGACGGGTCCGTCCCGGCCGCCCCCGCACGGGGGGTTACCCCGGACAGCCCGTCCCCCACGTCCGGTCGTCGGGGATCACGGGCACGTCGACCGAGATATCGGCGCCGTAGTCGGCGAACCGCATGTCGACCGTCGCGCTCGCGGTGTTGCCGCCCTGGCTCACCGCGAAGCGGACCGCCGACCGCAGCGGTCGATTGGTCTCGGGGTCGAGCCAGACGCGGACCTCGGCGTCGTCGACGCTCGGGCCGCCCAGCAGCGAGCGGTCCCGGCGCTCCTGGTACCTCGTGAGCGCGTCCGTCGTCGGGCGGCCGACGAGCAGGACCGCCTCCCGCCCGTCGAGCGTGCGGGTGCCGTTGTGGAACAGCGACCCCGACTCCAGCAGCGCCAGCTGGCGCGCGGCGGGCGTCCCCATCCGCCAGTCGTCGGCGCTCACGTTCTCGACGCCCCACATGTCCATCCCCATCGGCCCGCCGCACTGCCGGTAGGCGGTCCGGTCGACGACGTAGGCCTCGTAGGCCTCGCCCTCGCGGACGGTCGTCGAGTGCATCCGACGCTCGGCGGCGTCGACGGTGCCGTTCAGGCTGGCCTCGACGCGTTCGGTCCGACCGTCGGCGGTCGCGACGACCCGCAGGTCGCCGTCGAAGCGGTAGGTGTCGGTGTCGTTGACCGCCTCGCGGGCGTCGGCGAGCGCCGCGACGGCGCGCTCCTCGCGGGTGTGGTCCGGCCCGAGGACGGAACACCCGGCGAGGAGGAGACAGGCGGCGACCGCGAGGTGGAGGGCGGGGCGGTCCATATCGACGAGGGACAGGCCGGGCGGCAAGTGTCTTGGGGCCGCGGGCGGTCCCGCGGCTCGGGGCCTGCGTCGGGGACCGGCCGGAGTCCGGGACCGGCCGCTCGGGACAGTTCTCCCGAGTGCGTGGGAGACTTCGGTGGCTTTTACGCCTCTCGAATCGACGCTTCGACCATGTCAGACGAGGAATTCCGCACGGAGGAGGACAGCCTCGGCGAGATGCAGGTCCCGGCCGACGCCTACTGGGGCGCCCAGACCCAGCGCGCCGTCGAGAACTTCCCGATCAGCGAGGAGACGTTCGGGCGCCGCTTCGTCCGGGCGCTCGGCGTCGTCAAGAAGGCTGCGGCCCAGGCCAACGACGACCTCGGGCTGGTCGAGACCGAGAAGGCCGAGGCGATCGTGGAGGCGGCCGACGAGGTTATCGCCGGCGAACACGACGACCAGTTCCCGGTCGACGTGTTCCAGACCGGCTCGGGCACCTCCTCGAACATGAACGCCAACGAGGTCATCGCCAACCGCGCCACCGAGATCTACGGCGGCGAGATCGGTTCTCGTACTATTCACCCCAACGACCACGTCAACTACGGCCAGTCGTCCAACGACGTGATCCCGACCGCGATGCACGTCGCATCCCTCGAAGCGGTCGAGAACGACGTGCTCCCGGCGCTGTCGACGCTCGCCGACGCCCTCGGCGAGAAAGAGGACGAGTTCGACGACGTGGTCAAGACCGGCCGCACCCACCTCCAGGACGCCACCCCCATCACGCTCGGCCAGGAGTTCTCGGGCTACCGCACCCAGATCGAGAAGGGGATCGACCGCGTCGAGGGCGTCCGCGACCACCTGAGCGAACTCGCGCTGGGCGGCACCGCCGTCGGCACGGGCCTGAACACCCACCCGGAGTTCCCCGCGACGGCCGCCGAGTACATCAGCGAGGAGACGGGCATCGAGTTCCGCGAGGCCGACAACCACTTCGAGGCCCAGGCCGCCCACGACGCCATGTCCGAGGCCCACGGCGCCCTGCGGACCGTGGCCGGCTCGCTGAACAAGATCGCCAACGACCTGCGGCTGCTGGCCTCCGGTCCGCGCAACGGCCTCGGCGAGATCGACCAGCCCGAAAATCAGCCCGGCTCCTCGATCATGCCCGGGAAGATCAACCCCGTCGTGGCGGAGGCCGTGAATCAGGTCCACAAACAGGTCGTCGGCAACGACGCCGCGGTCTCCGCGGGCGCGGCGGAGGGCCAGATCGACCTCAACCTCTACAAGCCTATCCTGGCGAACAACTTCCTGCAGTCGGCGCGGCTGATTTCCAATGGCAGCGAGGTGTTCGCCGAGAAGTTCGTCGCGAAACTCGAAGCCGACCGCGAGCACTGCGAGGAGCGCGTCCAGCAGTCGATGGCGCTGGCGACCGCGCTGAACCCCGCCATCGGCTACGACAAGGCCAGCAAGGTCGCCAAACAGGCGATGGCCGAGGGCAAGACCATCAAGGAGGTCGTCGTCGCGGAGGGGTACCTGAGCGAGGCGGAGGCCGACGAGGTGCTCGACCCGGCGAAGATGACCGAGCGGGTCATCCTGGGCGACGAGGAGTAACGAGCCGACCGGTCGCGGTAGTAGTCGCGGTCCCGGCGGTGGTCGTCGGGGCGGTCGCCGCGGAGCGGTTTTCCCCGCCGACGGCGGCCCGCGCCTCGGGCAGCCAGTCGGGCGGCGAGACCGAGACGTTTCCGACCCGGCGGTAGGCGTACTCGTACTCGACGCGGGTCGGGGTCCCGCGGCGCTCGGTGGTGTAGGTGACCGAGAGCCGGCGGACGAACCCGTCGGGGGTGACGACGGCGCCGACGGAGTAGTTGGCGGCGTACTCGCCGTCGACGACGCCGGCGCCGCGGCTCTCGACCCAGTAGCGCCGCTCGCCGTCGACCCCGCCGACCGACACGGACGCGTTCCGGAGCGACAGGTACGACTGGACGCGGTTGGCGGCGACCAGCGCGAGGACCTGGCTGTCGTTCGTGGCGGGACGGGCGCGGTAGATGGGTCCGTCGGCGTCCGCCTCGCGGACGTAGCGGGTGTCGCCGTCGGCGTAGCGGTCGATCGCCGGCCGGTAAGTGAGCGTGAGCCCGGTCCAGACCACCCGCCGCGAGCGGCTCCAGCGGTAGGTGTCGCCGTCCTCCAGCCGGACCGTCCTGGTGCGGTTCCGGGCGACCGTCCAGTTACCGTCGCCGGCGGCCGTCAGCGTCCGCCGGCGCTCGGTCCAGACGTACGACCGGCCGGAGACCGCCCGGACGTGGGCGGCGGCGAGCGCGCCCGGGCTGATGGTCCCGCGTGTCATCACGCCCGGCGGGAGCGGCGAGGGCGCGGCCGTGTCCGTCGGCGCGGTCGTCGGCACCGGCGCCGGCGTCAGCGTCTCGGCGGGCCCCTCCGGGTTGCCCCCGTCGGCGACGATCGAACAGCCCGCGAGGGCGACGAGGGCGACGACGACCACCGCGCGCCCGTCCATGGCCGCGGCTACGGCCCGGACCGGCAAAACACCTCGGCGCGGGTGTCGGCTCCTCGGCCGGGCTCACCGACCGAACCGGTACACGAGACGATGCCCCACGTACGCGGTCGCCGCCCCGATCACCGCGGCCGCGAGCAGATTCCCGGGCGTGAACGGCGTCAGGCTGGCGACGACCGTCCCGGCGACCGCACCGACCGCACCGCCGACCGCGCCGGCGGTGTCGTCGTAGTCGGTTTCGCTCATTCGAACTCCCACCCGAAGTACCGATAGACCGGGTACACGGACGCGAACTGGCAGACGAGGACGAGATTGAAGAATATCATCATCTGCGGGAACTCCGCGGGGTACCCCAGCACCACGTAGATGCTGTACGCGGTCAGTATCCCCCACACCGAGGCGACGAACGTTATCAGCCGCTTCCTGATCGATTCCGGCATCGTACGGGCACGTCGGAAGTGATTCCGTGTGTGTAAATCCTTTCCGTTGACTCGTCAGCGGTTCCGTCGCGGTCGGGCGTCCCGAACGCGGGCGTCCCGGGCGATCCGATCCCGCGACCGCGGCGAACCGTCGAGACGGAGTCCTTTTTGTCCACCCGGTCGCAGACACGCCCAATGAGCGACGCCGACTACGACTACGAGGACCTGGGGCTGGTGGCAGGACTCGAAATCCACCAGCAGCTGGACACGGCGACCAAGCTGTTCTGCCCGTGTCCGACGGAGCTCAGGGAGCCGGAGGAGTCCGAGCGGACCTTCACCCGGTATCTCCACCCGACCAAGAGCGAACTCGGGGAGATCGACGAGGCCGCCCTGGAGGAGAGCATGGTCGACCGGGAGTTCGAGTACCTCTCCTACGACACCACCTGTCTCGTCGAGGAGGACGACGAGCCGCCGGGCCGCGTCGACCGCGAGGCGATGGACGTGGCCATGGAGATCGCCCAGCTGCTCGACGCCAGCGTCGTCGACCAGGTCCACGTCATGCGGAAGATCGTCGTCGACGGGTCGAACACCACGGGCTTCCAGCGGACGATGCGCGTCGCCGGCGAGGGCGCCATCGAGACCGACGAGGGCCAGGTCCGCATCGAGGACCTCATGCTAGAGGAGGAGTCCGCCCAGCGCGTCGAAGAGACCGACTCGGGGGTCCGCTACTCGCTCGACCGGCTGGGCATCCCGCTGGTGGAGATCGGGACCAAGCCGGACATCCGCTCGCCCGAGCAGGCCCGCGACGCCGCCGAGCGCATCGGGATGTTGCTGCGCTCGACCGGCCAGGTCAAGCGCGGCTTAGGTACTATTCGCCAGGACGTGAACGTCTCCATCGCCGAGGGCGCCCGCGTCGAGATCAAGGGCGTCCAGAGCCTCGACGACATCGACGACATCGTCCGCAACGAGGTCCGCCGGCAGGTCGAACTGCTCGATATCGCCGCCGAACTTGACGACCGCGACGCCGCGGTCGGCGAGCCACAGGACGTGACCGAGGTCTTCGCGGACACCGACTCGGGCGTCATCGGCGGCGCGCTCTCCGACGGCGGGAACGTCATGGCAGTCCGCCTGGCGGGGTTCGACGGGCTCGTCGGCCGGGAGATCCAGCCCGACCGGCGGCTCGGCACGGAGTTCTCGGACCACGCCAAACGGCACGGCGCCGGCGGCATCTTCCACACCGACGAACTCCCCGCCTACGGCGTGACGGACGAGGAGGTCGAGGCCCTGCGGGAGGCGGTCGACGCGGGACCGGAGGACGCGGTCGCGCTGGTCGCCGACGACCCGGAGACGACGGCACTGGCGATCGAGGCGGTCGTCGACCGGGCCGAGGTGGCGACGGACGAGGTGCCCGAGGAGACCCGCGACGCCAACGAGGACGGGACGACCCGCTACCTGCGGCCGCTGCCGGGCGCGGCGCGGATGTACCCCGAGACGGACGTGCCGCCGGTCGAACCGGACCCCAGTGAGGTCGACCAGCCCGAACTCCTCACGGAGAAGGTCGACCGCTACGAGAGCGAGTTTGGCCTCGACGCCGGCCTCGCCGAGCAGGTCGCCTACGGCGAGTACATGCCGCTGTTCGAGCGGGTCGTCGACGAGGGCGTCGACCCGACGCTGGCGGCGACGACCTTCGAGTCGACCCTGACCGAGTTGCGCCGCGACGACGTGGCCGTCGGGAACCTGACCGACGACCACCTCGCCGACGCGCTCGCGCTGGTCGACGGCGGCGAGGTCCCCCAGGAGGGGCTGGACGACCTCCTGCGGGCGCTGGCGTCCGAGCCCGGTCTCACGGCCGAGGAAGCGGTCGAGCGGGAGGACCTCGGCGGCGTCGGCGAGGACGAGGTGCGCGAGGCGGTCGTGCGCGTCGTCGAGCGCAACGCCGAACAGGTCGAGGAAGAAGGGATGGGCGCGTTCTCCGGGCTGATGGGCGAGTGCATGGGTGAACTCCGCGGGAAGGCGGACGGCGACACGGTGAGCAGCGTCCTCCGCGAGGAGATCCAGGAGCGGGCATAGATGGACGCGACCCGGCGCCGCGGGCTGGCCGCGCTCGTCGCGACGGTCCTGCTGGGAGCGGCGACGCTGGCGCTGGCGTCGGTGCCGCCGCGGCCGCTCCGGAGCGTTGTCACGCTCGTCGGGTCGCTGGGGCTGCGGGTGGCGACCGACTGGCTGGCCGTCGTCGCGCTGCTCGCGCTGGCCGAGCGGGTCGCGGCCGGCGGGGAGTCGGTGACGCGGTCGAGCGTCGCGCGGCTGACCGCGGCCGTCTTCGTCGGCGCGGTCGCCATCGAGGTGTCGCCGCTCGCGCGGCTGGTCGCCGCGCCCGACCCGGTCGCGAGCGCCGCCGTCGCCGAGGGCGCGGCGGACGCGGTCCAGAGCGGGCTGTTCGCGGCCGCCCTCGTCGCCGCGACGGCGGCGGGCGGCGCGGCGCTCCGCGAGGCGCTCGGCGACGACGCCCGGTCGGGGCTCCCCGTGGCGCCGACCGAGCGGCGGCTCCCCCGGGTCGAGCCGCGGGCGGTCGTCCGGGTCGCGCAGGTGCTCGGGGTCGCCGCGGCGCTGTGGCTGGGCGTCGAACTCGCGACGCGGCTGGCGCTGGGGGTCCCGTACTTCTGGCTGGCGGTCGCCGACGGCGCCGTGGCGGCGCTGGGCGGCGCCGTCGACTACGGCGTGCTGGCGGTCGCCGGCCTCGTCCTCGCGGTCGACGGCGCGGACGCCCGGACGGTCGTCGGCGGGACGGCCGTCGTCTGGCTGGCGCTCGTCGTCGGCGGCATCGCGGTCGCGGTCCTGAGCGCGGGGCTCGGCGTGGTGCTCGTCGGCGCGACGGCGACGCCGATGGGCGCCGTCGAGGCCGCCGGGATGGGGCTGTGGCCCGCGCCGGACTCGTGGACGCAACTGCTCGCGACCGGCACCTTCCTCGCCGGCGCGGCCGGGCTGTCGGTCGTCCAGCGGACCGTCTCCGCGTCCGGATCCGGGGGCCGCGGGCCCGAGTCGCCGGTCGACGAGTCCCGCTCGCCCCGATGAAGTCCGGCGCCCACGCCGCGATATCGCTGGTCGTCGCCGCCGGGGCGCTCGCTCTCACGACGCCGCCGATACCCGCGTGGGCGGTCGTCGCCCTCGCGCTCGCCGCCGGCGTCGGGATCGACTTCGACCACTTCCTGCTGGCGTGGTACAACACCGGGAGCCTGGCGCCGGTCCGCCGCTGTCTCCGCGACCCGCGGATCGTCGTCGCCGCGCAGGACGAGATCTTCGACGAGGGGTCGGTCGGCGCGCTGAACCGGCTGCTGAGTCACGTCGTCATCGGCGGTCTCGTCGTGCCGCCGCTGTGGCTCCGATACCCGTACGTCGCCGGCCTGGTCGCCGCCGCCCTGTACGCCCACGTCCTCGCCGACCTCGTCTCGACGGCGCGGTGGGGCGTGGTCGTCGAGCGCTCGGCGACCGACCGGGAGCGGTGACGGCGGCCTCGGCCGCCATCCCTCCCCGGACACCGGTCGGTCACAGGTCGACCCTGGCGTCTTTGATCGCGTCGGTCTGCTCGCGGTGCCACTCGGCGTCGGCCCACATCCCCTCGAACTGCGGGCCGCAGAAGTTGCTCGTCGAGATCGCCGCCCAGCGGCCGGTCTCGGCGGCCCTGCGGGCCCCGAACGCACAGACCTCCTTGATCCACGCCCAGTCGAGGCCGGGCCAGTCCTTGTAGTGGATGAGCGCCCACGACTCCGTGGTCGCGAGCGGCAGGCCCGTCTCGCGGGACCACTCCGCGGCGGCGTTGACGGCATCGCCGAGCTGTTCCTGCCAGTAGGTCGGTTCGTTGCGGTACCGGTCCTCGGCCTCGTCGACCACCCACTCGTAGTGGCCGTCGCTGTCGATGTCGCCCCCGTCGCGCTCCCAGTCGTAGTAGCGGGTGGCGTTCATCAGCCAGACGTGCGGTTCGAGCAGGTCCATCTCCGCGGCGGGCTCGCGGCCCCACGTGTCGGGGTCGACCGTCTCCGAGAGGCAGTACTCCTGGTCGGGGTATGCCTCGCGCACGCCGGCGATCGAGTCGTCGATCCACCGCCGGCCCGCCGGCGAGTCCCGCGGCGTCCGGTGGTCGTCGTCGGGGTCGTTGAAATAGGGCGCCCACTGCGGGAGCGGGAACTCGTTGCACAGATCGACCCAGCACAGCGCGTCGAGCAGCCCCGCGTCGGCGATCCGGTCCAGCGTGTCGACCCACACCGACGCGAGGTCCGCGGGCGTCCGGATACCCAGGCGCGCCTCGGTTTCGTCCTCGCGGAACCACGACGAGAGCGCGACGGCGATGTCGCGGTCGGCGCAGGCGCCGACGAACTCCGTCAGGGCGGGCGTCACCTCGACGCGGCAGGTCGCGGGCGCGCCCCAGTCGCAGGCGTCGAAAGCGGGCGGGAGCGTCCACTCCCGGTCGGGGTCCGTGGCGACGAGGTGCGGGTAGGCGTCGATCCGGACGGCGTCGTACCCCCGCTCGGCGAGCTCGTCGAGCGCGCGATTCCAGTCCTCGTAGCCGCCGCCGGGGTAGCGCCGCTCCAGCCAAGAGAAGTCCCACATCGCGATCGCCAGCGGCGAGTCGCGGCCCGCGAGCGTCATGGGATCCGGTCGACGCCGCCGCACTTAGTCGTGTCTCCGGGTCGGTCCGTCCGTCGGGCTCGGCACCGTCCGTCCACCCGGGTCGATCCGTTCGTCCACCTGGGTCGATCCGTTCGTCCGCTCGGGCTCAGTCCCGTCCGTCGTCGTCGGCTTCGAGCCGGTCGACCTTCTGGCCGGCGCGCCGGAAGACGCCCCGGAGCGTCTTCGCCTCGCGGCCGGTCGGGTGGGCGCGGCCGACGAACCGCCGCCAGAGCCGCCGCGCCTTCCCCCGCTTCTCCGCGGGGTGGTCGATGGCGTCGAGGAACTCGCCGAACTGCTCGTGGAGCCCCTCGACGGCGCGCTCGTCGGCGCGCTGGTGGTTCGACTCGGGGTGCTGGGTCTCGTCGACGGTCAGCTCCCGGAGCTCGTAGCACACGACCGTGGCGGCCTGCCCGAGGTTGAGCACGGGGTACTCGCCGGAGGCGGGGATCGAACACACCTCGTCGAGGCGGGCGATCTCCTCGTTGGTGAGCCCCACGCGCTCGCGGCCGAAGACGACGCAGGTGTCGGCGTCGACGCCCCGGAGGCTGTCGGCCAGATCGGCGGGCGTCCTGAACGGGTAGCGGGTGTGGCTGCGCTCGTCCTCGTTGGTGACGGCCGTGCAGCCGACGGTGTGGAAGTTCTCGACCAGGTAGTCGAAGGAGACCTCGCGGGCGTTCGGGAGCACGTCCTCGCGGGCGTGGCCGGCGAAGCCCCACGCCTCGCTCTCGGGACCCACGTCGGGCGGGTCGACGAGGTAGAGGTCGGTGATACCGAAGTTCTTCATCGAGCGGGCGATGGTGCCGACGTTGCCCGAGGTCTCCGCGTCGACGACCGCGACCGAGACCGAGGGGCCGCCGTCGCGGTCCGTCCCGCTCCCGTCGGTCACGTCGCCGTCGGACCCGTCGTCGGTCGCCGCGTCGTCGGTCATCCGTCGAACTCCAGGTCCGAGAGGTCCAGGTCGAGCGCGTCGAGCTCGTCGTCGTCCATCTCCTCGATCTCCTCCTCCAGGCCGGGCAGCTCCTCGTCGGGGTCGGGCGCCTCGGGCACGTCGTCGGGGTCCTCCTCGACGTGTTCGAGCTCGAACCCGTCGGGGGCGCGGCCGCCGTCGGCGAACCACTCGTGGAACCGCCCCTGGAGCTCGCGCTCGCCGGCGTAGCGCTTGCCGCCTTCCTCCTGAAACCAGTAGACGAAGTCGGCCTCGTGGTCGTCACAGAGGAGGACCTCCCCCAGCGCCTCCCCGTAGATGGCCTGGGCGGGGTTGCACCGCTGGATGTCCTCGTCGCCGTGGATCAGGTAACAGCAGTCGCAGGGCTCGCCCATCATCGCCGAGAGGCGGACGATCCGCTCGCGCGTGTCGGCGTCCATGTTGTCCAGCGGCCGGATCGTCCCGTCGTCGGCGAACACCGCCTCCTCGTCGAACCGCCAGCCGCGGAGCCCGATCGAGACCTTTCCCATGTCCCCGGGTAGACGGCCGCCCGACAAAAAGCGCCCGAGTCGACGACGACACCTGTCGACGCCGGCGCGGGACCGCGACGATCCGACAATTTATAATCACGTGGCACAGAGTGTCACGCATGGTCAGTTTCGTGACCGTCATCATGTTCGCCACGCTGGCGGCGCTGGGTCTGGGACTGGTCGCGTTCCTGGGGTCGCTGCTGGTCGGGGGCGTCGGGTCGCTGTTGCCCCAGAAGGAGGCGACGATGCCCTCCCACTACGCCAGTCTGGTCAACACGACGCCGTCGAAGTACCCGGGGTACTGCCCCGAGTGCGGGACGAACAACGACCCGGACTACACCGTCTGCCGGAACTGCTCGTCGAAGCTCCCCGAGTCGCGCTACGAGCGCGAGGAGCGGACGACGAACGCTTACTTCGACGAGCAGTAGCGGGCCGTCGCGTGCGGGGACCGATCGGAAGCCGCCGGACCGGCGGAGTCGGCGAGCCGACGGGTCTCGCCGCGGGCGCACCGCACCGTTTTTGCACCCATAGTCCTCAGCCCCGCGTATGCAGAACGTCGACGCCGCGGGGCTGGGGATCGGTGACGACCATCCGCCGCGGGTCATGGGCGTGCTCAACGTCAGCGAGGAGTCGCCCTACGACCCGAGCGTCTTCGCCGACCCCGGCGAGGCCGCGGCGTACGTCGACGACGAGCTGATCGACGAGGGGGCCGACATCGTCGACGTGGGCCTCGAATCCGCGAACAAGAAGTTCGACGTGCTCTCGGCCCAGCAAGAGCTCGACCGGCTGGACACGGCCGTCGAGACGCTCGAATCCACGTCGGGCGACGCCGTCTGGAGCATCGAGACGCGCTACGCCGAGGTCGCGGAAGCGGCGCTGGACCGGGGGTTCGACATGGTCAACGACATCGCGGGGTTCGCCGACCCGGAGATGCCCGAGGTCTGCCGGGAATACGACGTGGCCGTCGCGAAGATGGCGAGCCCGCCCGACATCACGAAACCCGGGGCCGTGCGGGCGACGCCGTGGGCCGAACGGAAGTCCGAGTCGTGGGCCGCGGAGGCCGACTACGTCGACCAGGTGTACGAGGCGCTGAAGCAGAACGGGCTGACGGACAAGACCATCGTCGACCCCGCCTTCGGCCGGTGGTCCGACGAGCAGACGATCGAGGACGACCGCGAGACGTTCCGCCGGCTGCGGGAGTTCCGCGGGCTCGGCGCGCCGACGCTCATCTCGATCAACCGGAAGACGTTCCTGCGGACGCTGGCCGACCGCTCGACGGAGGGGGCGCTGCCGGTCAGCCTCGCGGCCACGTCGATGGCCGTCGAGCGCGGCGCCCACGTGATCCGCACCCACGACGTGAGCGAGACGCGCGACGCCGCAGTCGTCGGCGACGCCTTCGCGCGCGAACGGGGCCGTAGCGGTAGCCGGGGAGCCGACGGTGGCGGCGACATCACGGTCGAGGAACTCGACGTGACCACGCCCGGGGAGGCCGCCCGGCACTTCGAACGGGCGGGTGTCGACGCCGACCCGGCGGCGGCGGTCAGCCGTCTCTACGCGGTCAGCGGCCTCGACGGGGCGGCCCGCGAGGCGCTGCGGTCGGGCGCCGCGGCGACGGACTGCCGGTTCGTCGCCGGCGACGGGGAGGGGTTTTTGTGGGGGTCGGCCGGTGCGCTCGCCGACCTGGCGGCCAGAACCGACGTGCCACGGGCGCTCGCCGGGATGCTCCCCGACGGCGGCCGGGGTGACAGGTGAGAAAACTTATACCGGATGCGCCAAAACGGAATGGTGACGGCCGAAAGGGCACCTGGGTAGGGGTACCTTGTACGTGCCATTTCGGCTAATCCGGTTTATTGGGGCGCAACGCTGGTAGTCACAGCTATGGAGTTTCACGACTGGGAACCCGTCTACACCGCGATCCTGGCCGATATGGGGTTCGACCGCGGCGGCGACGAGCGGGCCCGCGACCTGCTCGCCGACCTCGTGAGCGGCGGGGTCGGCGGGCGCGGGGGCGGCCCCGACGGATCCGCGGGCGCGTCAGACGCCGGCGGATCCGCGTCGGGCGCCGACGGGGATCCGTCCCGGCGCGGCGACGACCGGGGCGGCCCGCTCGCGCCTTCGGACCTCGAGTTCACCGGCGAGGCGGTCGCGGTCGTCGGCGCGGGGCCGTCGCTCGGCGACGAACTGGACACCGTCCGGGCGGCCGACGCGGTCGTCGCGGCCTCCGACGCGGCCGCCGTCGTGCGGGAGGCCGGACTGGCCGTCGACTGCATGGTCACCGACCTGGACGAGGCGGGCGACGTGGCCAGGGAGCTGACCGCCGAGGGGACGCCCGTGGCGGTCCACGCCCACGGCGACAACCGCCCGGCGCTGCGCGAGCGGGTCCCCCGCCTCGCGGTCGAGCGGGTGTTGCCGACGACCCAGGCCGCCCCCGCCGGCCCCGTCGTCAACACGGGCGGGTTCACCGACGGCGACCGGGCGGCGTTCCTCGCGGACCACTGCGGCGCCGACGCCCTGGTCTTCGCCGGCTGGGACTTCGACGACCCCGACGTGGGCCCGCTGAAGGCGCGGAAACTCGACTGGGCCGAGCGGCTGCTCCGGTGGCTGGAACTGCGGCGCGGCGAGCGGTTCGCGGTGCTGGACGGTCGGCGGGAGGGCATCGACGAGTCCGTGCTGCCGGTGTGAATCGCCCCGGGAGCGGTCGGTCGTCGAGACGGCCCGTCGGACTCCGGTTCCTACTCGGACCGGGGCCGTTCCACCGGACGACCGGTGTCCCCGTGACCGACGACCCGACGCGCGACGACCCAGGCCCCGAACCCGACGATGCCGAGGACGGCGGCGTCCGCGACCGCCTGCGGGAGCGCGTGCTCCACCGGCGTCCTGAACCCGACCCCGGTCGCCCGGGCCCGGACGTAGTACGCGGGAAACAGCAGCGCGAAGTCGACTGCGAGGACGGCTCCGGCCCCGAAGCGGAGCGCCAGCAGTGCGACGGAGACTGCGACCAGGAGGGCCTGCACGGCGACGCCGATGTACCACGGCCCGGGGTTCGGGAGGGTCGCTCCGAGGAGTGCGGAACACGCCGCGCCGAGGGCGACACCGGCGACCAGCCAGCGCCGTCCGTAGAGCGGGTCCGTCCCGAGGATCGCCCGCCGGTTCATCTTCGCCGTCCCCTGCTCGTCGTCGTTCCGTAGTTCCTGGGTTCCGGTGCCCCGTGTGGTCCCTTCGACGCGCCCGGCGATCCGTGTCCCTCGTTCACACCCGTCGTGCGACCGCAAACCTTCTGTCGGTCCCCGGGCGAGTGACGGTGTGACCGCCGACCCCGTCTCGCCGACCCGGGTGTCCGACGAGGCGGTCCGCGGGATGGTCGCCGCGATCCGGCCCGAGTGGGCGGTCGAGTCCATCGAGCGGAGCCCCCACGGGACGGACTTCGTGGCGACGCTCGACGTGCGGACGCCCGAGGGCCCCAGGAGCGTCGTCCTGAAGGCGACCACCGCCGACCTCGTCGACCCGCCGGTCGCCCGCTCGGAGCCGCGGCTGTTCGAGCTCGTCGGGCGGGAGACGACGATCCCGGTCCCGCGGGTCTACGGCTACTGCGACGCCCACGAGGCGTTCCCCGCGCCGTTCTACCTCGCCGAGCACGTCGAGGGCGCGAACCTGGAGGACGACCCCGGCCGTCTCGGCCCGGCGGCCCGCGAGCGGGTGGTCCGGGCGGCCGGCCGAAACCTCGCCGAACTGCACGAACTGGGTCCGCTCCCGGCGGTCGGGAGCGTCGGCGTCGCCGACGGCGAGCTGACGGTGCTCGACACCGACGACCACCCGCGGGCCGAGGACTTCCGGGAGCGCCTGCTCGAAGACTACGAGGGCACGCTCGACGCGCTCGCCGACGGCGGTTACTTCCCGGAACTGGCGGACGACCCCGAGCGGTTCGCCGACCTCGTCCCGGCTGTCCGCGAGCACCTGCGCGATGCGATCCCCGCGCTCCCCGAACCGGACCCGCCGACGTACAACCACTGGGACTACCGCTACGGCAACCTCCTGGTCGACCCCGGGACGGGGGAGACGAAGGCGGTGCTCGACTGGGCGAACCTCTCGGCAGCCGAACCCGCGTACAACCTCGCCAAGGTCGAGTTCCACCTGCTGAAGCCGGTCCGCGACGACCCCGAGCGGACGGCCGAACTGCGCGAGGCGTTCCGGTCGGCCTACTCGGAGGACCGAGGGGACTGGTCGTTCGACGAGGCGACGCTGGAGCGGATGGCCGTCTACCGGCTGGTCGACCGGCTGGACGCGATGGCGTGTCTCCCGCTGTGGTACGAGGACGCCACGCCCGCCGAGCGCGACGAGCGGGCGGCCGAACACCGGGCGTTCCTCGCCGAGCGCGTGCCCGGTGTGGACTCCTGAGCGGTCGGCAGCGGAGCGGCGACGCGTCCCAGTGGCCCAACTTCCTACTCCGAGCGAAGCCGTCCGGTCAGTCGGGCCAGCGCCGCGGGACCGACGACTCGACGCGCGACGAGCCAGAGGGCGACCCCGACGAGACCGAGTAGCGCGGCGTCCACGGCCGCCTGCGGGAGCGCGTGCTCCATCGGCGTCCTGAACCCGATGCCGACCGACTGCGCGCGGACGTAGTACGCCGGGAACAGCAGCGCGAAGTCGACGAGGAGGACGACCCCGACGCCGAAGCCCAGCGCCAGCAGTGCCACCGAGACCGCGACCAGGCCGACCTGCGCGGCACCGCCGACGTACCACGGCCCGGGGTTCGGGAGGGCCGCTCCGAGGAGGGCGGAACACGCGGCGCCGAGCGCCACGGCGACGGCTAGCCAGCGTCGCTGGTAGCGCGGATCTCGTCCGACGAGCATTCGGGCCGCGTCCATGGTCTCGCCCGTCCGTTCGCTCGGCCGGCCCCTAACGTTTGGGCACCTCCTCTCGGCCGTCGAGGTGCCCCGTCGCCGGGCTCCGCTGCCGACGGAGCTAAATCCCGGCGGCCCCGCACCTCGCCCATGACCGACCTCGACTTTCTCCGCGAGGCCGTCGGGCCCGACCGGGTGTCGACGGACGAGTACGCCCGCGACGAGCACGCCGGCGACTGGGGCACCCACCCCGAGGACGAGGTCCGCCCCGACGCCGTCGTCTGGCCGGAAAGTACCGAAGAGGTGTCGGCGGTCCTCGCCGGCGCCCACGAACGCGGCATCCCCGTCACCCCCTACGCCGCCGGCACCGGTCTGGAGGGCAACGCGGTTCCTGCCCACGAGGGTATAAGCATGGATACGACCCGGATGGACGCGATCCTGGACGTTCGGCCCGACGATCTCCAGGTCGACGTGGAGCCGGGCGTGCTGGGCAGCGCGGTCGACGAGGCGGCCGCCGAGCACGGGCTGACCTTCCCGCCGCTGCCTTCCTCCGGCGACATCTCGACGGTCGGCGGGATGATCGCGACCGACGCGAGCGGGATGCAGGCGGTGAAGTACGGCGTCGTCGGCGACTGGGTGCTCGAACTCGAAGCCGTGCTCGCCGACGGGACGGTCGTAACGGCGGGCAGCGGGGCCGTCAAGTCCTCGGCGGGCTACAACCTGAAGGACCTGCTCGTCGGCAGCGAGGGCACGCTGGCGGTGATCACGCGAGCGACGCTTGAACTCGCCGGGCGGCCCCAGCAGGTCCGGGGCGGCCGGGCGGTGTTCGAGACGTTCGACGACGCCGCCGGCGCCATCGCCGACGCCGTCCAGTCGGGCGTCGACGTGGCGAAGATCGAGCTGATGGGCTCGTTCGCGGCCGAGGTCGCCAACGAGTACGTCGGGACCGACCTCCCCGACGCTCCGATGGTCTTCGTCGAGTTCCACGCCGACCACGGGGTCGACGAGGAGATCGACTTCTGCCGGACGGTCTTCGCCGACTACGACCCCGTCTCCTTCGAGATCGCGGCCGACGCGGAGATGGCCGAGCTGTGGGAACTCCGGCGGGAGATGGCCTACGCGCTGGACGAGTACCGCGAGAATCTCCGGCCGCTCCACCCCGGCGACGTGACGGTCCCGATCGGGTCGTTCCCGGAGATCGTCCGCCGCGCCCGCCGGGAGGCCGACGAGCGGGAGCTCCCGATGGCCTGCTACGGCCACGCCGGCGACGGCAACCTCCACTACGAGATCCTCGTCGACCCCGACGACGAGGCGATGGTCGAGCGCGGCGAGGCGGCCTACGCGGCCGTCGTCGAGGCGGCCATCGACCTCGGCGGCACCGCGACCGGCGAGCACGGCGTCGGCCTCGGCAAGCGGCAGTTCATGGAGCGCGAACACGGCGCGGAGTCCGTCGCGGCGATGCGCTCGGTCAAGGACGCCCTCGACCCCGACGGGATCCTGAACCCCGGGAAGGTCTTCCCGGACGACTCCGACTGAGCGCGGCGGGTCTCAGCGGCCACCGTCGCTCCGGGTCGCGGCGTCGTACAGCGCGAGCGCACCCAGCGGGAAGGCGAGCAGGCCGAACCCCGCGGTGGCGGCGCGTCCGAGTCGCGAGTCGCGGGGCGCGAGCCAGCCGCCGAGACCGAGCAGGACGGTCCCGACGGTGACCGCGCTCCACAGCGGCGCGTAGGTCTGACAGTAGACGTAACAGACCGCCGTAACGGCGGGCTCCCACGGCGTGGGTGTCGGCTGCGGGAAGACGAGCGCGCAGTAGGCGTGGAAGCCGAGCGCCACGAGCGCCGGGACGGCCACGAGGACCGCTCGCCGGGCCCGCTCGCTCGTCAGCGACGCCCGTTCCGCCGCCCGGAGGATCGCGAGCGGGAACGTGAACTCCCACAGCCAGAGGCCGAGCGTGTAGCTGGCGGGATAGTGGCCGAGCGTCGGCTGGTCGGGCAGCGGCGCCGCCGGGAGCGACGCCCACGGGTAGTACGGCATCGGCACCGGATCGGTGAGGAAGGCCAGCCCGACGAGGAGGTTCGCCAGGACGAAGCCGACGGTTCCGACCCCGGCCGCGCGGCGGACCGACGGTGGGAACGCTTCGCCCGCCCCGGTGCGGCCAGTTCGGAGTGGAACGGTCCCGGACACGCCTGTTTCTTCGCCCCCCTGATTTTCCGCGATTTCGGTTACGCGACGCGACGCCGAGATCGCGACTCTGCGACACCGAGACGACGTATTCGTCGTGCGCGGCGGCGGACCCGCGCCCGCCGGCTTCCCGATCCGAATCGCTGGGCGGCCGCGAGTTCGGATCGCGAACTGTCCCGTTCAAAAAAGACCCGTCACGCGGGAGCAAGCGCCCGCATCGTCGCGGAGATCTCGTCGGGCTCCGCGCCCCGCGGGAACGACACCGAGACGGCGTCGACGCCCTCGATCGACTCCCACGCCGCGTAGCGCTCGCGACACTCCTCTGGAGTCCCGGCGATCCCGAGGTCGTCGAGCAGTTCGTCGGAGACGGCGGCCAGCGCGGCCTCCCGGTTCCCGTTGGCCCACTCGCTGGCGATCTCGACGGCCTCCTCGTCGTAGCCCTGCCGTTCGAGCGCCTCGCGGTAGAACGTGCCCATGGCGCCAACGTAGAACGCCAGGTGGTTCCGGGCGAGCCGCCGCGCCCGCTCGCGGTCGTCCAGCGCGATGCAGGGGAGCGAGAGGGTCACGCGCAACTCCTCGGGGTCGCGGTCGCCGAGTTCGGCCCCCCGTTTCAGGTCCGCAAGCCGGTCGCGCAATCCCCCTCTCGTCAGCATCAGCGCGTGCCAGCCGTCGGCGAACCGGCCGGCGAGTTCGACGGACTTCGGCCCCATCCCGGCGGCGTCGATCCCCGGGACCGTCTCCGGCGGATCACAGCGTAAACGCAGCCCCGAGAGCGTGAATATCTCGCCGTCGTACTCGACGGGGTCGCCCGAGAGCACGAGCCGTACGACCTCGATGGTCTCGCGGGTCCGCCGCAGCGGGCGGTCGTAGTCGACGCCGTGCCACCCCTCGACGACGGCTGGGCCGCTGGGGCCGAGGCCGACGCGCAAGCGCCCCTCCGAGACCTCCTGCAGCGTCGCGGCGGTCTGGCCGATCAGCGCCGGCGAACGGGAGTACACGTTCGCGATAGAAGTGCCGATCCCGATCGTCTCGGTACGCTCGGCGATGGTCGTCAGCGTCGTCACGGCGTCGCGGCCCCAGGTCTCGGGGAGCCAGGCGCGCTCGTAGCCCAACTGCTCGGCCTCGCGGGCGAACTCGACGAGCTGATCGACCGACGGCTGTGCGGCGACCGGGAGGAAGGCGTCGCGGGTCGGCGCGGCTCCGTCGGTCACCGTCGACCCTCCGTGGCAGATCGTGGCATACGCCTACTCGGACGCGAAGGCCCAAATAGACCCGTAGCACTCGCGACAACCGGCGCGGCGTTTGAAGCTGTCGGGAGAGCGGACTTCAGTCGTCGGCCGGCTCCTCGCGGCCGTAGGGGTCGACGAACTTCGGGAGGTCGGGCACGTCGGCGCCGTCGTGTTCGCCGACGGGCGGGCGGTTCACCTCGGCGGCGGGCGACTCTTCGAGGTCGGTCTCGTCGTCGATGGCCTCCATCTGACCCTCGCCGTCCGCCTCGCGGGCGTCCTGGTCGATGCGCATCGAGCAGAAGTCGACGCCGCACATCGAGCAGAAGCGGGCCTCCTTGTAGTTGTCGCCGGGCAGCGTCTGGTCGTGGTACTCGCGGGCGCGCTCGGGGTCCAGAGCGAGCTCGAACTGCCGGCGCCAGTCGAACTCGTATCTCGCCTCGGAGAGGGCGTCGTCCCAGTCGCGAGCGCCGGGACGGCCGTTCGCCACGTCGGCGGCGTGGGCGGCGATCCGGTAGGCCGCCAGCCCCTCGCGCACGTCCTCGGCGTCGGGCAGTCCGAGGTGCTCTTTGGGCGTGACGTAGCAGAGCATCGCCGCGCCCGCCCGCGCCGCTTCGGTCGCTCCGATGGCGCTGGTGATGTGGTCGTAGCCCGGCGCCACGTCGGTCACCAGCGGGCCGAGCACGTAGAAGGGCGCGCCGTCGCAGACCTCCTGCTGGCGCTCGACGTTGTCGGCCACCTCGTCCATCGGGACGTGGCCCGGTCCCTCGACCATCACCTGGACGCCGTGGTCCCAGGCGGTCCGGGTCAGCTCCCCCAGCGTGTCGAGTTCGGCGAACTGCGCCTCGTCGCTCGCGTCGGCCAGCGAGCCCGGACGGAGCCCGTCCCCCAGCGAGAAGGTCACGTCGTGTTCGGCGAAGATATCGCAGATCTCCTCGAACTTGGCGTACAGCGGGTTCTCCATGCCGTTCTCCTCGATCCACTGGGCGAGGATCGAACCGCCCCGGGAGACGATGCCGGTCTTGCGGCCGTCGGTCAGCGGGAGGTGTTCCATCTTCACGCCGGCGTGGATCGTCATGTAGTCGACGCCCTGCTCGGCCTGCTTCTCGATCACGTCCAGCAGGAGTTCGTGGGTGAGGTCGGCCACGTCGTCGACCCGCGTGACCGCCTCGTAGATGGGGACCGTGCCCACGGGCACCGGCGAGTACTCGACGTTCGCCTCGCGGATCTCGTCGAGGTCGCCTCCCGTGGAGAGGTCCATCACCGTGTCCGCGCCGTAGTGGACGGCGGTGTGGAGCTTCTCCAGTTCCTCGGCCGGGTCGCTGGTCGTCTCGCTCGCGCCGATGTTGGCGTTGACCTTCGTTCCGAACTCCCGCCCGATGACCATCGGGTCCAGCGACTCGTGGCCGTGGTTGGCGGGGATCACCGCCTGCCCTTCGGCCACCTGCTCGCGGACGAACTCGGGGTCGCGGTTCTCCCGCTCGGCGACCCGCTCCATCGCCTCCGTCACCGTTCCTTCCCTGGCGCGTCGCAGTTGCGTCGACATCGATTACTAGGTTATACTACCGAGTGATAAACGTTGCTGGTCCGACCGATCGCCGACGTGACGGCGGTCGCTACGGGACGGATCAGTCGCGAGAAGGCGGGGTCGGACGACGCGGTGCGGGTCGGTGCCGATACCGGGGCGCTACCAGTCCAGGATGAATCTGCTGGCCGCGTCGGAGTCGTGGTCCGGGTCTTCCGAGGGCGGGGCGGCGTCCCGGCTGGCGACGGTCCTGAAGACGAGACAGCCGACGGCGAAGGCGACGAGGCCGACCGCCCCTTTCCCGATACCGACGCCCGGCGCCCCCAGCACCGGTCCCTCCGCGATCAGGAGTTCGAAAGCGGCCTCGGCCGTTACGGCGCCGCCGACCAGGAGCAACGCGAGCGCGACGACGGTGCCCACGACGGAGACGAACCGCCCGTTCGACGCGGGTCGGGAGACCATATCGACGGTTCGACTCGCCGACGTATCAACCTTGTCACGCGAACGGGTGGGCGTCGGGTCGAGAGCGGAGCGGACGGCGGGAGCCGCCGGTTCCGCGGGTCGTCACTCGTCGACGCGGACGGTCGTGACGGGGACGGGCGACTCGCGGACGACGTTCTCGGCGACGCTGCCGATGAGGTAGTGGTCGAGGCCCGTCCGGCCGTGCGTGCCCATGACGACCAGATCGGGGTCGCGCTCCGCGACGTATTCGAGGATCGCGGACTTCGGGACGCCTTCCTCGACGACGCGCTCGGCGGGCACGTCCTCGGGGAGGGCGGTGACGGCCTCGTCGACCGCCTGGCGGGCGCGCTCGCGCTCGGCGGCGAGCCACGCGTCGGGGGCGATGCCGGCCGACGGGCTCTCGAAGCGGTTGCGCGTGTCCACGACCGAGAGGACGTGGACGGTCGCGCCGTGGACCTCGGCCAGGCGGCCCGCGTGGTCGACGGCGGCGGCCGTCGCCTCGCTGCCGTCCGTGGGGAGGAGGACGTCGTCGTACATCAGACACCCACCGCCATGCCGAACAGCGCGACGGCGATGACGGCGAACAGGCCGCCGACGAAGGTCTTGATCGTGTCGGTCTCCAGGGCGTTCGAGACGTAGGGGGCGATCTGGCCGCCGGTCGCCGCCGCGGGCGCGGTGAACACGACCATGTTCCACGGCGTGGTCGCCAGGGACAGCGAGTGGACGCCGGGGACGTGGATCCCGAGCGCGTCCAGCACGGTCCCGCCGAAGACGTGGACGACCGAGGCCAGGATGGCCGTCGAGGCGACCACGATGTGGTTCGAGCCGATGGCGACGCGGACGGGGACGTTCGTCCGGAGCATCGAGATGATGCCCAGTTCGCCGGCGCCGAAGCCGGCCAGCCCCTGGAAAGTACCGCCGATACTGTAGTTGGCGAACCGTTCGAGATACCCGCCGCGCGTGTACGAGTAGTCGTCGCCCTCGCGGTCGACCCGCGTGACGGTGCCGTCCGCGGCGGTGTCGACGCCGGCGGGACCGAGCTTGTCGGCGTCGTCGGGCAGGTCCGCGGTGCCGCCGTCGGTCGCGGCCCTGAGTTCGCCGTCGGTCGCTCCCTCGGGCTCTTCGTGGTCCAGATCGGCCCTGAACAGGAGCACGGAGGCGGCGAGCAGCGCCAGCCCCAGCAGCCCGTGGAACACCGGCTCCGGGACGACGAACGAGAGGATCGCCCCGGCGATCACGAACGGGACGGCGCCGGCGACGATGCTCAGCGCGAGCCGCCGGTCGACCAGCCCGTACTGGACGAACGCGACCGACGAACTCGACAGCCCGAACGCCTCGCTGATCAGCCCCACCTTGACGATCGTCTGGGGCGTGAGCGGCTGTGCGAACAGGGGATAGACGAAGATCAGGAACGGGACGAACAGCGCCGACCCGCTGATCCCGACCGTGTTGACGATGGTGGCGCCGGTCAGGAACGCCGGGAACAGCCACCAGTACTCCAGCCAGTAGCCCGGACCGCCGGCGCCGTCCGTCGGCGCGAACAGGAACACGCTCGCGACGAAGACCACCGGCGCCGCGAACACGAAGACGTGCTGGTACTTCAGGAACGACTTCTGGACGGAACTGAAACTCACGCGCGAACACCCCGGGAAACCGCACGGGTCGGCGCCTGTGCGACCGGGTCGGGGGATCGGGCGAGAGGGTCCCGCATTCAGGTGATACCCCCGGTTGTCGGGTCGGCGCGGACCTGACTGGCGGGGCGATCGACAGACGGTGAACGGGTCATGGCGCCCGGCACCTTGCGAGTAGCGTTTGAAGGGGCTTGGGGTTCGGAGGACGTTTGGGGACGGGACACACAGCGTGGCTGTGTCCAGTTTCCGCCGTTTCCGCTCGAAATCCGTCGGGATCTATTCGGGGGTCCGGCGGGGTGAAGACGACACCCGGCGGACGGCGGTCTCTGGAGGCTGTGGAGCGAGGCGAAGGGAAGAGCCCTCAGGTGTCGAACTCGTAGGCGTCGGCCTTGCGGGCCTCCGAGGGCTCGACGTCCGGCTCGTCGGGGTCGGCGTCCCTGTCGAGGGTCCGCCTGAGGAGGAGATAGCCCGCGGCGCCGGCAGCCAGGCCGGCGACGGCCCGAGGACCGACGGCGACGGGCGTCTCGAGCGCCCGCCCGGAGGCGAACAGCAGCTGGTACGCCGTGAAACTGACCATGGCGACGCCCAGCGCCAGCAGCGCGTAGCCGAGGAGCGTGCCGCCGACCGATGCGAGTCGCTCGCGTTCGATGGAGCGCTCCATACTGTCGCTTCGGACGGGTCACATATTAGACTTGTTGTCGGGCGGACCGCTTCGGGCCGCTCGGCCTCCCGGGAGCGGCGACGGGCGGTCGGCGCCGCCGCGAAAACCCTAACCGTGCCGGCGACAACGACCCGATATGAACCCCCTCGAACTGGACCGCCAGCAGGTCCTGGCGCTCATCATGGTGTTCCTGATGATCGGGTCGGCGGTCGTCTACGTGCTCGCGTACGCGCTCGGGTGACCGGCCCGACCGCGGGGCGACACCGGGTCAGTGGTCGTCGGTCCCGCCGTCACCGTCGCCGTCGTCGCCGTCAGCTCCGTCCTCACCGCCTGCGCCGGTAGTTTCGTCGCCGTTTTCGTCGCCTTCCCGCCCGGGGTCGAAGCGGGCGACCCAGTCGTCGAGGGTCTCCAGCCGGTGGATCTCGCGGTCGGGGTCGCCGACGTTGTGGTGCTCGTCGGGGTAGACGACGAGTTTCGACTCGACGCCGCGTTTCCGCAGGGTGCGGTAGAGCTGCTCGGACTGGGTGGGCGGACACCGCCAGTCGTTCCCGCCGGCGGTCAGCAGGAGCGGCGTGTCGATCCGGTCGGCGTCGGTGATCGACGACGCCGCGTCGTACGCCTCGGGGTTCTCCCACGGGAGGCCGAAGTCGTTCTCGATCCACCGGTGGGAGTCGTCGGTGCCGAACGCCGAGCGCATGTCGTAGACGCCGTGTTCGGCGAGACCCGCAGCGAAGCGGTCGGTTCGGGTCAGCACGTACGCGGTGTTGACCCCGCCCTGGGAGAAGCCGCCGACGAACAGCCGGTCGGGGTCGGCCCACTCCCGGTCGACGAGGTCCTCGGTCCCCGCGAGCAGGTCCTCGACCTCGACGGTGTTCCAGGCGCCCTTCAGCGCCTCGCAGAACGCCCGGCCGTAGGAGGTCGACCCGCGGTAGTTGACGCGGTGGACGAGGTACCCCCGCGTCGTCCAGAACGAGGTCAGGAGCGCGAACTGCGGCTGGTCGTAGGCCATCGGGCCGCCGTGGATCCACAGCAGCGCCGGCCGCGGGTCGGGGTCGTCGGGGTCGAAGTCGGGCGGGTAGTGCGTGATCGCCTCGACGGCGGTGCCGTCGTCGCTCTCGAAGCGCGACCGTGCGGTCCCGGGGTGGTCGTAGTCGGCGACGAGGTCGGGGTTCAGGTCGGTCAGCCGCCGGCGCGGGTCCGCGTCGTCGGGGCCGGCGTCGATGTCCGCAGCGTCCATCGCGTGCACGTCGTACCCCTCCGCGGGGTGGCTGCGGATCGCGGCCACGGTCCCGGCGTCGGCGTCGAACCCGAGGTGGGTCTCCGTCCGCGACTGTCGGTCGAAGACGCGATCGTGGCGGGGGTCCGGCCCCTCGGGCACGCCGGTCTCGCCCGCGTCGAGGCGGACGAAGCGGGTCCACCCCTCGTCGCCGATCCCCGCGAGGATCCGCCGGTCGTCGAGCCACTGCGGCCCCCCGCCCCACCCCAGCGTCCGGTCGAGGTCGCCGGTGAGGACGCGGTACTCGCCGGTATCGGGGGCGGCGACCGCCACGTCGGCCGGGACGTACCAGTTCGTCGGGTTCCGGGCGGCGAACGCGAGCCGGTTCCCGCCGGGGCTCCAGACGGGACCGGACGCGGTGTACTCCCCGTCGGTGAGGCGTTCGACCGACCCGTCCGCGGCGTCGACGACGTGGAGGTCGTAGACGTAGGTGTCGTCGGGGTCGTCGCCGTGGTACGCGCAGAACGCGATCCGTTCGTCCTCGGGGTGCCAGGCCGGCTGGAGGCCGCCGAGCGCCTCGAAGATCCCGCCGCCGCGGGCGTCGTCGAGCCGGCGCTCCTCGCGGGTCTCGACGTCGACGACGAACAGGTAGGTCGTGACGGTGTCGAGCCACCCCTGGCCGTCCATCTTGTGCTGGAGGCGCTCGGTCTCGACGGGGCCGTCCTCGCGGCGCTGTTCGAGGTACTCCGCCTCCTCGTCGGTCGGGTCCCGGGCCGAGACGACGACCCGCTCGCCCTCGGGCCCCCAGTCGAAGTCCCGGACGCCCTCCTCGCGGTCGGTCACCTGCCGGGCGTCCCCGCCGAGTTCGAGGTCGTACACCCAGACCTGGGGCTTGGGTTCGTCGTCGCCGTTCGCGCCGTTCTCCTCGCCGTCCTCGTCGGCAGCGTCTTCGGCGTCGTCGCCGTCGGTCTCGCCGTCAGCGTCGGCTCCGTTTTCGCCCTCGTCGTCGCGGCCGACGCGCATGTCCACGTCCTCGTCGCGGACCATGACGACGCCGAGCTTCGAGCCGTCCGGCGACCACTCGACGTTCCACGCGCCGCTGGCGCGAGTGAGTCGGTGGGGGTCGCGGCTCCCGTCGGCGGGGACGACGAACACGGATTGCAGGGTCTCGTCCTCGTCGGGGTCGGCCTCGCTGGCGGCGAACGCGACCCGGTCGCCGTCCGGCGAGACCGCGAGTTCGGTCGGGCGCGTCCGGTCGTAGACCGCGTCGGCGGGGAGTTCGTCCATGCCCCCGGGTCGCCCGGCAGTCACTTACCGGTTCGGTCGCCGTGCGAGGCCGTGACGGGGGTCGGTTCACGCCGCCCGCCGGATCGCGGCCAGCGAGACGGCGAGGGCGAGCGCCACGAACGCGACGAGCGCGGCGACGGCGACGTGGAACTCGCCCGGGGTCCGCCGGTCGAGGACGACGTACTCCATCGCCCGGATCAGGTAGGTGATCGGCATCGCGCGGGCGGGCCACGCCAGGTAGACCGGGAGCTCCTCGACCGGGAGGAAGGTCCCGCCGAGGATCACCTGGGGAGTGATCACGACGGGGATGAACTGGACGGCCTGGAACTCGTTCTCGGCGAACAGCGACAGCGAGACGCCGACGCCGAGCGCGGTGAACGCACCGAGGAGCTCGACGGCGACGAACAGGGCGACGCCGTTGGCGAACGTCACGTCGAGGAAGGCGACGGCCGCGGCGAGCAGGACGACCGACTGGACCGCGGCGAGGGCGCCGTAGCCGAGGACGTACCCGGCGACGACCCCGCTCCGGGCGACCGGCGCGACGAGCACCCGTTCGAGCGTTCCCGCCGTTCGCTCCCGCAGGAAGCCGACCGCCGTGAGCAGGTACGTCAGGAAGAACACGAACACGCCGAGGATGACCGGGGCCACGGGCTCGGGCCGCGGGAACACCTCGCTCAGCAGGTAGACGACGAACGCGGGGACGGCGACGACCAGCGCGAGCGTCCGCCGGTCCCCTCTGAGCGTCCGCAGGATGCGTCCCGCGACGGGGACCGCTCCCCTCACGGCTCGCGCCCTCCCGTCGGGACCCCGGTCGCCGCCGGTTGTTTGTCCGCCTCGTCGCGTTCATCGAGCAGGGCGAGGAACGCCTCCTCCATCTCGTCCGCGCCGGTGGCCTCGAGGAACCCGTCCGGCGAGTCGAGCGCCAGGACGCGGCCGTTCCGCAGGAAACAGACCCGGTCGCAGTTCGTCGCCTCGCCGAGGTAGTGCGTCGAGACGACGACCAGCGCGCCCTCGTCGCGACGCCGGCGGAACTCGGTCCACATCGCCGACCGGAGCCGCGGGTCGAGCCCCACGGTCGGCTCGTCCAGGAAGAGCACGTCCGGGTCGTGGACGAGCGCGCACGCGAGACTCGCACGGCGCACCATCCCGCCCGAGAGCTCGCCGATCCGGGCGTCGGCCCGGTCGGTCAGGTCCACGACATCGAGGGCGCGTTCGACCGCCGCGTCGAGGGTTTCCTCGCTCCGGTCGCCGCTCCGCGACTCGCCCGCCCGTCGCGCCCCGCGGCCGGCCACGCCGTAGAGGCGCGCGAAGAACGCGACGTTCTCGCGGACGGTGAGGTCGTCGTACACCGCCGCGTGCTGGGGCATGTACCCCAGGCGCTCGCGGTCGGCCGCCTCGAACGACCCGGAGGGCGTCCCGCCCACACGCGTCTCGCCCGCCGTCGGCCGCTCCAGGCCGAGCAGACAGCGGATGAACGTCGTCTTCCCCGACCCGTTCGGGCCGGCCAGCCCCAGTATCTCCGGCCCGTCGACCGCGAGGTCGACGCCGGAGAGCGCCGTCACGCCCCCGTACTCCTTGCGAACGTCCCGGGCCGCCAGCGATGGCGCCTCGTTCATGTCCGATCGGTGGGCGGCGGCCGTGGAACGGGTTCTCCCGAGCATAGCCGGGAGATTCAAGTGTCGGCGCGCCGACGGTCCACGGGTGAAGCGCCTCCGCGTCTCGGCCGCGCCCGACCTCGAGGCGGCCCCCGAGTTCTTCCGGCTGCTCGCCGCGTCGGACCGCGCGAGCGAGGCCCGCCTGCTCGACTGGAACCTCGGGCCCGCGGAGGCGGGGACGCTCCTGTACGCGGTCCGGGGCGACCCGGACGGGTTCCGCGCGTCGGCGACGGACACGCCCGGTATCGACGCGGTCGACGTCGCCGAGACCGGGAGCGGCGAGTTCTACATGCTCGTCGACGCCCGCCCGGACGCGGTCCCGCTCTTTCGCCGGATGGTCGGGGCCATGACGCGGGCGGGCCTCGTCGTGGTCACGCCGGTCGTCTACCGCGACGAGCGCGTCGAGGGGACCATCGTCGGCGACCCGGCGGCGCTGCAGGCGACGCTCGATTCGGTCCCCGACGCCGTGGACGTGACCGTCAGTGAGGTCGGCCCGTTTCGGGGGCCGCCGGAGTCACCGGGGGCCCGCCTCAGCGACCGCCAGCGCGAGGCCGTCGAGGCGGCGCTCGACCTGGGGTACTACGACCACCCGAGCGGCGCCACGCACGAGGACATCGCGACCGAACTGGGCTGCGCCCCGAGCACGGCCAGCGAACACCTGAAACGCGCCGAGGCGAAACTCGCCCGGGCCGCGCTGGACGAGTTCGGCCCCGCGGTCTGAGTTCGGTCACGAGCGCCGGGTCATCGCCCCCGCTCGACCGTTCAGACCACTTCGGCGCTGCTGGCGCGTGCGAGCAGCCGAACGGCCACGGCGCCGACGACGAGGTTCAGCGCGACGAGGACGGCGACGGCGGGGACGACCGTGTCGGCGACCCCGCCGAACCGCGAAATCGACAGCACCGTCGACGCGTCCCGGCCGAGGACCAGCGCCCGGACCGCGTCGACGCCGTAGGTGACGGGGTTGAACGCCGCGACGAACTCGATGTCGTCGGACAGCGGGACGAACGCCGGCGAGAGGAAGAGGAGGGGGAACATGAACAGCATC
Source organism: Halosimplex halophilum (assembly GCF_004698125.1). NCBI lineage: Archaea > Methanobacteriati > Methanobacteriota > Halobacteria > Halobacteriales > Haloarculaceae > Halosimplex > Halosimplex halophilum. The sequence continues at coordinate 709,666 of NZ_ML214298.1, forward strand.
GAGGCGGCGTTGACCACCTCGTCGTCGCGGGCCAGCAGGCCGACGACGTTCGAGACGGCCATAAAGAGCAGGCCGACGAGCAGACAGACCGCGACGACCCCCGCGACGCCGGCTGCGCCGGTCTCGATCCCGGCGCCCAGCGCGACGGCGAGCCCGAGGACGACGAGCAGCTGGACGACGATACGGGCGAGTTCGGCGGCGGCCTTCCCCGCGAAGACCGCGGTCCACGACATCGGCGTGACGACCGTCTTCTCGAACATCCCGCTCTCCAGGTCGCTCACGAGCCCCATCCCCGAGGAGAACGCCGACCCCATCGTCGCCTGCACGAGGACGGCTGGCAGGAGGTAGGTGACGTAGTCCACGTCGGCGAAGCCCGCCCGCGTCAGCGCGACGCTCCCCACGTCGCCGAACACGGCCGCGAAGAGGACCAGCGAGAGCGTCGCGACGACGATCTCCAGCAGGAACGCGGTCGGGTTGTGGACCGCCTTGCGCGTCCACCGCTTCGCGTTGACCCAGGCGTCCCCGAGGAACGTGTTGCCCGTCTCCGGCGTCGCCGGTGCCGGCCCGTCGGTCCCCGGCGCGTCCGCGGCCGAGTCCGGAGCGCTCACGCGTCCACCTCCAGTCGCTCCGCCGATTCGGGAGCGTTCTCGCTCGTCCGACCGCTCTCCCGGTCGAACGGGTCGTCGGCCGACTCCTCGGCGATGGCGAGGAACACGTCGTCCAGCGTCGGTTCCTCGACGGCGAACCCCGTCACCGACAGGCCGGCGTCGCGGAGCGCGACCAGCAGGTCCGGCCCGAGGTCGCCGGCGTCGGGGGCGCTGACGCGAACAGTGTCCCCGGCCGTCTCGACGCTGGGTTCGACCGCGGTCGGGTGCCCCGTGTCCCCGTCCGGGCCGTCGACGCCCGCCGATTCGCGGACGGCCTCGGCTGTCGACTCGCGGCGAACCTCGGCCGCCGACTCGCGGACGACCGCCGCGGCCGATTCGACGGCGCCGGGGCCGCCGTCGATTTCGAGGTCCAGTCGCTCGCCGCCGACCCGGCGTTTGAGGTCGGCCGGCGACCCGTCGGCCACGACGCGGCCGTCGCGGAGCACCGCGAGGCGGTCGCAGAGGCGGTCAGCCTCTTCGAGGTACTGGGTGGTCAGGAAGACCGTCGTCCCGCGGTCGTTGATCCGCCGGAAGTAGTCCCACAGGCGGTTGCGCGCCTTCGGGTCCAGCCCCGTCGTCGGCTCGTCGAGGAAGACCAGCGAGGGGTCGTGGACCAGCGCCGTCGCCGCGTCCAGTCGCTTCTTCATCCCGCCGGAGAAGTTCCCCGCCGGCGTGTCGGCCACGTCGGACAGCTCGACCAGGTCCAGCAACTCGGCGATGCGGTCGGCCCGCTCGCCGCGGGGAACGCCGTAGGCGTCGCAGGCGAACGCGAGGTTCTCCCGGGCGGTGAGTTCCTCGTCGACGCTCGTCTCCTGGGCCATGTAGCCGACCGAGGCCCGCACCCGCGTGCGCTCGCCGGTCACGTCGTACCCGTTGACCCGAACTCCCCCCGCCGTGGGCTCCAGCAGCGTAGCGAGCACCTTGATCGTCGTCGTCTTCCCGGCGCCGTTGGCCCCGAGGAAGCCGAAACACTCCCCCCGCGGGACCGAGAGCGTCAGCCCGTCGACGGCCCGGGTGCCGTCGGCGTACGCGAGTTCGAGCCCCTCGGCGTCGACGGCGAGCGGTCGGTCGTCGGCGCCGGGAGCGTCCGCGCCGTTCTCGACTCGATGCGTCCGTCGCGATGTCTCGTCGGACATGTACTCCGGCGGTGTGGCGCCCGCCCGGAGGGCGTTCCGGGCGGCATAGAACCGGGATTTATTACCCCCTCGCCGGACCCTTCGGGTGTGAAACACGTCCGCGTCACCGCCGGGGTGGACGGCTCGCGGGCGCCGCCGCTGCTCGACCGGCTGGCGACGGCGGCGGCCGTCGACCGCGCCCGGGTCATCGACTGGAATCTCGTCGCGGACGACGCGACCCTCCTGCTGGCCGTCGACGGCGACCCCGCCCCGCTGGTCGACGCCGCGGGCGAGACCCCCGGCGTCGAGCGCTGCGAGGTCGTCGGGTCGGAGAGCGGGCGTTCCAGCGGGGCCCGCGACTCGCCGGCCCGCCTCGTCCTCCACGTCGATCGGTCGACGGTGCCGGTCTTTAGCTGTCTCGCAGCCGCGCTCGAATCCGGTGGCCTCGTCGTCCGGACGCCGGTCGTGTTCCGCGACGGCGAGGTCCACGCGACGGTCGTCGGCGACCCCGACCCGCTCCAGGCCGCCTTCGAGCGCCGGGGCGACGACATCGACGTGCGGATCGACGGGATATCCCCGACGCCGGCCGCCCCCGAGTCGACGGGCGGATCGCTGACCGAACGCCAGCGCGAGGCCGTCGCGGCGGCGAACCGGCTGGGCTACTACGAGACGCCGCGGGCGGCCACCCACGCCGACGTGGCCGCCGAACTCGGCTGTTCCCCACAGACCGCGGGCGAGCACCTGCGGCGTGCGGAGGCGAAACTGGCCGACGCCGCGCTCGACGAGGTCGGCCCCGAGCGGTGAGTCAGACCCACTCGACGGCGGCGTCGAGGTCGAGCGGCACGTCGCCGTGGCGGTAGCCCTCGCAGCGGCCGTCGGGGCGGTAGCGGAAGACGACGGTGGGCTGGTAGCCGACCGAAGGGCGCTCGGCGCGGATGGGGTTCCACTCGTCGTCGCGGAAGGAGGTGCAGTCGACCAGCAGGACGGCGTCGTCGTGGATGGCGAGCTGGTCGCGGGTCTTCGAGTCGACGGTGCGCCGCAGCGCGGCGATGGGGGTGCCGGCGGGGCGATTGCGAGGGGCCATCGGGCGGGTGACCTCGACGAGCCGCTCCCCGCCGGGCGTCTCGACGGCGAAATCGAGCGCGTGCCCGGAGTCCTGTTCGGACTCGGGGACGAACGGAATCGCTGCGTCGGCCAGCAGTTTCGCGGCGTCGAACTCGCCCATGGTGGCCCGCATGCGGCTGAACTCGTCGCGCTCGCTGGTGCCGAGCTTGGCGGCCATGGTGTAGCGGTGGTCGTCGAGGACGCCCGTCTTCAGGAACCGCTCGTAGAACTCTAACCCCTCCTCGCGGGTGGCGTCGGGGAAGCCCGCGGCGTCGCGGTCGAAGAACGCGCGGGTGGTCTCGCGGCCGTCCTTCGAGAACAGGACCGGGAGGAAGAACCACGAGACGTACTCGTGGGCGGCCAGCCAGGGGGCCTGCCGCTGGAGGTCGTAGGTGAGTTCGCGCTGGGCCCACCGCGAGACCTCGTAGGGGGCCTCGTCGAATGTCTCCTTCTCGGTGCGCCACAGCGCCTCGGGCGTCTCGGTGTTGCCCAGCCAGTAGGCGCCGTCGTCGTTCCAGGCGAACAGGGCCAGGTCGCCGTTGTCCATCTCGAACCGGCGGGCGCGGTACCCGCGCGGGCCGTCGATCTTCGGCGTCGTCAGTCGCGCGCCGAAGCGGTCGTCGAGCGGGGCGAACAGGTCCTGTCTGACCCGCTGCTCGTCCCAGCGCCCGGTCGACCGCCGAAAGCGAACCGGTCCGGCCATACCGGAGAAACCGGGGGCCAGCGGTATACACTGTTCGGACTCGTCGCACCGCCGGCGCCGCCGCCCGTCCAGACCCCGCCGGCGGGCGCGCCGGTGACGCTCGACGCGAAATTTCACCGACCGTTACATTGATAGTCGTTAGCTCACTAGTGTGGGTGTGATACACAATGTCGATGGGTGCATACGACGAAGTGGAGCATGAGCGCCGCGAGCGCAAGAACGGCGAGGTCGACATGAGCGACGAGGACCGCCGCACGGAGTACCGCGGCGAGGTCGAGTACGACAGCGACGAGTCGACGGAGGAGCTGCTCGACCAGTTCAAGGAGATAAATTCGTAATCGCTCCGGTCCCTTCTGTGCGCCGGTGGAGGACGACCAGCGACAGCGTCGTCACGGTCGCGACCGCCAGGACGTGCCCGACGACGGCGACCAGCAGGACCGTGTGGTCCAGCAGGAACGGGACCAAAAGCAGCTGGAGCAGGCCGAAACCCATCGTCTCCAGGTCGGCGCGGGCGAGGATGCGGGTCTGCTCGGGGGAAAAACGGAAGCGGGCCGACCGCCACAGCGCGGCGACGCTGGCCCACCAGCCGGTGCCGATGCGGTAGCACACGTCCCACAGCACCAGGAGCGTGAGATACGTCGCGGCCAGCGGCGGCTCCGGCCCCAGCAGTTCGGTCACCAGCGGGCTGGCCGACCGCGGGTCGAGGACGAACAGGTAGGTCAGCAGGGCGACGAAGGCCAGCACGCCGAGGACGACCTCGATGCTGGAGCCGAAGACGAGCCGGCGGTACGGCTCGGGCAGGTCCGCCCGGCGGACGAGCTTGCTGATCCGCAGCATCTCCAGGCTGCCGGCGGTCGCCACGAGGACGGCGACGGTCCCGGCGACGGCCCCCTCCGGGAGCCCGTAGATCGCGGCCAGCACCAGCACGCCCGCCTCGAACAGCGAGAACTGGATGACCAGCGCGAGCCGCTCGGAGATGTGGACGCCCGGGAGCGCGCCGACGATGCTCTCGTAGACCCACGTCTCGCCGTACTCCGGGACGGGGTGGTCGGTCGCGGCGTCGTCGGGGGCAGCGCCGTCCGGCGACGGGTCGCGGGTGGCGGCGTCGTCGGGCGGCGGGTCGGTCCCCATCAGGTCCGCCCCCCGCGCTCGCCGGTCGTCGGACTCCCGCCGGGGGCGGCCGCGGCCGTCCCCGTCTCGGGGGCGAGCGCCTTCCGGACGGCGTCGTCGAACGACGTGAGATCGACATCGACGTGGTCGCGGATGGCGTCGTCGGTGACGACCACGGGATTTCTCAGCCCGAGCACGAGCGGCCGGGCGACCGCCGTCGGCACGTCGGTGACGAGCCCGATCCAGTACGAGGAGAGCTTCGGCGTGAGGACCGGCACGGAGAGGATCAGCGGCCGGCGCCGCCCCATCGCCTCGGCGGTCCGGGCGAGCATCTCGCGGTAGGTCAGCACGTCCGGGCCGCCGATCCCGTAGGTCTCGCCGGCCGTCGCCGGCGCGTCGAGCACGCCCACGAGGTACGCGATCACGTCGTCGACGGCGATGGGCTGGCACTCGTTTCTCACCCACCGAGGGGTGACCATCACCGGCAGCCGCCGGACGAGCTGGCGGACCATCCGAAAGCTGGCGCTGCCGTCGCCGACGATGACCGCCGCCCGCAGCGTCGTGAGTTCGTAGTCGGCGTCGGCGAGGACCGTCTCGACTTCACGGCGCGACCGGAGGTGCGGCGAGAGGTCGTCGCCGTCCTCGCCGAGCCCGCCGAGGTAGACGACCCGCTCGACCCCCGCGTCGTCCGCGACCGCGGCGAAGTTGCTCGCCGCCTTCCGGTCCCGTTCCTCGAAGTCGTCGCCGGCCCGCATCGAGTGGACGAGGTAGTACGCCGCGTCGATCCCCTCGAAGGCGGGCGCGAGCGTCCCCGGTTCGAGCAGGTCGCCCTGGACCACCTCGACGCCCGGCGGCGGGTCGTAGGCCGACGGGTCCCGGACCAGCGCCCGCACGTCGTGGCCGGCGCCGGTCAGCGCGGGGACGAGCCGCCCCCCGACGAACCCCGTCGCCCCCGTGACGAGCACGTGCATACCCGCACCAGGGACTCTATCCCCTTAACGATCGGAGCCGGTGTCGTCGCCCGTCGGACGGGGTCGCCCGGCCGTGCCCTCGGTCGGGCGACGCCGGCCGGATCAGTCCTCCCAGCCCGGCGTCCCCGGCGCGCCGCGGTCGCCCTCGACGGCCGCGGCGGTCGCGGGGTCGGGCGGCTCCTCGTCGGCGCGGTCGGTCCACTCGGCGATGGCGCCGTCGACCCACGAGTCTGCGTCGAGCGCCCGTTCGCGCGCTCGCTCGTAGCGCTCGTCGCTGACGGCGAGCGTCCCCGGCGCCGAGGCGGCGGCGACGGCCACGAACTCCGCGTGGTCGGCCCGCGTCGCCTCGTCCGCGGCGAGCCGCTCGACCGCCCCCTCGATCCGGTCGGCGTCGGGGTGGCCGAACACCCGTGCGCCCACCGCCCCCGGCCCCAGCACCGGCCCGGCGCCGTCGGGCGGTTCGTCGTCGAGCAGCCGGTCGCCGCCGTGGGCGCGCTCGACCCGCTCGCACTCCGTCTCGGCGTCGAGCGCGAGGTTGTCGCCCGGGTAGGTCGCACAGGTCCCGGGGTACACGTCGTCCCCGTGGATGCGACACTGGAGCGTCTCCGGGTCGAGGAAGGCGCAGGTCGGGAGCCAGCGCGGCTCGGCGTCGAAGGGCGCGACGGGTTTGGGGACCTTCCGCAGGCCGACGAGGAAGGCGGGGCGGCCACGGACGGCGGCGACCTCGACGCCGCCGACGGTCACGCTCGGGCCGTCCTCGATCCGGAACAGCCGGGCGACCAGCGCGCCGGCCAGGCCCGCGTCGAGGAACGCGCGCACCTCGTCGCTCGACAGCGGCGCGAGGTTGGCCACGTCGTCGAGCGGCCGGTAGCTGCCGCGGCGCTCGTGGCCGTGGTCGGTCCCCTGGGGCGCCAGCGCGCGCCAGTCGAGACAGCAGCCGGCGCACCCCTCGCAGTTCACCTCCATGGTCGCGTTTGGGCGGCGGCGGCCAAAAGGTCGGGCCCCGAGAGACCGTGACGGTCACTTCGATATGCATAGTGAGCGATAGTTCAGTTCTCGAAGTCGGTCGAACGGTAGCGACCATAGGCGTATGCGACCCACATGAGCGCGGCAGGCAACGCGACGAATTTGAGGAAGTCGAAGAAAAGCAGATAGTACATGTACGTTTTCCCAAGTGTTCCGAAGTGCGGAAGCCACAGCGGGAAACCACCTCTCCCATCAATCACCCTATCGAGGGTATTCACTACGAGAGGTTCGCCCACCAGGATGGCCGCGAGTAGCGCCGCAACAACGAATACCGGACGGCGAAGTAATGGTTCGGTTCGGAGGGAACCGATCAGGGACATAAGCAAGAAAACACGACTTCGTGATAAATTTCTTGGGGGTATTCATCTGTTTCCGAGAGCATCTGACGTTACGTCGCTCGCCTGTATCGAACACACCGAACCGGTCGACGGGCGCCGGGTCAGTCGTCGCCGGCGCCGGTCCGTTCGTCGGTCGCCCCGTCGTCGGCGTGAGGGCTCGCGAGCCCGTCGCCGCTCACGTCGCCGAACTCGAAGCGCGCGCCGCCGGCCTCGCTCTCGGTCACGTCCGTCTCCCACCCGTGGGCCTCCGCGATGGTCCGGACGATGCTCAGTCCCAGGCCGGTCCCGTCGTCGGTCGAGTAGCCCGGGTCGAAGACGCTGTCCCGGTGGGACTCGGGGATGCCGGGGCCGTCATCGGCGACGTAGAAGCCCTGGCGCTCGCCGAGGTCGCCGACCGTGACGGTCACGTCGTCGCGGCCGTGTTCGACAGCGTCCTCAGGAGCCTGCGACTGAGGGCTCGTGGAACCGTGTTCCACGGCGTTCCTGAAGACGTTCTCGAGCAGCTGCTGGAGGCGGCTCCCGTCGGCCAGCAGCGTCGCGTCCGTCTCGACGGTCAGGGCCGCTTCGTCGGTGGCGACGACCGTCCACGCCCGGCGGGCCACCTCCGCCAGTTCGACGGGTTCGGGGTCGCTGACGGCCTCGCCCTCGCGGGCGAGCGTCAGCACGTCGTCGATCAGGTCGTCGATCCGGCGGAGCGACCGCTCGACGGCGTCGAAGTGCTCCTCGTCGCCGTCCTCGCGGGCGAACTCCAGCCGGCCCAGCGCCACCTCCAGCGGGTTGCGCAGGTCGTGGGAGACGACGCTCGCGAACCGTTCCAGGCGTTCGTTCTGGCGTTCGAGCTGGTTCTCGTAGCGCTTGCGCTCGGTGATGTCCCGTGTCACGCCGACGACGCCGAGGATCCGCCCGTCCTCGTCGCGCCAGGGCGCCTTCGAGGTGGTGACGTAGGTCTCCTCGAGGTCGTCGCCGTAGGCGTGTTCGATCCGGTCGTCGATGGACTCGCCGGTCTCGACCACGGTGCGGTCGTCGGCGACCGCCTCCTCGGACAGCACCGGCGGGTACAGGTCGAAGTCCGTCTTCCCGACGACGTCCGCCGGCGTGTGGTGGCGCTTGCCCTCGGGGTTCTCCAGGTGCGCGGGCCCGGTCAGCCGCGGCATCTCGTCGCTGACCCGGACGTGGCGGCTCCGGCGGTCCTTGAAGTACACCGACAGCGGGAGGTTCTCCAGAAGCGAGTCGAGCATCGTCGACTCGCGGCGCGCCGCCCGGCGGCGCTCGACCAGCGGGCGCAGGTCTGCCAGCCGCCCGACGCGGTCGGCGTCCGCCTCGACCTGCAGGTAGCTCTCGACGCCCAGGTCGGCCACGGCCGCCAGCGACACGGCGTCGCCGACCGAGAGCACGACGACCGGCAGCGACGCCGAGTGGTCGCGGACCGCCTCGACCGTCGCCCGGGCGTCGAACGACCCGTCGCAGTCGCAGACGACGGCGTCGAATCCCCCGTCGGCGAGCCGGTCGGCTACGTCGGCCTCGGGGGCCGCCCCCCGGACGACGAGCCCGTCGCCGGACTCGGCCCAGGCGTCGGCGACCGCCGCCGCGTCGGACCCGACGTACAGCACGACCGGTGGTCCGTACATGTGGGATCTCGGTTCGATGTACCTGTTACTCGTTCCCCGTGATAAGTTGACGGGGTCGTGACACGCGGTGGCGGGTGTCCCGCCCGCGCCGCTGGGGCGCCTCGCCCCATCGGGAGCGGGCGCGCCGCCCGCGTCGCTTTTCCCGGTGCCCGCCGTACGGCGGGTATGACCACCCGGCCGTGCGACGGCTGCGGCGACGACGTGAGCATCGCCGGCGGTATCGCGAACATCTGGACGCTGGAGAAGCGGACGACCGACGGGCTGTCGCTGGAGCTGGCCGACGGCTCCGAGCACTTCCTCTGCTACGACTGCATCGAACGGCTCCCCGACGACCGCGAGCCGACGGCAGAGGACGTGGCCGACCTGTAGCGACGCCCCCGTCGCAACCCGGCGGTCCCGGACTCGGGTGTCCGGCCGACTCGGGCGTCCGGCCGGCTCAGGCGTCCGGCCCCTCGTGGGTCGCCAGCGTCGTCGACTCCTCCGAGTCGGGCGGGCGCCAGACGACGGCTATCTCGTAGTCGCTGGCGACGCCGACCGTGACCGAGTCGCCGGCGACGACCGATCCGCCCTCCCCGCCGACCGACCCCTGCCAGACGCCGGGACCCCGCTGGTCGACGCCGTCGACCTCGGCGAACCCCTCTCCGCGGATCTGGACCGCCTCTCGGGGCACCGCGTCGCCGGCCTCGTGGGTGACCGTGAGGGTGCCGACGCCGTCGCCGGCGTGCTCGTACGAGAAGCCGAACGAGACGGTCGGCGGACCGCCGGTGCCGGGGTCTCGCTCGATGTCCGGCCCGGGGAACTCGCCCGGGAACCCGGTCACGTCGCCGCTCGGGACCGTCGCCGTCGCGGTGACCGCCTGCCCGTCGGCCCGGAGCGTCGGGTCGCCGCCGAGGAAGGCCTCGGAGTTGCCCGCCCACTCGGCCATCGCCGGGCGGTCGGCCTCCCCCTCGAACAGCGCGGCGGCGCGGACGCGCGTCCGGTCCTCGGCCACGTGGTAGCCCATCCCCTCGCCGACCCCTCCCTCGAAGGTCTCCCCGGTCGCGTGCGTGCGACCCTGGAGGACGTGCGCGCTCCCGACCGAGTCGAGGAGCCGCCGGCACTCGGGGACGGCGTCGACGTAGCGGTCGGCGTTGCCCGTTCGCGCGTCGACGATGGCCTCGACGACCGGCCGCTTGTCGACCGTGTCCTCGCTGGAGACGGTCCCGACGGTGACGAGCATCCCGTCGCGGACCGCCGCCGCTCGCGGGTCGGCGGGGCTGAAAAGGCGGAACCCGCGGTAGGCCTCCCCCGCCTCGAAGCCGTACTCCCGCAGGCCGTCCTCGACGGCCGTCCGGTCGAACTCGCCCAGGAGGACCGACGCCGACCGGGCGAACCGGAACAGCGCCCGCTGGTCCCCGAACCGGCCGACGCCCGGGATCGGGTACCGCCCCTGGAACTGCTGCAGGGCGCCCGAGCCGAGCGCGCCCTCGAACTCGCCGAGCGCCCGCGGCGCCATCCCGAGAAAGGCGTACCCCGACTCCCCGGTCTGGTCGAGCAGCGACGGGTCCGGCATCCACCGCGTCAGCGTGGCTGTCGGCGTCTCGGGCCGGACCGGCGCCGGCGTCGCCGTCGGCGTCCCGGTGGGCGTCGACTCGCTGTCGTCGTCACCGGCTCCGTCGCCGCCGCTGTCCCCACCGTCACCGCCGCCGTCCCCCTCGGACCCGTCGCCGGGCGCCTCGGTCGGCGTCCCGCCGCCGAGGACGCCGCCGAGACAGCCCGACAGCGCCGACAGGGCCGCGATCGTCGCTCCCCCTCGCTTCAGTGCGTTCCGTCGCGTCTCCGGCATCGCTCCCCGTGTTTCCGGACTGCCAGCAAAACAGTTGCGGAGTCGATCAGTCGCCGGCCGCGACAGGATTCAGGCGTCGGGACCGCGGTACGCGTCGAGCGTCGCGGCCGTGTCCCCGTCCGCGCTCTCCCAGGCGACGTTGATCTCGCAGTCGCTGGCGACGCCGACCGCGACCGAGTCGCCGGCGACGACCGTCTCGCCGTCGCCGCTGGCCGTGCCCCGCCACTCGCCGGCCGCGGTCTGGTCGGCGCCGTCGACCGCGGCGAAGCCCGTCCCGCGGAGGGACAGTTCCGCCGCGGGGACCGAGTCGCCGCCGTCGTGGGTGACCGTCAGGAGGCCGGCGCCGTCGCCGGTCGACTCGTAGTCGAACTCGAAGACGACCTGCGGCGTCCGCGTCTCGCCGGGCGGCGACTCCCCCGGCATCCCCTGCCGGAACTGCTCGATGTCGGCGCTGTCGACCGTCGCCCGCGCCGTGACGACCCGGCCGTCGACGGCCGTCTCGGGCTCCCGCCCGTAGAACGCCTCGGCGTCGGCCGCCCAGTCGGCCAGCGCCGCCTCGTCGGCCCGCCCCTCGCGGAAGACCGCCGGGGTCCTGACCGCCGTCTCCGACCCCTCGACCTCGTAGGCGATGCCGCCGGCGACGGCGCCGTCGAGGGTCGCGCCGGCCCGGTAGGTCCGCCCGGCGAGGACGTGCCCGCTCCCGAGCGCGTCGACGAGACGAGCGCAGTCGGCCGACGCGTCGACGTAGCGCTCGCCGTCGCCGGCTCGCGCCGCGAGGATCGCCTCGACGGTGGCGGTCGCGCGGTCGCCGTCGTTGAACGCCGGCGCGGTGACCAGCGTCGACTCGCCCAGCGCCGCCGCGCCGCCGCCCTCCTGTGCGAAGACGGCGAAGCCGTGGGCGGTCTCCCGCTCGCTGTACCCCTGGCTCCGCAGGTCCTCGGCGGCGGCGCCGCGGTCGACGCCGCCCTCGAAGATCAGCACGCCGAGCCCGAGCTGGACGAACGACCCCGTGTCGGCGTACGACTCGACGCCCGGGACCCCGGAGCCGCCCCGGAAAGTCTCGACCGCGCCGTCGCCGAGGTCGGACTCGTAGTCGAGCAGTGCCGCTGGCGCGGCCGACGTGAACGCGTAGTGCTCGCGGTCGAGCGCCGCCGGCTCGGGGAGCCACGTCGCGTAGTCGGCGTTCGGGGGGCCCGCAGGGGTCGGCGTGGCCGTCTCGGTCGGTGTCGCCGTCTCCGTCGGCGTGGGGGTCTCGGCCGTCGTCGGCGTCGCAGTGCTCGTCGCGGTGTCGGTCGGCGCGCCGGCCGGTTCGTCCGTCGCGGTACCCGTATCGTCGCTCAGACAGCCGGCCGTCGCGCCGGCGAGGAGGGCGGCCGCGCTGCGTCGGAGGAAGGTCCGTCGCGGGGATGTCATCGTCCGCGGGTTTCCCGTCGCGATGGTAAATACTTGCTGTCCGACACGGACGACCGGTTGCGAGTGCCGTGCCTTCCGGCAGGTTTACCCTCCCCGCAGCAGTGTCCCCTGACGTGCAACCGGGTCGGATCTTCGAGGAGTTCCCGGCGCCCTCCTACCGCGGCGCCCAGGAGCAGGCCCTGGCCGACATCCGCGACGCCTTCGCGGCCGGCAACGACGTGGTCCTCGTGCGCGCGCCGACCGGCAGCGGCAAGTCCCTGCTCGCCCGCGCCATCGCCGGCTGTGCTCGCACCGCCGGCGAGAGCGAGGCGGGCGAACCCATCGACGCCTACTACACCACCCCGCAGGTGTCCCAGCTCGACGACGTGGCGGGCGACGACCTCCTCCAGGACCTCAAGGTCATCCGCGGGAAGAACAACTACGACTGCATCCTCCCCGGCGAGACGGATACCCCCGTCGACCAGGCGCCCTGCGCCCGCGAGCGGATGTTCGACTGCCAGGTCCAGCATCGCTGTCCCTACTTCTCCGACCGCGCCATCGCCGCGAACAACCGCATCGCCGCGATGACCCTGGCCTACTTCATGCAGACCGCCGGCTCCGACGTGTTCGGCCAGCGCGACGTGCTCGTGATCGACGAGGCCCACGGGCTGGGCAACTGGGCCGAGATGTACGCGACCATCGACCTCGGGCCGGACACCGTCCCGGTCTGGGACGCCTGCGAACCGCCCGAGATCGACGGCCTCGACGACGCAGTCAGCTACGCCGACACGCTCCACACCATGGCCGGCCGCCGGCTGACGGAGGTGCGCCAGCAGGCGGAACTCGACCCGGAGGAGGCCGCCGAGCGCGACAAGCTCGTCAAACTCCAGTCGGACCTGTCGTGGTTCGCGGAGGACTACCGCGACGAGGACAGCGCCACCACCTGGGTCGTCGACCAGGCCGACGGCGCGGGGACCAGGGTAACGATCAAGCCGATGGCGCCCGAGAAGTACCTCAAACACACCGTCTGGGACCGCGCCAGCAACTTCGCGCTGCTGTCGGCGACCATCCTCAACAAGGACGCCTTCTGCGCCAACGTCGGCCTCGCGCCGGACCGCGTGGCCCTCGTCGAGGTGCCCCACACCTTCCCCGTCGAGAACCGGCCGCTGTACGACGTGACCCAGGGGAAGATGACCTACGAGGCCCGCGACGAGACGATCCCCCGGGTCGCCGAGACGCTCGTGCGGATCATGCAAGCCCACCCGTCGGAGAAGGGGCTGGTCCACTGCCACTCCTACGCCATCCAGGACCAGCTGCGGGAACACCTCCGGGAGTTCGGCGTCGACTCGCGCGTCCGCACGCACGACTCGGCGGACCGGGACGCTCAGCTGTCCACGTGGAAGCGCGTCGACGACCCCGACGTGTTCCTCTCCGTCAAGATGGAGGAGGCGCTGGACCTGGAGGGCGACCTCTGTCGCTGGCAACTGCTGTGCAAGGCGCCGTATCCGAACACCCGCGACTCCCGCGTCGCCGCGCGGCTGGAGGACGACCAGTGGGGCTGGTACTACCGGACCGCTCTCAGAACCGTGATCCAGGCCTGCGGCCGCGTCGTCCGCGCGCCCGACGACTACGGCGCGACCTACCTCGCCGACTCGTCGCTACTGGACCTCTTCGAACGCGCCCGCGTCGACATGCCCGACTGGTTCGCCGAACAGGTCGACCGCATGAGCGAGCCCGACCTGCCCGCCGTCGACACCGGGGCCGCCACCGGGTCGAGTTCCAGCACGTCGAATCGCTCCCGGTCGACGGGGTCGAACGCGGGCGGGTCCGACGGTACCTCGTCGGCGTCCTCGGGCGCCTCGGCGTCGGGGTCCGGGTCGAGCGGCGACGACGACAGTTCTCGCGGCGGTCGCCGCCGCTCCCGCCGCTCGAAGTCCAGCTCCAACCCCATCGCCGACGTGTGGGACACCGAGTGACCGCCGTGGCGCGCGCTGTCGCGCGAGGGATTCGCGACTCGCGGGTTGCGAATCAGCTGGGGAGGATCGTGGCCGTCTGCGGTGCTGTGCGGGGCGGTTGCTGTTGCAGTCACGGAGCGGTGCTGTCCCGGCGGACTGAACGGACGAGGCGCGCTCGCGCCGACAGTCGCCTGAGCGGGCACTATCCGCGCGGTGCGAGGCGCTGTGCGCCTCGAAGCGAACGGCTGTGCCGTGAGCGGGCGGTGCCGAGAGCGCGGATATCCCGTCTCAGCGACCGCGAGCGCGCCGAGGGCTTTCAGCGCCCGCCGTCTAATGCGGTCGATTCAACTCAGAGCGAGCGCACCGAGGACGTTCGCCGCTCGCTGTCGCCCCCGATGGTCGCGACTCGCGGCGATCAGGGGACGAGAGATCCCACTCTCACTATCGGTCGTGGATGCCGACGAACGGGCTTGATGTGGGAGAATACGGAAGTGGGACTCCGCGTCGGTGAAATCGGAGAAGCGCCCGAGGCGGGATTTGAACCACGCCCGAGAACCTGCGCCGAAGGCGCAGAACCTCGGTCTATTTCAAATCCCGCATGAGGTCGTTTCGCTGCTCACGGTGGCGAGCACACGAGGTGCTCGCCGTGTTGTTCACAGCAGAAGACGCCCGAGGCGGGATTTGAACCGGAATCAGACGTGCTCGCTCGTTGCACTCGCTGCGCGCGACTGATAGGGTTCAGATCCCGGACGACGCACACTGAATCCGGAACGCGGCGCGATGAAACGCGCCGCTTGCCAGTTGGATTCAGAGAAGCGCCCGAAGCGGGATTTGAACCGGAATCAGACGTGCTCGCTCGTTGCACTCGCTGCGCGCGACTGATAGGGTTCAAATCCAGTACTGCCGCTCTCCGATTTCGAGAGGGACGCGGAGATGAAACTCCGCGTCGGTGAAATCGGAGAAGCGCCCGAGGCGGGATTTGAACCCGCGTCACGACCGTGACAGGGTCGTATGATGGGCCACTACACCACCCGGGCACGCATTCACGGGTTCGCCGGAGATGAATTTAAGACTTTCCAAACGAGGTCCCCGTGCCACGGGGAGTCACGCTGAACCCCCTCGCGGCCGTTCTCGGGTCTGTTAACCGTCGTCGGATCCGAGACGCCGACGCTGCGAGCGTCACGGGCCAAAATTCAATGATATGATACTACACAGACGAACGACATCTCACGACTGATAACACCGACGGAACTTACTTGCGTGCCGAACACAGTTACGTCAGGTAGCGGAGTTACGTGGACGGCAACTCCGGGGACATCGCCATGAGTACGACATCGGACGACAGTGGGAGTACAGAGATGCCGCTGAACGTGTTGTTGCTGGCGCCGTCGGTCGGCGGCCACGAGGACGAGGTCTGCGGCGAGTTGCTGCACGGCCCCGGCGAGCGCGAACACGCGCTGCTGGTCACCTGCATGGAGTCGCCGGCCGAGCGACTCGACGTCTGGACCGACCACGAGGGCGGGCGACCGGAGAACGCGACGGTCGTCGACGTGGAGCCCGTCGCGCGGTCGACGGCCGCGACCGCGGCCGGGACCGACGGCGCGCCGAACGCCGTCGTCGAGTCGGTCGACGCCGAGACCGACCTGGCCGGACTGGGCGAGGTGATCGACCGCCACCTCTCGGACCTCGCCGCGACCGGCGAGGCGACCGTCTGCGTCCACTCGGTGTCGGACCTGCTCCAGCGCGCCGAGGAGCCCGCCGTGTTCAAGTTCCTCGAGGTGCTGACGCGGACGGTCGACCGCGCCGGTGCGGTGGCCCACTACCACATGAACCCGGACGTGCACGACCCCGAGACGGTCGAGACGTTCGAGGTGTTGTTCGACAGTGTCGTCGACCTCCGGACGGCAGACGTCGGCGGCGAGTGACCCAGCTAGAACCGATGAACCAGGACGAACGGCCCGACTCCGAGTCCGCGACCGACGAACACGCGCGCGACCGTCCGGCCCGGCGGGACCGCTCGCCCGACGGTGGCCCCTCCGCGCAGGTCGTCCTCGTCGCGGACCGCGACCCGGCCGTCACCGACGGGCTGGCCGACGTGCTCAGGCAGCGGTTCACCGTTCGGGCGGCCTACGACAGCGCCGACGCGCTGGCCAGCCTCGACGCCGACGTGAGCGTCGCCCTGCTCGACCCGACGATCCCGGGCCTGTCGGTCCGGCGGGTCGTCGACCGCGTCAGGGCGGACGGGACCGACTGCCAGGTCGCCGCGCTGACCGACGACCCCCTCGACGTCGAGTCGACGGCGTTCGACGACTACCTCGTCAAGCCCGTCGACGGCGACCGCCTCACGGAGACCGTCGAGCGGCTCGGCCGACGGGCGACCTACCGCACGACCCTCGAATCGTACTACAGAATCGCCAGCGAGCGCGCGGACGCGAGCGGCGAGGAGCGCGAGCGCCTCGACAGCCGACTCGCCGAGCTCGACGACCGACTCGACGACGTCTTCGACTCGCTCGACGGCGCCGAAGCCTACGACGCCGCCCTCCGCGAACTCGACACCGACCCCTGACGGCCCCGTCCCCGGCGGGGTCCGGTCGCGTCGGGCCTGCGAGCGCTCCCTTCGAGCGCAAGCCCGACCGCTATTCACCGTCCGCCCCTACCGCCGTTACGGCACGACCAGTGCCGGACGACCCATGAGCGTCCTACAACTCACCGAGGAGACCTGGCTCGACCTGACGGTCAACTTCATCCCGATCGGGATCCTCGCCGTCCTCGATATCATGTTCTGGGTGTACAACCCGTGGGGCTGGGACCTGTGGTTCGTCTTCTGGGCGCACGTGCTCACGCTCGTCCCGCTGGTCCTCCTGACGATCCTCACCTACGTCAGCGGCCGCGTCATCCAGCGCGACGAGCGCGCCGGGCCCGCGGACGAATCGACCGAGTCCCACTCGGAGGTCGGCGATGCCTGAGCGCGACGCGATGCCGATGCCCGGGTGTCGCCCGCCCTCGCGGAGACTCAAATCCCGGTTTGAGCGTTCGTCGACTTTTGGGGGCTGTCCGTCGAAGGAGGTGTACGGATGAGCGCACCGCCCGCTACCCTCGCCCTCCGCCGGCGCCTCGGCCGCCTGTTCGCCGACGCCGCGGCCGTCGCCGAGCGCCTGGCCTTCTGGGCCGGCGTCGCCCTTCCCTGTGTCCACCTCCCGGTCCTCGCGGTCTTCGGGGTCACGGCCGAGACGACCCCTGTTCTCCTCGCGCTGTGGTCTGTCCACGCCGCGGCGCTGCTCGCCGGCCGCCGCTACCGCCCGGCCGACTCGTAGCCGCTTCCCCCGGCCGGACGCGGCCGTCCCTCGCCCGTTCCCCGGTGTGCGCCGTCGCGGAGCGGTCGATTTATCCCGGCTCCCGGCCCACGTCGAGGTATGAACGTCAAGTCCCGCCACCACCTCCGGGCGGACGCCATCGCCGACATCGAGGACGCCGTCGCCGACACCCTCGGGGTCGAGATCGACGCCGACAGCTACGAGAAAGTCGAGTTCGAGGACAGCGACTGGAACGTCGTCCTCGTCGACGGCGACCCCCTCGTGCTCTATATCGAGGACGAGGCCGGCGAGGACGAGCCCTTCCTCACCGTCCAGGGCGCCAACGCCTACCCGCCCCAGCGCAACGTCGTCACCGTCGACGCCGGCGCCGTATCCTTCGTCTCCGACGGCGCCGACGTGATGCGGCCCGGCATCACCGAGGCCGACGACTCCATCGACGCCGGCGACCTGGTGGCCATCAACGAGGAGAGCCACGGCAAGTTCCTCGCCGTCGGCCGCGCGAAGACCGACGGCGCCGACATGGTCGGCGACTCCGGCAAGGTCGTCGAATCGATCCACCACGTGGGCGACGACCTCTTCGAGTTCACCGTCTGAGAGCGCCAGCGGTCGGCCGGGACCCCCGACGGCTCACTCCCCGGCGTCCTCGTCGTCGGCGTACTCCTCCTCGTAGCGCTCGACCGCCATCTCGTACCCTTCCGCCGCGAGTTCGTACGTCTCGCGCAGGTCCTCGATCGGCGTCTCGGTCGCGTCGACGCGCAGGTCGTCGTAGTAGGGCGCCATCTCGCGGTCCTCGGTCGAGCGGACCAGCAGCGCCGCGCTCTGGACGTGCAGATCCTCGCGCTTGTCGCCGCCGAGCTCGTGGCCGGCAGCCAGCGCCTCGACCAGCCGCTTGGCCAGCGGCGTCTCCGGGTCGCTCCCGGGGTCGTCCGGCTCCGCTGGGGCGGTCGCCTCGTAGGCCGTCGCGACCGCCTCGACCACGTCGCCGCCGGTCAGCAGGTTGCCGGCGACGGTGTAGTTGTCGCCCACGACGTCCCCGAACCAGGGGCGACACTCCTCGCCGGAGAAGGCGAACTCGCCGTCGGCGCCGACGCCGTGGAGCTGGCGCTGGGGCCGCCCGTCGTCGGCGGCGAGGAGCGCTTCGAGCGCGTCCTCGACGGCGAGACCGTCCGCGAGATACTCGGCTCCCTTGCGGCCGAGGTCGACGTTGACCAGGCTCTGGGTGGCGACGGCCCCGTGTTCGTTGGCGAACGGGCACAGCGTCCCCACGCCGGCCAGCCGCGTCGTCACCGCGACCCCGTAGCGGGTCTGTTCGTCGCCCGCCTCGTCCGTGTAGGCCTCCCGAACGCAGATGCTGAACGTCACGCTCGCGACGTAGGGGGCGGCGACCGTCAGTGTTTGGCCCACTGTAGTATGGGTTCTTTGAGTAGAATCGGAAACAGATCGTTTCGATGACTGGTGCGTTTCTGAGGGTAGTACCGAAACGTCCTTCCGCTACCGGGGAGTCGCCGGCGCCGGCGACGGACCGATTCGGGGACCGTTCGACCGCCCGTCGCCCGATCCGGGGAGCCGAACCGCCCGGTCTGACCTCTCTGGGTCGATTATCCGGGCGCGCGACCGGAGTCAGCGAAATAGGATTTGTAGAAGACATCAAACGTTAATAGGTTCCGCCGTATCGACACGGGTGGCTGCACGGGGGGTTACGCTTGAGGGACCGAACGGAGCGTCAGCGGAGTGGTATCGACGCCCGAGCGGACGCGGACGCCGACTCGGTGTGCACGGAGTGCGGGGGACGAGTTCGCGAATCGGAGACGGAGACGGTCTGCGAGGACTGCGGGCTGGTCGCCGCGGAGGACGCCGTCGAGCGGGGTCCGGAGTGGCGGTCGCCCGACGAGGACGCCGACCGCCGCCGGACCGGCGCGCCGCTGACGGCGTCCCGGCACGACCGCGGGCTCTCGACGGAGATCGGCTACGGGACCGGGTCGGAGGTCTCCGGGACGCGCCAGCGACAGCTGGTGCGGATGCGCCGCCAGCACAACCGCGCCCGGGTCGACTCGAAGGCCGAGCGCAACAAGCTCTACGCGTACACGGAGATCCGGCGGCTGGTCTCGGCGATGTCGCTGCCAACGTCGGTGCGCGACCAGTCCTGTTCGCTCTTTTCCTCGGCGCAGTCCGAGGACCTGCTGCCGGGCCGGTCGCTGGAAGGGTTCGCCGCCGCGGTCGTCTACGCCACCTGCCGGACCCAGTCCATCGCGCGGACGATGGAGGAGGTCGTCGACGTGGCCCGCGCCGAGCGGAGCGAGCTCAAGACGGCCTACGACGCGCTGAACCGGGAGCTTGGGCTGCCGGTCGGGCCGGTCAGCCCGACGGAGTACCTCCCGCGGTACGCCTCGGACCTGGACGTGCCCACCGAGGTCGAACGCCGGGCCCGCGAGTACGCCGTCACCCTCGTCGAGTCCGGCCGGATGGGCGGGAAAAACCCCAGCGGCGTCGCGGCGGCCTGCCTCTACAGGGCCGGCGACGAGCTGGGGGCGACAGTCACGCAGCGGGACGCGGCCGACCTGGCCGGCGTCGTGCGCCCGACGATCCGGTCGACGCTCGACGAACTCGACTCGCTCGTCTGACGAGGGCCGCGCCCTCGGCCGAGCGAGGCGAGGGTCTAAGTACGGAAACCGGGCAAGCGGAACCCGTGACGTTCGTCATCGGACGGGGGAAGGTGGTGCAGGCCGACGACGACGCGCCCGCGGGTCGCCTGGGGACCTACCGGGCCCGCGACGGCTCCAGCGGCGCGCCGCTGCACGTCGACCTCGACGGGCCGCACGCGACGCTGGTCGTCGGGAAGCGCGGCTACGGGAAGTCCTACACGCTGGGCGTCCTCGCGGAGGCGCTCGCGCGCGCTCGCGGCGTCGCGCCCGTCGTCGCCGACCCGATGGGCGTGTTCCCGACGCTGGGCGAACCCGCGGAGGGCGACCCCGTCCCCGCCGAAGTGATCGACGACCCGGCGATCACGGCGACGACGCTGGACCCGCGGTCGTGGTGCGCGTTGCTGGATCTCTCCCCCGAGAGCGGCGCGGGCGGCCTCGTCTGGCGGGCCGCCCAGGACGAGTCGACGCTCGCCGACATGCGCGCGAACGTCAAAGCGACCGACGCGCCCGGCGTCGACAGACGCGCCGCGGTCAACCACCTCGATCTGGCCGACTCGTGGGGTATCTTCGACCCCGGGGGGATGGACGCCGCGGAACTGGGCAGCGGGGCGGCGACGGTCGTCGACGTGTCGGGGCTGGACGCGGCGCCGATGAACGCCGTGGTCCGGGGCATCGGCGAGGCGCTGTACCGCGCCCGCGTGAACGGGGAGATCGCGCGGCTCCCGTGGTACCTGGTCGACGAGGCCCACACCTTCTTCCAGGGGGTCGGCGAGGCCGCCCTCGAAACTATCCTCACACGCGGGCGCGCACCCGGCGTCAGCCTCGTGCTCGCGACCCAGCGCCCCAGCGCCGTCTCGGAGGTCGCCGTCTCGCAGTCGGACATCGTGGTCTCCCACCGGCTCACCTCGGAGGCCGACCTCGAAGCGCTGGAGGCCGCCCAGCCGACCTACATGTCGGGCTCGCTGGCCGAGCGGCTGCCCACGAGCCCCGGCGAGGTGGTCGTCATCGACGACGCGACGGAGACGGTCCACTCGGCGAAGGTCCGCCGTCGCGAGACGCCACACGGCGGGGACAGTCCCAGCGCCAGCGACGTGGCGGTCGACGCCGACGACTAACCCCTCGTCCGCGAGTCGCGTCCGACGAGTGTCCGGGCGGCGAGGGATGTCTGACGTAAAATACAAACCGACAGCGACCGGGAGAGAGTGTATGGGACTTATGAGCAAGATCCTCGGGGAATCCGGGGGCAGCCGGCAGAAAGAGGACTACGTCGAGATCGAGAGCGACGGGGTCGACGCGGGGGCGGCGGCGGCCTCGCGGGAGGTCCGCATCGCCAAGATCGGGGACAAACAGGACGTCATCGACATCAAGGACGCCGTCTACGACGGCGACGTGGTGATCGCCGACATCACGCGTCACACGACCCAGGACCGGACGATGGAGCACATCACCGACGAGCTCAAGCAGGTCGCCAACGAGGTCGGCGGCGACATCGCCCAGAAGGGCGACGACCAGCTCATCATCACGCCCCACGGCGTCGCGATCAACCGCGACCCGCTCGGGCAGTAAGTCGCCGCGGGTCCCCCGGGGGGACAGCCACCGGACCGCCCGGCCGGATCCCGGTCCGGCCCGGGCGCACGGACGGCGCTCACGTGTCCGCGCTCGTCGCGTCCACCTGTTCGCGCCCGTCCCGTTCGAGCCTTTGCGCTCGTCGCGTCCGTGACCGGAGGGTCGATGGGGGCGACCCGCCGGTCGGGGCGGATTTCTCTCGTAGCGCTGTCAGGTGACAGAAAGCATTTACCGGAACCGCCGGATGCCGAGTGTGACCGCCTCCGTCGAGGTGGTTCGGACAGGAACTGTGGCGTGGCCCTACCCATGGCCACAGCTCCGGCGGTTCAGGCCGGGATACTTTGCAGTCGCCTCCGGGCGGGCGATGTGTGACAGTACGTCACAGCCGTATTTAGGTCTGCCGCGGCGTCCCCCGCGCAGGCGGCAGGGAGAAGGAGTTCAGACCTCGTCGGCCTCGTCGGGGCTGTCCTCGACGGCGCGTTTCATCGAGTCGCGGCGGCTCTTGGCGTCGCGGCCGGTGGCCTCGAGCAGGAAGTCGTTTTTCGCGTCGACCGCGTCCGCGGCGGCGTCGGCGTTGCCCTCGGCGATGACGTCCTCGGCGTCGCGCTCGACGAAGTCGACCGCGAGTTTGTCTTTCTTGCCGCTGTACTCGACCGCGCCGGCGATGATGCGCTCGAACACCGGGTTGTCCGGGTCTTCGACCACGTAGAGGTCGCTCCCCTTGTACTCCTCGGTGGTCGAGATGGTTCCGAAGTAGTCCTCGATCGTCGCCTCCATGTCTTCGATACGCTCGTCGAGGTGCTCTCCCCGGCGCATCTTGTACTCCCGCATGGGCGACCCTTTGCAAGCACCGTTCATACCTTTTTCGAGCGCGCCGGACCGCGCCGCGGGACCGCGGTCCGGGGCCGAACGGAACCCCGTCCGACCGCGGGTCACGACGACCGGTCGGCGGCCGGGAGGGGGGCGCTCGCGGGGTCCGTTCGTAGGGCCCGCTCGCGAGATGGTCGGCCTGCCCGTCCCGCCGGCGATATCACTCCTCGGGGACGGTGTCGGCGTGTTCGAGCAGCGTCCCGCGGCGACACTCCGGGCAGAAGTCGCCGGCGCGTAGCGAGGTGGCGTCGGCCTCCGTCGAGAAGTCGCACTCGGAGCACTTGAACGTCCCCTCGGGGATAGTGATCGACGGCGTCTCGTCGCCGCCGAGCGACGGCCCGGCCGCCCCCGGGTCCGTCGGCCCGTCCCGCTTGGTCTCCTCGGGCCAGTCGCCCATCGACTCGGCGCCGGTCGAGGGCGACTCCTCCTCCGGCCAGGCGCCGACGGCGTCGTCGGTCACGTCGGTCTCGTCCCCGGCGTCGGCCGGCCCCGCCGCCGCGGCGTCGGCGGGACCGGCGCCCGACCCGCTCGCCGGCTCGACGGGGTCGGCGGGTTCGTCGCTCGCGCCGGCGTCCCCGCCCTCGCCGTCGCCGCCGAGGATCTCGACCTCGGCGGTCTCGCCGGCGCGTTCGGCCGGGTCTGAGGGCTCCTCGGGCCACTCGCCGGGGTCGCGGTCGTCGCCGTCGGCGTCCGACTCGGATCCCTCGTCGACTGCAGTGTCGTCCCGGTCATCGTCGCCCTCGTCGCCGGGACCTTCCGCGTCGGCGGTCCCGTCGGGCTCGTCGTCCTCGTCGGGCCACTCGCCGGGGTCGCGGTCGTCGTCGCCGATGATGACCGCGTCGTCCTCGTCGGCGTCGACGGCGGGCTGGCCGTCCCCCTCGGCGTCCGGGATGGCCGTCTCCGCGCCGCGGGCCTCGGCCTGGGCCGAGGACTCGTCGCCGCCGTCGTCGTCGAGGATGACCGCGTCGGTGCCGTCGCTCCCGGCGGTCCCGGCGCTCTCCTCGCCCGCGACCGACCCCCCCGCGTCGGCCGCCGCGCCCGCGCCGCTCGCGTCGGCGCCGTCGGTCGTTCCGCTCACGTCGGCGTCGTCGCCCGCGGCCACGTCGTCGGCCGGCGTGTCCCCCTCGGCGGCGTCGTCGGGTTCCGAACCCGGCGTGGCCTCGAACTCGTCGGCGCCCCCCTCGGGCGTCTCGATGGAGGTCACCTCCTTGTTCTCGGAGACCACGCGGGTCTCGCCGCAGCGGGAACACGTCTCCATCTCGGTGATCGTGATGACGACTTCCGTCCCCTCCTCCTCGCGCTCCCGCTCGACGGTCGTCTCGCCGAAGCTGTGTCCCAGGAGCGAACACTTGATACTCATTACCACGTGTTCGACCCGTCCGAACCATAAGCGTGCTGTTTGTCCGAACGTCGAGCAGTCGTGCGGTCCGACACGCTCGCGGGGCCCGGTCGCCCCCGTCGGGGGATACACGTAAGACCCGGCCAGCCGAACAGTGGGGTATGCAGGCGAAACCGGAGTATCGCGACCGCGACGAGGTCGAGGTCGCGGTCCTGGACGCGCTGGCCGACCGGCGCGAGGAGGGGATGACCGTCTTCGAACTCCGGTCGCGGGTGGAAGTCGACATCGACACGCTGGAGGACGCGCTGGCCGACCTGAAGGAGGACGGCCTCATCGAGGCCCACCAGGAGGACCACCGCACCGTCATCGTCCCCGAGGACGGCGTCGTCGGCCCCGTCGACCCCGACGACGACTCGCTCGTCGACCAGATCCGCGAGCGCCTCCCGTTCTGACGCCCCTCTGACACCCGCACCCACAGTCGCGCCGGCCCGTTCCCGTCCTCCCTCCTCCGCCCGACTCAGTCGTCGGCCGGCGCCGCCGCGCAGTTGTTCGGTCCGAGTTCGAGTTCGAACGCCGCCCCGTCGTCGGCCGACTCGCGACCGAGGTTGATATCGACGATCTCCGCGTGGTTGGCCGGCCGCGGCGGCGTCCGCCCGGTCACCCGGTCGACGAACGCGGCCTCGCTCAGCTCGAAGACGGGCAGCTCGCGGCACTCGCCCAGCCGCGCCGTGACGGCCCCGTCCTCGCCGGGCGGGGCGCCCTCGCCGTGGTGGCCCGGCGCGACGAGCGTCCCGTCGGGGAAGCGGGCGAACCGCTCGGTGAGCGTCCGGTAGAGCGCCCGCGCGAACGCGGGCGCCTCGTCGGACCCCTCCTCCAGGTCCGGCCGGGCCACCCCGTCGACGAACAGGCTGTCGCCGGTCAGCAGCGCGTCGCCGACGGCGAAGGCGGTCATCCCCGTTGTGTGACCCGGCGCGTGGACGGCTTCGAGCGTCAGGTCGCCGACTCCGACGGTGTCGCCGTCGCCGACCGTCTCCACGTCGTAGGTCACGCCCCGCTCGACGGCCGGCGCGGGCATCACCGGCGTCGCCCCCGTCCGCTCGGCCAGCGCGCGCAGGCCGCTGACGTGGTCGGCGTGGACGTGCGTGTCGACGGCGGTCGTGATCTCGACATCGCGCTCGGCCGCGTCGGCGACGTACCGGTCGGCGAACGCCCGCAGCGGGTCGACGACCGCCGCCTCGTCGCCCGAGACGACCATGTATCCCAGACAGCCGCTGGAGGGGCGGCGGTACTGGACGAGCGTCGACCCGGGTGCGTCGGGGAGCGCCCCGTCGATCTCGGTCGCGAGCAGCAGTCGCGCCCACGCCTCCATCCCGCCGGTGAGGTTGCGCGCGTCGATCCCGGCGCCGGCCAGTTCCCGCGCGACCTCACCGCTGGCCTCGCCGCGCGCGCAGACGACCGTGATCGGCCCCTCGCCCTCGACGTCGTCGGCGAACCCCCCCAGGTCGTCGGTCACCGTGGCCTGGACGAAGCGGTTGTACGGCTTCTGTGTCAGCGCCACGCCCGGCCCGGAGAGCGACCACTCCTCGACCTCGTCGCGGTCCCGCAGGTCGAGCACGCGGACCGGCTCCCCCGCGTCGATGCGCCGCTGGAGCGCCTCGGGCGTGACCCCCGGCGTGTCGTCGGTCATGCTCCCGTGTAGCGGCCCCGGCGAGATAAGCCCGCGGCCGCTTCGGGTAGGAGTCGCTCAGGCGACTGAACTGCACGCGCGCGCGCCTCGCCCGTTCAGTCCGCCGGGAGAGCAAGCTCTCCCGAGCCCGCGCTCACACGTTCGCGCGGACGCCAGGGACCGCACCGCAGACGGCCACGAGCCTCCCCAGCCGATTCGCGACACGCGAGTCGCGAATCCACCGTCAGAGCAAGCGCTGACGAGCCTTCGTTCACACGTTCACGAAGACCTCGCGCGGCTACGGTCGCGCGCACGAGAGCGCGCGACAGCGCGCGCCGACCGCACCGCGACAACTCTCACTCGTGCCCAACGCAGTCGGACGCCGCCCGTTCACTGGCCGGTCGGGAGCCGGCCGGCGCGGGCGAGGGCGGCCATTCCGACGGCGATGACGGCGACGAGGGCGGCGTAGGCGCGGAAGACGCCCGAATAGGAGAGGCCGAACTGGTAGAACGTCCCGACGGCGACGCCGCCGGGGGCCTGCATGAGCATCATGACGGCGCTGTAGCCCGAGTAGGCGCTGGCGCGGTTCTCGTCGGGCAGCGAGTCCAGCAGGTAGGCGTCGGCGACGGGGAACAGGCCGTGGACGACCAGGCTCATGACGACGGAGACGGCGGCGACCGCGACCCACGAGGAGACGAGCGTGAGCGCGAACAGGGTGACGACGAACCCGCCGAGGATGGCCAGCAGGACCGGGAGGTAGTCGAAGCGGTCGGCCAGCCGGCCGGCGACGACGAACGACGGGACGCCGGCGGCGAAGGTGATCGTCAGCAGGGTGTTGGCGGGGCCGGCCTGGATGCCCTTCGCGCCGAGGTAGGTGACGTAGAAGTTGAACACGCCCTGCCAGACGAAACCGGTGAAGCCGACGAAGACGACGCCGGCGGCGACCAGTCGCCACTGGGCGCGGATCGCACCCAGCAGGTCGCGGTCGTCGACGCCCGCCTCGGGCAGCTCGGCCCGCCGGACCGCGAGGACGAAGACGAGGGTGACGACGACTGCGAGGGCGGCCAGCGCGCGGAAGGAGAGCTGCCACGACCCGCGGGCGATGGCGACCGAGACGAGGAAGGGGGCGGTGACGGCGGCGATCTGCGAGGCCATCCCGCGGAGGCCGACCGCCAGACCCACCCGCTCGGGGTAGAGCTCGCTGACCAGCGGGTTGGCGGCGATGAAGAAGACGCCGGAGGCGAGGCCGACGAACAGCGCGCCGGCGACGGTGACGCGGACGTTCGGGGAGTAGGCGGTGAACGCAGCCGCTGCGGCGAGGAAGGCGCCCATCCCGGTGATGACGCGGTGGCGCGAGACGAGAGTGAGCAGATACCCCGTCGGCAGGCGCGGGAGCGCGCTGCCGACCCAGACGGCGGTGGCGGCCAGCCCCGCGGTGGCTGGGCTGACCCCGGTTCGGATGAAGTAGTCGACCAGCGGGGCGAACGCGATGCGGCCGAAGTTCACGAGGAAGGAGAACGCGCAGATGGAGACGAACACGCCGGCGCGGCCGCGGGGCTTCGCTGCGGCCGCGGCGGTCGAACCGGACGCGTCGCTCGTGGTCACGGCTCACCGTCGCGGCCGCGGTCGGTTTAACCCCGCGCTCGCGGCCGATACTTCCCGTTTGCGGTGCGGTCACAGTGGACGACGGGGTCCCGCGGGAGGCGCGGCCGTGCCGGGGCGGCACCGACGCGGCTGCGCTCACCGGAGACAGCGTGTCCGGAGGTCGCGCACCCGTTCGAGGCAGTCGGCGACGGCGGCCAGCGCGGGACAGCGCCGCTCGCGGTCGCCGTAGAGGAAGGTGACCAGGCTCACGCCGTCGACGCCGGAGAGCGGGACCGCGGGGCAGCCGTGGACGAGCCGCTGGCGCTCGTCGGCCAGGTCCGCACAGGTCGCCTCCGCGTCGGCCAGCCGCTCGTCGAGGCGGCCCGGCCGCTCGGCGTCGGCGCCGTCGAGTTCGGCCGCGACCTCGTCGAGGCGCCGCTCGCAGGCGGCGAGCCCGTCGCGGACCGCCGCCAGGGAGTCGCGCTCGCGTTCGAGGGTGCGGCGGAACCGCTGCCGTTCGTCGACGGCCCGGTCGACCGCGGCGCCGAGCGCGCGGTACAGCGGCGGCGTCAGGCGAGCGCCGTCGACGACCTGTGCGGCCACGTCCGCCCCGAACTCGGCGGCGAGGCTCTCCCGGAGCGTCTCGTCGTACTCGGCCTCGAAGTGGGGGACCGCCATCACGGTCTCGCGGTAGGCCGTCCGGACGGTCCGGAGCCCGGCGCCGGCCCGTGGTTCCGAGCGCGTCGCGGCGAGTGTCGGGGCGGACCCGGCGGCTCCCGGGCCCGTGCCGGCGTTCGCGGCGTCGATCGCGTTCCCGTCGGCGGTCGCGGGGGTCCACGGCTCGACCTTCGAGAGACGGGCGCGGAAGCGGTCGAACGCCGCCCGCTCGTCGGCGGTGTACTCGATCTCGGTGTCTACGACCCCGATGGCGTCGGCGACGCGGTCCTGTGGTGTGTCCGTCATGTGTCCCGGATCGGGTGGGACCTCGATGTCGAGCCGTGTAACCGGTGCTATGAGGGGAACGTAGCGCTCCCGACGGCTACGTAGCCGGCGGCGGCCCGACGAGACGAGGGATGACCTGTCCGCGTCGCTACCAAAACGGTGTTCAGCGAACCTTTATCCGCTCAGTCCCCCGATCCGGGTACATGACCCGCCCCGACGTGGTCGCCGTCTGCGGCAGTCGCCGCGAGGGCAGTTACACCCGCCGGGCCCTCCGGATCGCGCTCGACGCGGCCGCGGAGGCCGGCGCCACCGCCGAGTTGCTCGACCTGCGGACGGTCGACCTGCCGCCGTTCGACCCCGACGCCGAGGAGGGCGAGGCGGTGACCGAGTTCAAACGGCGCGTCCGCGAGGCCGACGCCGTGATCCTGGGTTCGCCGGTCTACCACGGCTCGTACTCGGCGACGCTGAAGGACGCGCTGGACTACTGCGGCAAGGACGAGTTCGCCGACACGACGGTCGGCCTGCTCGCGACGGCCGGCGGCGGCAGCTACGCGAGCACGTTCGACCACCTGCGGACCGTCGTCCGGTCGGTCCACGGCTGGACGGTCCCCACCCAGGTCGGCATCCGCGGCGCCTCCGGCAAGTTCGACGGCGACGAGATCACCGAGCCCGGCCTCGAAGACCGGATCCGGCAGCTCGGCCGCGAGGTCGCCGCCAACGCGGACGTGAACCCGGCGGCTCGCCGCGAGCGCGGCGTCGAAGCCCCCGCCGAGTGCGACGACTGAGGGCAAGCGACGACGGAGTCTAGATCAGGTCGAGCGTCCGCAGCGTCCGCTCCAGTTGCACTTCCTCCTCCTCGCTCATCCGCTGGAGCGGCCGCCGCATCGGGCCGGGGTCGAAGTCGACCTCGGGATGCAGGTCCAGCGCGGACTTGACGCCGCCCAGATAGGGACCCTGGTCGATGGCCTTCCACACGTCGAACACGCGGCTCTGCAGCTCGCGGGCGCGGGTCTCGTCGCCGTCGACGTACGACTCGTACAGTTCGACGGTCATCTCCGGGAAGACGTTCGAGACGGCGCTGACGAGGCCGGTACAGCCGATCTCCAGCTCGGCAAAGAGCAGCGAGTCGAGGCCGGCGAGGTAGGTGAGTTCGGGGTGGCGGTCGATGGCCTGGCCGAGCCACGCCACGTCGCCGCTGGAGTCCTTGACGCCGACGATCCCCTCGATGGCCGCCAGCCGGTCCAGCGTGTCCAGGTCGAGCTTGTTGCCCATCCGGGCGGGGAAGTGGTAGATGTACACCGGGATGTCGACGGCGTCGGTCACCTCCTCGTAGTGCTCGACGACGGCGTCGTTGTCGATCGGGTAGTAGTAGGGGATGCCGACGACGACGGCGTCGGCGCCCGCCCCCTCGGCGTCGAGCGCGTAGGAGACGGTGTTGCGGGTGCTGGGCGCGCTGACGCCGGCGATCACGGGGACCTCCTCGCCCACCTCGTCGACGACGGCCTCGATGACCGCCTCGCGCTCGTCGGGCTTGAGCATCGGGAACTCCCCGTTGGTCCCCAGCGGGAAGACGCCGTGGACCCCCCGGTCCACCACGAACCGCGCGTGGGCGGCCGTCGCGTCGGGCGCCAGCTCCTCCTCGTCGGTGAAGGCGGTGATCGTCGGCGGGATCACCCCGTGTATCGATACGTCGTGCGTCGGGCCAGTATTCGCCATCTGTCGATCACTGCACGACCCGCGAGTATGAACCTGTCGCCACAGGACAGTATTCGAAGCGTTCGAGAGCTGCGAACGGCGGTTCGGACGACGGGTCTGGAAGGGCGGCTAACCCGTCCGTATGGGGTTGCGGGTCAGCGCCGTCGCGGTTCGGCGGGGCGAGACACGGCCGGACCCGGGCGGCTCACTCGGGCGGTTCGAACTCAGTGTCGGTGCTGGCCTGGGTGAGCCCGGTCATGATGGTGCCGGTCGCGACGCTGGTGTTGCGGGCGTAGTCCAGCGCTTGCTGGTCCGGACCGGGCCAGTCGAAGTCGCGGACGTTGCCCCAGACGCCGGTCAGCGACTGGGCGAACACGAAGTCGGGGAGATAGAAGTTGTAGTACTGCGCGCAGGTGCGGTACAGCTCCAGCACCCGCTCCTCGGAGTTGCCCGGCTGGCGGATCTCCTGGACGACCTCGAACATGTCGACCTCGCGGCCGTTCTCCAGGTCGGGGTTGATGCCGGCCTCGTCGGGCGCCTCGATGGAGCCGACCTCCTCGGGCAGCTCGACGTGGACGGGCTTGTTCTGGGTGTCGCGGTCGTCGTCTTCGGTGAGCCGGAAGACGCTGCCGGCGGTGGGGCTGCCGCCCAGCAGCGCCTCGCCCCACCAGGCGCCCCGGTCGTTGTACTTGCCGAAGATCGTGTCGGTGTCCGACCAGAACAGCGACGTGTCGAAGTTCAGCCCGTCGCCCTCGGGGTTGAGGTTGTTCGACCACGTCGAGAACCCCTGTGTCGAGAGGTTGACGCCGAAGCCCCAGTTGGCGAGGTTCGCCCGGATGGTCTGGGAGCCCTGGACGTAGCTCGTGTTGCCCGACTGGGCCATCAGGTCGATGCTCGCGGTGTTCCCGTTGGGGTCGACCCACTGGCCGCCCTGCTTGCTGTAGCCCGCGTTGCGCATGTACTGGTTGGCGTTCTCGAGGTTCTGCTCGCGCGAGTAGGTGTGCAGGCTGTCGAGGAACTCCTCGGAGAACGTCGACTCGTTCTCCGAGTCCATCAGGAACGTGTCGTAGGAGGTCGTGATGCCCGTCTCCGGGCCCCAGCCGTTGGCGACGACGGCGTTCCAGTCGACCGCCTCGATGAGCGCGCGGCGGACCCACAGCCGCTGGAGGTGCTCGTTGTGCCAGTTCATCAGCCACTGGGTCCCGAGCGTGGCGTTGAGCCACCGCGACAGCTCCTGTGCGTGGTCGGGGAGCATCTCCCGACTGAAATCGGAGTTCGGCGTGACGGCGCCGCTGTTCATGTCGAGCGAGCCGTTCGACGCGAGCGTCTGCCGCCGGCTCGTGTCCGCCCAGTAGACCTCCAGCTTCTCGACGTTCGTGTGGCCGGCGTTGGGGTGGTCGTCGTCCTTGCGGAGGACCATCGACTCCGACCCCACGTCGTCCATGGATTCGAGGACGTACATCCCCGAGCCCCAGCCGTTCTCCTGGAGCCGCTGGAGGGAGATGCGGTCGCTCCCCACGTCGTCGCTGACCTGCGAGACCTGGTCCGAGGAGCTGGCGTCCTGGTAGCGCTCGAGGTACGGCTCCGTGAAGTCGGGGTGCATCGGGTAGTTGAACAGGAGGCCGGTCGCCGTGTCCTCGAGGATGGGCCTGGCGACGGGGTTCGGTTCCTGATCCGGTACCGACCCCTTGTCGTACCAGCCGTGGCGGACCCACTGCTCCTCGGCCTCCTCGTTGAACGTCGAGCCCTCGGTGTACTTGTTGCCGTTGAAGAACCAGGCGGTGTGGTTGTGCTGGACCAGCGTCGGCGCGTCGTAGGGGTCGCCGTTCCAGAAGGACGCCCGGTCGTCGTACGTCTGGCGCCAGTCGTAGGGCTCCTCGACCGACCAGTCCTCGATCCACGTCATCACTTCGACCTCCTCGTGGTCGGGCTTGTGTGGCGTCGGCACCGTCGTCCCGCTGTAGCCGTTGTCGGGGATGTGGACGTTGTTGAGCCCGTTGAGTTCGAAGATGAACCTGTCCCCGGTGGTGTTGTCCTGCGGGGTCCACGGGTTCAAGTCGAACACGTCCGGCGAGTTGTTGGCCGCCACCCGGATCGTGTCGGTGACGGCCTGCCGGTCCGTCGCGGTCTCGCTCCCGCCGCTCTCGGTGTCCGTCGGCGTGCTCCCGCCGTCTCCGCCGTCCCCGGAGTCGGTATCGGTCGGGTCGCCACCGCCGCCGTCGGTCGGTGTGTCCCCGCCGCTGCCGCTCGGGCACCCGGCCAGGCCGGCCGCACCCAGGCCGGCGAGTACCTGCGCGTACTGTCTCCGTGACAGATCCGAACCACTGCCAGTGTGATCGCGTGGCATACCACACTCGACCAGCGTCGGGTATATAATGATTTCCCACGTTATCGTAACGGAATCCGGCGTTGCAAATCCGAACGCGCCAGAATACGGCATAAACGGCCTATCGAAACTGAATCGTCCCGTACTTATATCACAGTTTCACCGATGATTCTGTTTGTTAATGGGGAACACACTCCTGGCGCCACACTGGCGGTCGCGGGAACCGGGGAGTATTGCTGGTTCCCGGCGAGGCCGGCGCTGCGGCCCGACCCGCTCTCGGCGACAGGATCCCGCGGCGCGAGTCGACTCGCTGGGCCGTCTCCGGCGGTCCGGACACTGGTTCAACTCATCGGAACGGAAATCGGGTTTTCCAACATGGCTGGATCGTGTGACGGAGCTTCAGAAGGGGATCGTCGCCAGAACGCCCCGAATCGGCGCCTTCGAGCCCGCTCGGCACGGATTCAACAGGAGTGGATCGCAGCGGCGAGGCACTGAGTCGACAGGTGGACGGAC
The DNA here is from genome assembly GCF_004698125.1 of Halosimplex halophilum. Classification (NCBI taxonomy): domain Archaea; kingdom Methanobacteriati; phylum Methanobacteriota; class Halobacteria; order Halobacteriales; family Haloarculaceae; genus Halosimplex; species Halosimplex halophilum. The sequence goes on from NZ_ML214298.1 coordinate 741,937, forward strand.
ACGCCCATGTCGGTCCGGGTGGTACCGGCGTCCATGGGAACGACCGAGTTCGACTTCGCGGGCGAGACGGCCCTGGTCACCGGCGGGAGCTCCGGCATCGGCCGGGCGCTGGCGCTTTCGTTCGCCGACGCCGGCGCGGCGGTCGTCGTCGCCGACAGGCGGGAGGCCCCACGGGGCGACGACGCGGCGGTCCCGACCCACGAGGCGGTCGAGCGCGACGGCGGCCGCGCCGCGTTCGTCGAGACGGACGTGTCCGACCCGGCGCAGGTGGAGACGGCCGTCGAGGCGACCCGCGAGTTCGGCGGTGTCGACGTGATGGTCAACAACGCCGGCGTCCACCTGACCGAGTCGGTGCTCGACATCGGCCCCGAGCAGTTCGACCGACTGCACGCCGTCAACGTCCGCGGCTGTCTGTTCGGCTGCCAGGCCGCCGCCCGCGACATGCGCGAGCGGGGCGTCGACGGCTGCATCCTGAACATGTCCTCCATCTCGGCGACGATGGCCAAGCCCGAGCAGATCGGCTACGAGTCGACCAAGGGCGCGATCCGGATGATCACCCGCAGCGCCGCGCTGGAACTGGCGCCCGACATCAGGGTCAACGCGGTCGCGCCCGGGCGGACGGCCACCGCGTTCGGGGACAGTTCGGCCGCCGAGAAGCACCGCTCGGTCGAGTCCGGCGACCTGCTGAAACCGATCCCGATGGGACGGGCCGGGACCGTCGACGACGTGACCGGCGCCGCGCTGTTCCTCGCCAGCGACGCCGCCGGCTACGTCACCGGCGAGACCGTCCACGTCGACGGCGGCTACCAGGTGGTCTGAGCGCCCCGGGGACGCCGCCGGTCGGCGGGCACCTCCCGGCCGTGAGTCATCGGCCGGCGCGGCTACGAGCCGTCCCCGGCGGGCGCGTCCTCGGGGCCGGTGACGCCGTCGAGGTACGCGAAGAAGGCCTTCTTGCGGGGCGTGTTGGCGTCCCAGCGGACCGGCGGCGACTGGTAGCCGTGCCAGTAGTCGTTTGCGCCGGGGTCGAAGTAGCCCCACGAGGCGCCGGCCTCGACCGCCGCGTCGAGGTTCGACTCCGAGCCGAACGCGAAGTGGTCGTCCTCGTTGAAGACGACCGGCATCGGCTCGTAGGAGGGGCGCTCGCGGACCTCGGCGACCATCTCGCGGACCCGCTCGGGGTCGTCGACGCCGTTGCCGTGCAGGAGCACGAAGTCCGAGGCCGCGACCACGTCGTCCGGCGGGACGACGCCCCCACTGCAACTAACGCTGACGGGGTAGCGGAAACCGTCGCGCTCGATCCCCTTCACGCGCTCGACCAGCTCGGTCACCCGCTCGACGTCGATGATGTCGTGGTCGTAGTTGATGTCGCACTCGTTGGCCACCTCGACCAGGACGTTCGTGTACTCCCGGTCGAGCAGCCACTCGACGGCCTCGTCCACGGCCCGTTTCACCGCCGCCTCGTCTTCGAGCACGCCGTCCTGGCCGAAGTAGAACAGGCCGAGGATGACGACCAGGCCCAGGTCGTCGGCGCGGTCGAGGACGCGCTCGACGCGGTCCATCCACTCGGGCTTCAGCGACCCGTCGGGCCGGAACGCCGAGACGGTCCACGGCTGGGTCTCCGAGTAGCCCTCCGGGCTGCCACACTGGAGGTTCGCGGCGACCGCTCGCAGGCCGTGGTCGCGGTAGTCGGGCAGCGCCGCGCAGAACTCGGCGACGTTGCGCTCGGGGTCCCAGCGCCCGGTGTCGGGGTAGGCCCACTGGTCGCGGGTCTCGGGGTTCTCGTCGTCGAACCACGCGTGGACGAGGCGGGCGTTGAACAGCCGCCCCTCGATGGAAGTCCCCTCGTGGCTGCGCCCCTCGTAGGTCGGCCGGCCGTCGATCGTGAACCGCTCGCCGTCGATGCCGACGCGGGTCGCGCTGGATTCGCCGAACACGTCTCCCCTGTCACCAACCGCCCGTAAGACGGTTTCGGCCGCCCCGGTCCCCGCTTTGACGGGACCCGACTCGGCCCGCGGGCGGAGACGGCCGCCGCGTTTACCCGTCTCCGGGCAGTCGGTGGCGACCATGAGCATCGCGGTCGGGCTCGTCGGCGCGGGCGGCGTCGGCGAGACGCACGCCGAGAACCTGGTCGGATCGGAGCGGGCGGCGCTCGAGGCGGTCTGCGACCTCGACGGCGAGACGGCGCGCGCGGTGGCCGAGGCCGCCGACGCGCGCGCCTACACCGACGCCGCAGAGCTGTTCGCGGACGCGGACCTCGACGCGGTGTATATCGCGACGCCGCCGCGGACCCACGCGGCCCTCGTCCGCGAGGCGACGGCCCGCGGACTCGCGGTCTTCTGCGAGAAACCGCTGGCCGCGTCCGTCGAGGACGGGCGCGAGATCGTCCGCGCCGTCGACGAGGCCGGCGTCCCCTTCATGACGGGCTTTTGCCTCCGGTTCGCGGAGCCGTGCCTGCGGCTGCGCGACCTCGTCGCCGGCGGGGCCCTGGGGGAGCCGGTGACGCTGTTCAGCGCGCGGAGCGGCAGCGGCGTCCCGTCCGCGGGGAACTGGCGGGTCGACCCCGAGCAGGCCTGCGGCGTCACCGTCGAGTCGGCGTCGCACAACCTCGACCTGCTCCGGTGGCTCGGCGGCGCGGTCGCCGGCGCCGGCGGCGCGACGGCCAACGTGAGCCACCCCGAGATCGACGGGTTCGACGACAACGTGGTGGCGACCCTCTCCTTCGAGTCCGGCGCCGTCGGTTGCGTCCGCAACAGCTGGACCTCGCCGGTCGAGACCCTCCGCCACGGCGTGATCGGCACCGAGGGCGCCGCCGTCCTCGAGGGCGACGGCTGGTGGCGCCACGACCGGCTCACCTACCGGACGGACGGCGACCGCCACGCGACGACCGTCGCGTTCGACGACGGGACGGCGACCGACACCGGGTACCGCGGCGAGACGCGGGCCTTCCTCGACGCGGTTGCGGCCGACGCGGACCCGCCCGTCGACGCCCGCGACGGACTGCGCGCGCTCGAACTCTCCCACCAGATCCTGTCGGGGTAGGAGCGGCCCCGCCCCGAATCGGCACAGCCCCGAATCGGCCCGTCAGTCCCCGTCGGCGCGTTCGGTCAGGTACGCCGGCGGGACGCGTTCGGTCGTGTACGTCGCGCGGCCCCGACGGGTGATCTCGTGGCCGTCGTCGATCATCGCGGCCGCGTCGACCGCGAAGACGACCGGGTCCGCGGCGTGGCGGGCGCCGACGCGCCGGGCCTCCTCGACGCCCCCCGACAGGTGGACCAGCTGGCGCGACATCGGCCTGAGTCCGTCCGCGCGGATCGCGTCGACGTTGTCGGGCGCGGTGCCGTGGTACAGGGTGTCCGGGACCGGGCCGTCGCCCGATTCGAGGTCCACGTCGACCGAGTGGCCGTAGGCCGCCCGGACGCGGTCGTCCGACCCGTCCGGGTCGTCCGCCCGTGCGGCGTCGCCCGCCCGGGAGCCGCCGGTGCGCTCGAAGCGGCCGTTCGGGTCGGTAGCGACGACGGCGGCGACCCGCTCGCGGTCGGCCCACTCGTAGCGCCGTTCGGCTGCCGCGACCAGCGCCGCGAAGGAAGTCCAGCCCGCGTCTTCCAGCGTCAGGCCGGCGTCGCCGGGGAAGTGCCTGAGCGCCCCCGAGCAGAACTTCGAGAGCCGGCGCCGGCGCTCGCCGTCGAGGACCGCGCGGCCGGGGTCGTCGCAGACGGGGCAGGTCTCCCCCTCGAAGTAGCCGTGGTCGTCGCAGGCGCGCACGTCGCTCATCGTCGCCGGATCGGCGCCCGCGGCCGAAAAATCGCACGGGTGTCGCCGCCCCGGCGCGGTCGCGGGACCGCCCTCAGCTCGTCTGCTCGCGCTGGCCGCTCGGGACCGGCGTCCGGACCGAGGCCCAGACGAGATAGGCCAGCGCGACCAGCAACAGGACCTCGACGAACTTGTCGACCGTCCCGAGGTTCACCAGCGCGGGCGCGGCCGCCAGCGCCCACCCGCCGTCGGGCATCCCCGCGGCGACCCAGCCCGCGATGTGGACGAGGACGAACGGGATCCCGACCGCGTAGAGGATCAGTCGACGGACGTTCAACAGCAGGAGCACGACGGCGCCGAGATACCCCAGCCCACCCAGCAGGAAGGGCAGGAACCCCTCGACGGCGTACAGGTAGAGGTGGATCACGCCAGTCAGCACCGCGAGCCCGACCGCCGCCCAGTGGACGGCCGTCAGCGACTCCGTCTCCAGCCCGATCCCCCGGTCGCGTTCGGTCGTTACCATACGTCGAGAGTGGGCGCGAGCGCGAAAGTAATAGGGATGGTACCGTATCACACGCCGACCGTACTGCGTGCCCCAGCCCGCGACGCCGCGACTGGGCCGGGCCTACCGCCGGTACGGTCGGCCTGTCGACGGGACGGGATCCGCCGGCCCGCGTAGCGACCGCATAGTAACGGGGGACGACTCAGACCGGACGGTATGCCGATCCGACGCAGGCGGGCGCTGAAGGCGGTCGGGCTGGCGGCGACCGGCGGGCTCGCCGCGGTCGCGGGCTGTCCCGACGGCGGCGCGGGCACGCCGGAGCCGGAGCTGATCGAGACGGAGCCCAACTACCGGGGGTGGTTCGACGGCGTCAGCAACTACCGTGGCACCGTCGACTACCGCGACAGCGAACGGGTCCGCGTCCGCGTCGGCGTGTCGGGCGACCTGGGGTTCTACAGGTACGGCCCGCCCGCCGTCGCCGTCTCGCCGGGCACGAGCGTCGTCTGGGAGTGGACCGGACGGGGCGGCGCCCACGACGTGGTCGCCGAGCGGGGCGGGTTCGACAGCGGCGACCCGGTCCGCTCGGAGACCGAGACGTTCACCTACACCTTCGAGGCGCCCGCGGTCTACCCCTACTACTGCACCCCCCATCGTGAACAGGGGATGCGCGGCGCGGTCTTCGTCGCGCTGGACTCCTGACACACGGTCACGGCGGCGTCCCGTGCGGGGCGCTGGCACGCGTCAGAGACGCTCGCGACCGCACGGTTTTTCCCTCCGATCCCGCTAGGTGGCTCCACGATGGGCTTCGGGAGCTACGACGAATCCGAACAGGAGAACCAGAGCGACGACGCCGACTACGACGAGGAAGACGCCGTCAACGTCCACGAACACGACCACGAGGGCGAGGTCTCCGTCGAAGGCGCCGACGAGGCCGACGAGCTCGTCGACCGCCTGCAGGACATGAAGTAACGACGGCCCGCCCCGCCGCGCCCGCTCAGTGGGCGGGCGCGTAGGCGTCCGAGAGGGCGTTCAACACGACGACGCCGGCGACGACGAGGGCCATCCCGGCGACCCCGGCCGCGTCGAGATTTTCTTCGAAGGCGACGACGCCGACCAGCGCCGTCGCCACGATGCCGACGCCGGCCCACGTCGCGTAGACCAGCCCGACCGGCAGTTCCTCCAGCGTCAGCCCGAGCAGGTAGAACGACCCCGCGTAGCCGGCGACCACGACGGCGGTCGGCACCAGCTCGGAGAAGCCGCCGCTGGCCTTCAGCGCGGTCGTCCCGGTCACCTCCGCGGCGATGGCGAGCGCGAGTGTCAGGTAGGGATGCACGGCCGGGCGGTCGCGGCCGGCCGGCAAGTCGCTTGTCGAACCCGTCGCCACTTCCCGTCAGTTCCCGAGCACTTTTGACCGGGGCGGGCCCACCGCCGGGCATGTCGGAGCTGGGGGAGCTGGGACTGTCGAGCTACGAGGAGAAGGTCTACCGGTCGCTGCTGTCGCTCGGGTCGGCGACGGCCGGGGAGGTCTCCGAGGCCAGCGGCGTCCCGATGGGCCGGATCTACGACGTGCTGAACGGGCTGGACGCCCGCGACATCGTCCGGAGCCAGTCGACCGAGCCGACGCGGTACGCGGCGGTCGACCCGGAGACGGCGGTCGACCGGCTGCTGGCCGAGCGCCGGCGGGAACTCGACTCGCGGGCCGAGCGCTACGAGTCGATCGCCGCGGGGATCGGACCGGAGCTGGCGGCGACGAAGCCGGCCGAGAGCCGCTTCTGGACGGCGCCGCTGGGCAGCGACGCGGCCGTCTCGCTGGAGCGGGACCTGTTCGCGGCGGCCGGCGACGCCGTCCGCTCGGCGATGAGCGACCCCTACGCCGCGGCGCCGTGGGAGCGCTACGAGCCGGAGGTCGACCCCTTCTACGAGGCGGTCGACGCAGGGGTCGACGTGCAGATGCTCGTCCACGCGGCGATGCTCGACGCGGCGCCGCCGGAGGCCGTCGAGCGGGCGACTGCGGCGCCCGCAAACGTCGCCGTGCGCGTGACGACGGACCTGGAGACGACCTTCGACGCGGTCGACGGCAACGAGGTGACCTTCCACGTCCCCCACCCGCTGGAGCGCGGCGAGCGCCTCGGAGTGATCCACGTCCGCGACGAGTCGATGGCCGGGCGGCTGGTCGAGGTCTTCGACCGCGCGTGGGAGGCGGCGACGCCGCTGTCCGCCGTCGTCGAGAGCGACGACCGCGCGGCACCGCCGGAGGAGTGATGGCGCCGGCCCGGCGGGGCCGCCCCCACCTACTTGTCGCTGGCTCGGCTAGGTCGGGGTGATGTCGGTCCCGGACGAGGTCGACCTCTCGGGCGACCGCAAGCGGATCTACCGGTTCGTCGAGCGCCACGGGCCGGTCGAGCCCAGCGCGGTCGCCGAGCGGGTCGGCGTCGACCCCGAGTCCTTCCAGCACCACCTCTCGATCCTGAAGCGCGACGACCTGCTCGCGGAGGACCCCGACGGCCGCCTGCGCCCCCGGGTCCAGTCCGGCGAGACCGAGGAGTTCTCCGAGGCGGGCGTCGACTACGCGGTCCGCCCGGCCCGCCCGGCGGACTTCTCGGGCGTCGTCGGCGCCATCCGCGAGGTCGCGGAGGCGGGGTCGTACATCACCGCCGAGACGGTCGCCGAGCAGCTCGAGTACGAGGAGACCCTGTTTCGGCGCACCCCGACGGAGTGTCGCGTCGTCTTCGTCGCCACGGTCGCCGACGAGGTCGTCGGCTGGTGCCACGTCCGCGGGCAGGAACAGGCCAAACTCCGCGGCACCGCCGAGCTCACCGTCGGCGTCCTGGAGGGGTACCGCCGCCACGGCATCGGCAGTCACCTCCTCCAGCGCGGCGTCGCGTGGGCCGGTTCGCGGGGCTGCCGGAAGGTGTACAACAGCCTCCCCGCCACGAACGACGCGGCCGTCGACTTCCTCGAACGCAACGGCTGGGGGATCGAGGCGGTCCGCGAGGACCACTACGAGGTCGACGGCGAACTCGTCGACGAGGTGATGCTCGCCCGGCGACTCGACGAGGGGTAGGCCGGTCCGCGACCGCCGGCGGGTTCACTCGTCCCACTCGTCGCTGGACCAGTCGCTCTCGTCGTCCGCGACGGCCTCGCCCGCCCGCGGGAGGACCCGAGAGAGGACCACGTACTCCACGAGCGCCAGCGTCAGCGCGACCGCCACCGACAGGAGCGCGTCCTCGAAGACGAACAGCAGCGCGAGCGCGACGACGCCGGCCCCCGACAGCGCGTAGCCAGCCGCGCCGGGGTGGAAGCTCCGCGCGAGGTTCCGGTGGGCGTCGCTCGCGTACTCGGGGTCGCCCCGCCGGATCGTGTAGGGGACCGTGTAGAAGATCCCGACGCCCGAGAGCGCGCCGACGACGACCCCGAGCGCGGTCCGGTCGAACAGCAGGACGGTCACGTAGGCGAGCATCCCGAAGGTCACGACCGCGGCGACACCGCCGACCGCGGCGGGACCGACGGGGCCGTCGTCCGCTGTGGCGTCCGACATGCGTGGGTCGTCGCGCCGGTTCGGGATAAACGGCGGGGCCGCGAAACCCCGTCCGACGCGGTTACCCCGTCCGGAAGGAGAGATCGAGCGTCGGCGCGGAGTGGGTGAGCGACCCCATCGAGACCACGTCCGCGCCGGTCGCGGCGTAGTCGGGGACGGTCTCGACGGTGATGCCGCCCGAGGCCTCGGCCAGCACCTCCCGGCCCAGGTCGGCGGCGGTCTCGCGGAGCAGTGCCACCGCCTCCGCGGTCGTCTCGGGGTCCATGTTGTCGAGCAGGACGATGTCGGCGCCCGCTGCGGCGGCCCGCGGCGCCTCGCCGGGGGCTTCGACCTCGACCTCGACCTTCGTGGCGAACGACGCCCGCTCGCGGAAGTGCTCGACGGCCGATTCGAGACCCATCTCGGCGACGTGGTTGTCCTTGACCATGACCATGTGCGACAGGTCCAGCCGGTGGGTGTCGCCGCCGCCGGCGACCACGGCCCGCTTCTCGACGCCCCGGAGGCCGGGCGTGGTCTTGCGGGTGGCGGCGACCCGCACGTCGTCGCTTTCGGTCCTGGCCGCGTCCACCGCCCGCCGCGTCTTCGTCGCCACGCCGGACGCGTGGCCGGCGACGTTGACGGCCACGCGCTCGCCGCGCAACACGTCGCGGGCCGCCCCCGCGACTTCGAGGACGGTCTCGCCGGCGTCGATCCGGTCGCCCGCGTCGGCGCTGTCGGTGACCGCGACGCCGAGGTAGTCGAAGACGGCGCGAGCCGCCTCCAGGCCGGCGACGACGCCACGCTCCTTGGCGACCAGCCGGCCGGTCGTCTCGCCGGGCACCTGGTTGGTCACGTCGTGGTGGCCGACGTCCTCGCGGAGCCACCCCTCTATCTTCGAATCGGGGATCATGGGATCGAGCCCTCAGTCGGCCCCCGGTGTCGCGGGCTCCTCGACGAGGTTGTGCGTCCCCACGGACTCCTCGTTCTCGGCGGCGGCGCGGGTCACGAGCAGCGCCGTCACCGAGGCGTGGCGGAGTTCGTACAGCGACCGCGCCGTGCGCGTGCGGACGTACGCGTCGACCTCGCCCTTGAGCCGCCGGAGCACCGCCTGGGCGCGGCCGAGTTCGTCGCGGTCCCGCTGCAGGCCGACGTACTCGTCCATCACGCGGCGCAGCCGGTGGAACTTCTCGCGGGCGAAGTTGTCCGGCAGCGCGGGGTCCCGGTCCAGCAGCTCCGGCGCCTCGACGACCGCCGGCTCGAAGTCGGCGGCGTCCTCGCCCGCACGCAGCCCCCAGACGAGCCCCTCCAGCAGGGAGGTCGAGGCCAGGCGGTTCGCGCCGTGGACGCCGGTGCGGGAGCACTCGCCGACGGCGTACAGCCGGTCCAGCGAGGCGCGCCCGCGCGTGTCCACGTCGACGCCGCCACAGAGGAAGTGCTCGGCGGGGCCGACCGGGATGCCCGCCTCCCAGTCGACGCCCCTGTCCTCGCACTTCTCGGCGAGATCGGGGAACTCGCCCGCGAAGTCGAGGGGGGACACGTCGAGGCGGACCTCGCCCGTCGCGTCGACCTCTTTCTGGACGGCGCGGGCGACCACGTCCCGGGGCGCGAGTTCGGCGTCCTCGTGGTAGTCGGGCATGAAGCGTTCGCCCTCGCCGTTCAGGAGGTGGGCGCCCTCGCCGCGGACGGCCTCGCTGACGAGGAACGGGCCGTCCTCGGGGTCCTCCCCGCCAGGATACACGGTCGGGTGGAACTGCACGTACTCCATGTCCTCGACATCGGCGCCCGCGAGCGCGGCCATGGCGATGCCGTCGCCCGTGGAGCCGTCCGGGTTGGTCGACCGGGGGTACAGGTCACCGATGCCGCCGGTCGCCAGCACCGTCGCGCCGGCGAAGGTGGGCGTCACGTCGCCGTCGTGTTCCAGCAGGGCGCCGTGGACGCGGCCCTCGTGGCTGACGAGTTCGAGCGCCGCGGTGTCGTCCAGGATCGTCACGCCGTCGCGCTCGTCGAGGAAGTTCAGGAAGGGGACGTGGATCGCCTTGCCCGTCGAGGCGTCGACGTGGAGGATCCGCGGCTCGTCGTGGGCCGCCTCGCGGCCGAAGTCCCAGTCGTCGCCGTCCGGGGCGCTCGCCTCCGCGCCCACCGTGTCGAACTCGACGCCGAGCGTGTCGACGAGCACGTCCCGGACGGCGTCGTTGGCCTCTTCGACGAGCACGTCGACGGCCTCGGGGTCCGCGGTGTCGGCGCTGGCGGTCAGGATGTCCGCCTTGAACTGGCCGGGGTCGTCCCGCGAGACGGCGATGCCGCCCTGGGCCCACCAGGAGGAGGCTCCCTCCGGCCGGGTGGCCTTCGTCGCGACGGTCACGTCGGCGCCCTCGCGGGCCGCACCCAGGGCCGCCGCGAGCCCCGCGATACCCGAGCCGACCACGAGCACGTCCGTCGTCCGGTAGTCGTCGTAGTCCTCTAGTTCTGTCCCGGTCGCGTCGTCCCCGTCGGTGTCTGTCCCGTTCATAGTCAGATCTCCAGCATCCGGTCGAGGGCGACCTGCGCGAGTTCCTTCTCCTCGGGCGCGACCTCGATGACGTTGCGCTCGCGGCCCTCGACGAGTTCTTCGAGCACCCACGTCAGGTAGTTGGGGTCGATCTGGCGCATCGCGTTGCAGTCCATACAGGCGTCGCCACAGAGCGGCAGCACCTCCACCTCGGGGTGCCACCGGTCGAGGTGGTTGGCGAGGTGGATCTCCGTGCCGATGGCCCAGGCGTCCCCGGGCTCGGCGTTCTCGACGGTCTCGCAGATGGTCGACGTGGAGCCGACCACGTCGGCCGCCTCGACGACCTCCCGGCGGCACTCGGGGTGGACGACCACGTTCGCGTCGGGCCGCCGCTCGCGGAGGTCCTCGATGTGAGACTCGCGGAAGCGCTCGTGGACCTGGCAGTAGCCGTCCCAGAGGACGATGTCGTTCTCGACGACCTCCTCGGCGTCCTTGCCCTCGGGGTCCCAGGGGTCCCACTCGGCGATCTCGTCTTCCATCCCCAGCCGATAGGCGGTGTTCTCTCCGAGGTGCTTGTCCGGGAGGAACAGGACCTTGTCGCCTTTCTCGAAGGCGTACTCGAAGGCCCTGTGGGCGTTCGAGGAGGTACAGACCAGCCCGCCCTGCTCGGCGCAGAAGGCCTTCAGGTCGGCGTAGCTGTTCATGTAGGTGATCGGGATGATCTCCTCGTCGGGCGCCGCACCCGTGATCTCGGCCCACGCGGCGTCGACCTGCAGCGCCTCGGCCATCCCGGCCATCGGACAGGAGGCCTCCATGCTCGGGAGGATGACGCTCTGGGAGTCGTCGGTGATGATGTCGGCCGACTCGGCCATGAACGTCACGCCGCCAAAGATCACGTACTCGGCGTCGGCGTTCGCCGCTTCCGTGCTGAGCTGGTAGGAGTCACCGACGAAGTCGGCGTGTTCGACGATCTCCCGGCGCTGGTAGTTGTGGCCGAGGATCACCACGTCGTCGCCGAGTTCCGCCAGCGCGGCCTCGATCCGTTCGGTCCGCTCGGCCTCCTCCAGGTCGCGGTAGGCCGGCGGCAACTGTTCCAGGTTGTCGTACTTGAAGAGGCTCAGGTCGGTCTCGAACTGAGCAGTTTCCATCTCGGGCATGGTGGTCAGTGGGTTGCCGATTCTATGGACCACCGTATTGAAAAAGTTTTGTCTTCAATACCCTCTACCGGTGGCTCGATCGGTTGAGTCTGGTCGTTAGACGGGCGTATCGGAAACGATTCCCGGGATTGTCGGTTCGTGGCACATGCTACCACGAGGCGGTACCAGCCGAGAATACGGGGCGGCGGGCGGCGAATGCGGAGCGTCGGGTGGCGGATACGGAGGACGGGCGGCGGGGCGAGTCAGACGATCTGCTCGCCGTCTTCGTAGACCTCGATGGCGTCGACGGGGCACGAGCGAGCGGCGAACTTCGCGTCGAGTTCGGCGCCGTCGGGCACCTCGCGGACGAAGATGTCCTCCTCACGCTCCTCGCCGTCGACGAGGACCGCCTTGCCGGCGTCGCTGTCGCGTTCGAACCCCTCCCACTCGGCGACGCACTGGAACATCCCGATACAGGTCTCGCGGTCGTACTCGATGCGCATACCGGCGGTTCGGACCCGGTCGCCAAGAGGGTGGCGTCCGGCGGTGACCGGCCGCGACTCCGCGGGGGCCGCCGCGGACGCGCCCGGTCTTCAGGGGGAGACGGACGCCGTCGACTCGAAGAGGAGCCACTCGCCGGCGTACCAGAGCCCGAGCGCGGGGTCGCCGCCCTCGGTGTTCGACCCGTCGTCGACGGCGAGTTCCCACCAGTTCGTCCCCGACCGCTCGCTGAGGTCCTCCCCGAGCATCTGGAAGTACGCGCGCCCGGGCTGGGGGCGCACCTGGCCGTCCTCGCCGAGGAGCAACCGGGTCCCGCCGTCGGTCTCGAAGACGACGCCGGACTCGGAGGGCCGCACGGTGAGCGTCGAACCGCTCCCGTACTCCACCAGCCGCAACTCGCCGCCCCGGAGGTCGAGCCCGACCGAACCGTCGGCGTCGGCCGCCGTCGCCGCGTGGTCGGCGGCCAGGTCCGAGACCACCGTGATCCCAGCGCCCTCGACCGCGCGCTGGGAGCGGGCCGGGTCGGCGTCCCAGATCCGGCCGTACACCGTCAGCGACGGCTGGTCGGTGGCGTTCCGGACGCCGACGGCCCCCTCGTGCCAGCTCGTCTGGACCGCGCCGTAGAGGTCGCTGAGCAACAGCCCGTCGCCGGTCCCGGCGTGGAGGAAGCCCACCCTGTTGCCGGTCAACTCCAGGTCGAACCGGACGGAGTTGATCCAGCCGCCGTTCCGGACGTCGGCCCGGACCCCGCGCTCGAAGTGGGCCACCGTCCCTGCGAACCGACACCCCATCGTGATCCCCGCGTCGGCGACGGACTCGAACGCCGCGCCGTCGGAGACCAGCTCGATCCCGTTGCCCCCGACACTGTCGACGTTCCCGAGGACGTGTCCCTCGAAGGTCGCCGAGGTGTCCCGGCCGTCGCCGGCGTTGTACTTGCCGTGGGTCGACCGCGTGGTGTCGAGCACGACCGCGCTGCTCGAGTACTCCGCCGCGGTCACGTCGATACGGCCGTCGACCACCGCCGATCCGGTGTCCAGGAAGAGCCCCTCGTGGTCGCCCGCCACCTCGACGACCGCGCGGTTGCAGTCGAGCGTCACACCCGGTCTGACGTGGACCGGCGTATCCCCGTCGTACGTGCGACCCGCCTGGAGACGGACGACCCCGCCCGCCCCGTCGGCCGCCTCGTCGACCGTCCGCTGGATCTCTCCCGGCTGGGCGTACAGGACCCCGTCCCCATCCCCGCCGGGGGACCCGTCGTCTGTCAGTCCGGTGCCGTCCGCGTCCGATTCCGGGGTCGTCGACGGCGTCGCCCCCTCCGTCGACGCCGCGTCGGTCGCCCCCGCCGTCGGTGCCGTGTCGGTCGACGACCGGTCGCCGCTCAGGTCGTTACATCCCCCGAGCGCCGCGAGTCCGCCCAGGATCCCCGTGACGTACTCCCGGCGCCGCAGTCGCTCGAACACCATCTCCCGGCCCCTCGCCCGCCCGAGGTAATAGTTTTTTGACACGGGCGGCGGCTCGTCTCGGTCCGACACCGGTCGGCCGGGTGGTGGGTCGACCCGCGAGTCGAGTGGGTGATATTGGGTCCGTCCCAGAAGAGACGGCGACGGCAGCGACCGCACTCGACTGCGTGAGACAGCAAGCGCCGGGAGTCCCGGACGCGCTCGCTAGCTGGAGTCAGTGCGGCAGGGGACAGCGAGCGTTGAAAGCCCTCGGCGCGCTCGCTAGCAGTCGTATCTACCGCACTCGACGGTAAGCGCTGAAAGCCCTCGGCGCGCTCGCGGTCGCTGAGCGGGATATCCGCGCTCTCCGCAACGCCCGCGCGGATAGGGGCCCGCCCAGGCGACTAAAGTGGACGCGAGCGCGCCTCGCCCTTTCAGTCCGCCAGGGACCGTACCGCCTGGCACCGCGACCGCAACCGCCCCGCACAGCACCGCAGACAGCCACGGGCCTCCCCAGCCGATTCGCTCGCCTTCGGCTCTCTCATCCCTCGCGCGGTGTCGTCGCGCGCATGAACGCGCGCTCCAGCACGCGCCGACCGCACCGCAACCGCTCACCGCAACAGCCGCCGCCCGTACTGAGCCACGTACGAGCAGACGGGGGTCCACCGGAGGGAACCGAGCGCCTAAACCTTGATTTGGCTCCGCTTCGTCACCTCGCGCATGAGCGACGACTGTATCTTCTGTTCGATCGTGGCGGGAGAGATCCCGAGTCGCACCGTCTACGAGACCGACGACGTGCTGGCGTTCCTCGACGCGAACCCGCTCGCGCCGGGGCACACGCTCGTCATCCCGAAGTCCCACCACGAGCACGTCCAGGACATGCCGAACGACCTGGCGGGGGACGTGTTCGCGGTCATGCAGCGGCTGGTCGACCCGATCGAGTCGGCGGTCGACGCCGACGGCTCGACGGTCGCGTTCAACAACGGCGAGGCCGCCGGCCAGGAGGTCCCACACACCCACGGCCACGTCGTCCCGCGCTTCGAGGAGGACGGCAGCCGCCCGATCCACTCGATCTTCGGCGAGCGGCCCGAGCTGGACGACGACGAACTCGACGACATCGCGGCGAGCATCGCCGACGGCGCCGAGTGACGGCGGCCCGGAGCGGTCGACCGGCCGCGACGGTCCGCAACTACCCGGCGCCCGACGCGTAGGTTTTTCAACTAGCGGGCGGCCAAGCGGGGACATGACCGAAACGCAGGGAAGCGGCGACTGCCACGCGGTGGTCGGCGGCGTCGGCGGCGCGGGCGCGACGCGGCTGTCGGTCGAGTTCGCGGCGACGCTGGCGCGGGCCGGCCGGGACGCGGCGGTGGTCGACGCGGCGTTCTCGACCCAGGGGCTGTCGGCGTTCGTCCCCGAGCGGATCGACCCGGACGTGACGCGCGTACTGACGGACGACCGGCCGCTGGCCGAGGCGGAGACGCCGCTCGCGCTCGACGTTCCGGGGTCGGTGACCGTCGCGCCGGCGCGGGCGCCGTTCGAGCGGCTGGCCCGCGCGAAGACCAGCGAGTGCGCCCGCCGGCTCGCCGAGCGGCTGTCGACGGCGACCGAGCGCTACGACGCCGTCTTCGTCGACGTGCCGCCCGTGGGGGCCAACCAGGCGGTCGCGGCCGTGACCGCCGCCGACGCCGTCGCGCTCGTGGTCCCCGACGCCGAGCGCGGGAGCGACGCCGTCCCCCGGACCTGTGACCGGCTGGCCGACGTGGACGCCGCGGTCGACACCGTCGTCGCGAACTTCGCCGACGGCGACCGGACCGTCGAGGCGGCCGACGCGGTCGTCCCGACGAGCGAGGCGACCGCGCTCTCGGCTGCGCCGGCCGCCGCCGAACCGACCGAGTTCGCCGTCGCCGTCGCCGACGCCGTCGAGACGCTCACCGGTGCGGACCTGGACCTCCCCGAACCGGAGTCGTCGTCGATGGCGGACTATCTGCCCGGGTAGGACCCCGAGCCGCACCGTCTCCGGGCCGCACGCGGACCGGTCCGGTCCGCGCGCCGGCGGCAACAGTCGCTACCGAACTGACCGTCCGTTTCGATCGTGTCGATATGTGTTTTAATCCTTCAAGGGATAGTGTTTAGTACAGGACGTATAGATCAGTAGACGACAGAATGGTTTGCGTTCGTCTACATTATTGTGGAAGATCGGGACAGACCGGCAGTCGGTCACGGTCGGCGGTGATCGCGCCATGAGCGACTGGGTACCGACGACGTGCATGCGCTGTGCGGTCGGGTGCGGGCACCTCCAGCGCGGCGCGGACATCGGGAACGGCGTCGACGTGGTGCGCGGCGACGCCGCCCACCCGGTCAACCAGGGGCTGGCCTGCCAGCGGGGCGTGCGCGAGACCTCCGACCCCGACGGGGAGTGGCTGACCCGGCCGCTGGTGCGCCGCGGCGGGGACCTCGTCTCGACGACGTGGGACGTGGCGCTGTCGGAGGCGCTGCAAGCGTTCCAGGGGACCCTCGACGGCGACGGGGAGGTTGCCGTCATGGGCAGCGGCCAGCAGACCAACGAGGCCGCCTACGCGCTCGGGAAACTGGCCCGCGGCGGCTTCGGGACGCGATACTACGACGCGAACACGACGCTGTGCATGGCCAGCGCCGTCACCGCCTACTACCAGGCGTTCGGTAGCGACGCGCCCCCCTGCAGCTACGACGACATCCCGGCGGCCGACGCCCACGTCGTCTGGGGCGCGAACCCGGCAGCGGCCCACCCGGTCATGTTCCGGTGGATCCGCCAGGCGGCGAACGAGGACGGCGTCGAGCTGCTCGCCGTCGACCCGGTGGAGACGGAGACGGCCGAGGCGGCCGACGCCCACGTCGCGCCCGAGCCCGGGCAAGACCTCGCGCTCGCGCGGGCGGTGCTCGCCCGCGTGGTCGAGACCGACCGCGTCGACACCGAGTTCGTCGCCGAGGCGACCGAGGGGTTCGACGACCTCCGGGCCGCGCTGCCCGACAGCGGGACCGCCGCCGAGCAGGCTGGTGTCTCGTCGGCCGACGTGGACCGCCTCGCGGACGCCTTCGCGCGGGACGCGCTGTGCTACTGGGGGATGGGCGTCAACCAGCACGTCCAGGGGACCGACATCTCGCGGGCGCTGATCGACGTCTGCCTCGCGACGGGCAACCTCCGGCCGGGTAGCGGCCCGTTCTCGCTAACGGGCCAGGCCAACTCGATGGGGACCCGCGTCTGCTCGTGCAAGGGGACCTGGCCGGGCCAGCGCCCGTTCCAGGACCCCGACGAGCGGGCGTTCGTCGCTGACGAGTGGGGGATCCCGGTCGACCGGCTCCCCGACGACGCCGGCCCCGGCCCCGTGGGAATGTTCGAGGCGTTCGACGACGAGGTCGCGGTCGCCTACACGGTGGCGACCAACCCGGTCGCGGGGATGCCCGACGCGAGCGCGGCGAAAGCGGCGCTCGAAGACACATTCCTCGTCGCCCAGGACGCCTTCCGGACCGAGACCACCGAACTGGCGGACGTGGTCCTCCCGGCGGCGACCTGGGGCGAGTCGGAGGGTACCGCGATGAACATGGAACGGACCGTCTCGCGCGTGCGAGCGGCCACCGAAGCGCCGAGCGGCGTCTGGACGGACCTGCGGATCATCGCCACCATCGGCGCGCGGCTGTTCCCCGAGCTGTTCGACGACCCCGACCCCGACCCCGAGACGCTGTTCGACGAGTTCGCGGGCATGACGGCGGGCAGTATCGCCGATATGTCCGGGATCACCTACGACCGCCTGGAGGATCTGAAGGCGCTGCGCTGGCCGGCGCCCGACGCCCAGACCGACGCCGGCTACCGCTACTACGACGGCGACGACGGCAACCGCGGGTACGTCCCGCGGGACGGCGACAACGGGGTCGCACCGGAGCCGGACACGGGCGAGGAGTCGTGGTCGTTCCCGACGCCCAGCGGCAGGGCCGGCTTCTCGACGGCCCGCCAGGAGGGGCTGCCCGAGCCGGTGGACGAGGATTACCCGCTGACGCTGACGACCGCCCGGGAGTCCGAGCAGTACAACACGGGCGTCCGCACCCGGGACGTGGACGACCCCGACCCGGTCGTCGCGCGGATCAACCCCGAGACGGTCGCCGCCAGCGACGCCGTCTCCGACGGTTCGGTCGTCGTCGAGACGCGCCGCGACGCGGTCCCGGCGACGGTCGACCCCGACCCGGCCGTCCCCGGGGGACTGGTCTGGCTCCCCATCCACCACCCGGCGACCAACCGCCTCACCGTCGACGCGCTGGACCCCCAGTCGAAGGAACCGAACTTCAAGCAGTGCGCCGTCCGGCTCGTCGCGCCCGCCGACCGGGCCGCCGCCGCGGCCACCTCGCCCGCCCGCGCCGACGACTGACCGGCCGTCGCTCCCGTTTCTGCCGCCCGTTCTCCGAGCTCGGGACCGCTCAGCCGCTGTGCTACGGCGATCTCCCCCTCGATGCCGCGCGCGCCGGCTCGCGCCGAACCGACACCGCGGCCAGCCGACGCCACGTCGGCGGGCGGTCGAAAGTCGACGGTCGTCCGGTTTTCCGTCGCCCGATTCGACGTATTACATCCTAATATCTACAGCATCCGTCCTAATATCTCCCGTTCGTCCAGCGCCACGAACTCACGATTGATTAATTAAACGACTAGGGTTATATGTTACGAGCATCCAACCTATATCCGTACAAAGGTGGACGTTCGATATGAAGAACGATAAAATACTGGACGAACAAACGGAAATGATAGTTAATTACGGTTCGGCGGTCGTCGGTGCGGCCGCCGGCGAGGCGGGGGGATCGGCGTGGGTCTGATCAGGATGACCAAGTGGCGGACGCTGGTGCTCGCCACGGTCGGGTTCAACTTCTCGTTCCTGATCTGGTTCTCTTTCGCCCCGTTCACGGGACCGATGGCGGAGGAGTTCGGCCTCTCGCTTGCGGAGATCGGGATCCTCGCGAGCGCGGCCATCTGGCTCGCGCCCTTCGGCCGCATCCTGACGGGCTGGCTCTCGGACAAGTTCGGCGCGCCGGCGGTGTTCGCCATCGTGCTCACCTACGTCGGCGTGTTCTCGATCGCGAGCGCGTTCGCACAGAGCTACGCCGTGTTCTTCGTCGAGCGGCTCATCGTGGCGACGGCGGGGATCACGTTCGTCATCGGGATCCAGCACGTCTCCGAGTGGTTCGAGGAGGAGCAGCTCGGGACCGCCGAGGGCATCTACGCGGGCATCGGCAACGCCGGCGCGGCCGGCGGGGCGCTCGTCCTCCCGCGCGTGTTCGGTTCGAACTGGAGCGGGCCCCTGTTCGAGACCAACTGGCGAGCGGCCTTCTTCTACACGGGCTGTGTGTCCATCCTGCTCGCGGTCGTCTACTACGCGCTCGGCGAGGCGGCCAAGAGCGACGAGAAACGGCAGGCCACCGCCGACAACGCGAGCTTCAAGGGCTGGTTCTACACCGCCACCCGGTACGGGACGGTCGTGCTCGCGCTCGCGTACGTGATGACGTTCGGCCTCGAACTGTCGATGAACGGCTGGCTCGCGACGTACTACCGCGAGGGGTTCAACACCGACAACCTCGTGCTCGCCTCGACGTTCGCGGCGACGTTCTCCGTCGCGGCCGGGCTGCTCCGCCCCATCGGCGGCTACGTCAGCGACGTGCTCGCCCGCAGGGAGAAAGACATCATCCCGCTGTTCGAGGGCCGCTACCGCGAGCAGTGGACGTTCGTGACGCTGTCGTTCGTCGTCGTCTCGATGTTCGGGATGACGCTGGCCGGCCTGTCGGGGCGGGTGCTCGTCGCCGTCGGCGCCGGCTTCGTGGTCGGGATGGCCTGCGCGTTCGCGGAGGGCTCGATCTTCGCGCAGGTGCCGGCGATGTTCCCCAACAGCTCCGGCGCGGTCGCGGGCGTCGTCGGCGGCGTCGGCACCGTCGGCGGGATCGTCTACCCGCTGGTCTACTCCGCGCCGTTCCTGGCGAACCTGCACATCGGCTACTCCATCGTCGCCGTCTCGATGGTCCCGATAGTCCTGCTTGCGGCGTGGGTGTTCCAGCCCCACATCGCCGAGATCGCGACCGAGAGCGGCTTCGTGAGCGCGGGCGGCGCGTCGGAGTCGGCCGCACCGGGGGACGACTGAGATGCGCTCGGCGCTCCTGCTGACCGGTGTCGGGAACGCGCTCGGGTCGTCGACCGACGACGCGCCGCTCGGGCGGGTCGCCGACGCGGTCGCGCCGGCGGTCGACGAGGTCGTGGTGGCCTGTTCGGCCGACGACCGGAGCGCGGCCTCCGAGGCGGTCGGCGACCGTCCCCACCGGCTCGCGGTCGACCCGATCGCCGACGAGGGGCCGGTCGCGGCCATCCGGACCGGCGTCCGCGTCGCGTCGGGCGACGCCGTCGCCGTCGTCGCCGGCGACGTGCCCACCGTCGACACGTCGCTCCTCGACGACTGCTTCGAGACCTGCGACGACGCCGCCGCGGTGCCCCGCAGCGACGGCCGGCTCCACCCGCTGCACGCCGTCTACGACACCGGCGCGGCCCGCGTCGCCTGCGACCACACGCTCGCGGCCGGCTCCGGCCGGCTCTACGACGTGCTCTCGCGGCTCGACCCCGTCGTCGTCGACGCCCAGGCGCCCGACGTGGACGCCCACCCGCTGACCGCCGGCTCGCACGCGGACCTCGCGCCGGCCACCGACCGCCTCGGCACCTGACCCCGCGACCGCGACCGCCGCGCGACCCCCACCCAAATGCGTTTAAGGTCATTGTATTTCGAGCGTTCGTCCGGATATCGATCAGATTGCACAAATTATTAAACGATTATGCTTATGTGCATCGCAGTCAGCTAGCTAAAACGTAAATCAGAAGACGAACGTTTGGGTATTTGCCGAAATTGCGGACAAACCTAAAACGGAGGAAATCAATGCCACACAAGAAGGAAGCCTGGAAGGACGAGATGTACGGCGACGAAGTGCGCGAGAAAATCGAGGAGTTCGCGGAGAAGGGGTGGGACGCCATCCCGGAGGAGGAGCGCGACGAGTGGTTCTCCCGGTTCAAGTTCTGGGGGGTGTTCCACCACCGCGGGGGCCAGGAGTCGTACTTCATGATGCGGCTCACCAACTGCGGCGGCGTCCTCGAGCCCGGCCAGCTGAAGGCCATCGGCGAGGTCGCCCGCGACTACGCGAAAGGTCCCGTCGAGAACCCCGAGTTCGGCAACGGCTGGATCGACTTCACGACGCGCCAGTCGATTCAACTGCACTGGCTCAAGCTGGAGGACATCCCCGAGATCTGGGAGAAACTGGAAGCCGTGGGCGTCTCCTCGCGCTCCGCGGGGGGCGACACGATGCGCAACATCTCCGGCTGTCCCGTGGCGGGGAAGGCCGAGGAGTACGTCGAGTCCCGCGAGCTCCTGGACGAGATCCAGGCGGAGATCCGCGGCGACGACGACCTGGCCAACATGCCCCGGAAGTTCAACATCTCGGTGACGGGCTGTCGCCAGGGCTGCGCCCAGGACTCGATCAACGACATCGGCCTCGAACCCGCCCACAAGTTCATCGACGGCGAGGAGGTCAGGGGGTTCAACGTCCGCGTCGGCGGCGGCCTCGGCGGCCGCGAACCGCGCGAGGCCCGCCCGCTCGATCTCTTCGTCACCCGCGACCAGGCCAAGGAGACGGTACGGGCGTTCGTCGAGCTCTACCACGAGGAGGGCAACCGCGAGAACCGCTCGAAGAACCGCGCCCGCTTCTTCGTCGACGAGTGGGGCACCGACGCCATCCGCGAGGAACTCGGCGAGCGGCTGGACTTCGAACTGGAGCGGGCCGGAACGGACTTCCGCCGCGAGTACACCTACAACGCCGGCAAGCCGACCGAGCAGGGCGCCCACGACCACGTCGGCGTCTACGACCAGACGGACGGCAAGAACTACGTCGGCCTCTCGGTCCCGGTCGGGCGGATGCCCGCCGAGGACGCCATCGAACTCGCCGACCTGGCCTCCGCGTACGGCTCCGGCGAGATCCGGCTGAGCCGGCGCCAGAACCCCCTCATCATGGACGTGCCGGACGGCCGGCTCGCGCACCTCCTCAACGAGGACCTGCTGGAGACCTACCGGCCCGAGCCCAACCCCTTCGAGCAGGGCGCGATGGCCTGTACCGGGACGGAGTTCTGCTCGCTCGCGCTGACGGAGACGAAGGCGCGGATGGCCCGGATGCTCCAGTGGCTCGCCGGGGAGGTCGAGCTGCCCGACGACGTGGACCGCATCAAGATGCACTACTCGGGCTGTACGGCCGACTGCGGCCAGGCGATGACCGCCGACATCGGCCTGCAGGGGATGCGCGCCCGGAAGGACGGCGAGATGGTCGAGGCGATGGACGTGGGCGTCGGCGGCGGCATCGGCGAGGACCCCACCTTCATCGAGTGGGTGCGCCAGCGCGTCCCCGCCGACGAGGTGCCGGGGATGATCGCCAACCTCGTCGAGGCCTACGCCGCCCTGCGCGAGGAGGGCCAGACCTTCCGCGAGTGGGTCGACGCCACCGGCCACGAGACCATCGTCGAACTCGCCGAGCCGGAGGAGGTCGAGGGGTACACCGACCCGTGTCTCGCCGACGGCAAGCAGTCGTGGTACCCCTTCGCCGACGGCGAGAGCCCCGCGCCGACCGACGCCGAGGGCCAGCCGCTCTCGGCGGACGACTGACCATGGTCGACGACGCCGACCGCGGTCCCGCCGCGGACCGCCCCGCCGAGGGCGTCGCGGAGCCGGCCGACGCGGCCTTCGACGTGGCGCCGGAACTGTTCGGCGTCGACGACGCCCGCGCGGTCGACCCCACCGGCGACGCCCGAACGGCCGGCCGCCTCGACGACACAGCCCTGTAACGCGCCGAATCCGTTCGTTTTCGAACCGCGTTGGGCGACCGTCGGGACGCCGCTCAGGTGACCGCTCGCACGGCGACCGCTTCGAGCAGCAACAGCACGTTGTACGTCACCGTCGCGAGCGCGCCGACGGCGAAGAACGTCGCGAGCGGCCACTCCTGGGGCGTCGCGTCCAGAAAGAGGTTGACGGCCGCCAGCGCCCCGCCGGTCGAGAGGATGTGGATCGCCGAGACGACCAGCGACGAGGGCGACTCCTCGACGCTCAGCTGCGTCGAGAACCCCTCGAACGCGACCGCCGCGAGCAGACCGAACCCGACCAGCGCGCCCGCGACGAACGACAGGATGCGCCAGACGTCCGGGACGCTGTAGGCGTGGATCAGCAGCGCCCCGCTCCCCCAGATGGTCAGCGTGTAGCCGTAGGCCTCCGACTCCGAGGCGAGGTTCGCGGCCAGCCGCGTCCGGTACTCCATCGCCCGGCGGTACGGTCGGCCGACCTATAAGTCTCCGAGCGGCCGTCGCCCAGACGGGCCGCGGCGCCGCCCGCCCGACCGCTACGCCGTCCCCTCTGTGAACGAGATCGACTCGCCGGTGACGTCGATGTAGAGTCCGTGCGAGTCGGTCTCGGTGTCGGACCACTCGTGGGTCTCCTCGGGGCCGCCCTCGACGGAGACGCGCACCTCGACGGTCTCGTCGCCCACCACCTCCTCGTAGCCGGTGCCACCGCCGGCGTCGAGCGTGACCGTCTCGTCGAGCAGCGGGTCGCCGCCGTCGGTCGGTGTGACGACCAGCGTCACGGTCTGCTCGCTCTCGGACTCGTTGTCGAGCGTGATGTCGGTCACGCCCGACCCGAGCCCGGCACAGCCCGCTCCGGCGGCGCTCCCGGCCACCGCGGCGACGCTCGCGAGGACGCGGCGTCTGCGGAGGGCCATGGCGGTCGCCGGATCGGTTCGTCGCGGGTAAGTGTCTTCCCCCGCGTGCGGTGCGGTCACCGCGAGCGCCCGCGAACCGAGTCGCCCTTACGGCGACTGTGCCAACACCGACCCATGACAGTCGTCACGAACGGCGGGGTCGACCTCTACTACGAGGCGCGGGGTGACCCGCGGCCGCCCGAAGACGGCGATCGCGCCGCGGATACCGTGGTGTTCGTCGAACCGGCGGGCTACGGCGCGTGGGTGTGGGGCTGGCAGCACGCCGCCCTCGCGGAGGGCTTCGAGACGGTCACCTGGGACCTGCGCGGGACCGGCCGCTCGGACGCGCCGGAGGGTCCCTACGCGGTCCGGACGCTGGCGGGCGACCTCGAAGCCGTCCTCGCCGACCACGGTGTCGCCGACGCGCACGTCGTCGGCGCCGGCCTCGGCGGGATGGTCGCGCTGGAGCACGCGCACCGCTACAGCCGCGCGGCGTCGCTGACGCTCTTTGGTACCACTGCCGACGGCGACCGCGTCGACGCCGACGCGCTCGACTCGCTGTTCGCGCCCCGGGACGACCCCGAGGCGCTCCGGGCCTCGCTGCGCAACGCGTTCGCGGCCGACCTCGACGCCCACGGCGACGTGGTCGACGAGATCGTCGGCTGGCGCCGCGAGGAGGACGCCGACCGCACGGGCTTCGAGGCCCAGGCCGCCGCGATGCGGCGCTTCGACCGCTCGGACTCGCTGTACGAGGTCACGACGCCCGCCCGGGTGTTCCACGGCGTCGACGACGCGGTCGTCCCGACGGCGGCGGGCCGGGACCTGGCCGAGGGACTCCCCCGCGGGGAGTTCACCGCCGTCGAGGGCGGGCACCTCTGCTTTATCGAGGAGAGCGCCGCGGTCAACGACGCGCTGCTCGGCGCGTTCGAGGGGAGCGAGTGACCCCGGTTCGTCGGCGGGGACCCGCGGACCGTCGGTAGTTTTACACCGGCGACAGTCGTCGTCGGGGGTATGTCGAACGACGAGCGCGACGACCGGGACGGCGACCCCGGCGAGACGGAGTCGGGACAGGGCGGCGGACAGCCGCCGGTCGACGGCGACGACGGGAGCGACGACAGCTGGGTGAGCGACAGCGTCGACGAGGGCGAGTCGACCGCCGAGGGCGAGTCGACCGCCGAGGGCGGCTCGGGCGATGCGGGCACCGTCGACGACGCAGGGGGCCAGTCCACGGGCGCGGGCGGCGGCCAGCCCGCGGGCTCGGACGGCGGCCGCCAGAAGGGCCCGGACGAGAAGTTCTGTTCCGAGTGCGGCGCGGTCATCAACGAGAAGGCCGAGATCTGCCCGGAGTGTGGCGTCCGCCAGCCCGGGTCGGGGTCGAACGACGAGCGGATCGTCGCGGCGCTGTTCGCCATCCTGCTCGGGAGTTTCGGCGCGCACAAGTTCTATCTCGGGAACACGAAGCTCGGGGTCCTCTACCTCTGTTTCTTCTGGTCCGGGATCCCCGGACTCATCGGGATCATCGAGGGCGTCATCTACCTCACCAAGGACGACGAGGAGTTTCGCCGCCAGTACATGGAGGACTGAGCCGGCAGCAGCCGGGCGCCCGGGCGGCTCGCCCGTCGGCCGTCCCGGTCGCTCTCGGGCCGCCCGCGCCCATCGAGCGGCCGGCGAACTCCACACCGGCCTCGCACGCACCGGTCGGTACCTCCTCAGCCACCACGAGCCCGACGAGTACTACCGCTGTCACCGGCTCGCCCTCGGCGGCCGGACGGTCCGCCTCTGCGCCCGTTGCAGCGGCGTCTACCCCGGTATCTTGACGGGCGTCGCGCTCGTCCTGACCGACACCGGGCCGGCGGCATGGCCGTGGCTGGTCGCCTGCGGGCCGGCGCCGGCGCTGGTCGACTGGGCGGTCACGACGTTCACGCGGCGGCGCGGGGTCAACGCCGTTCGGACCGCCTCGGGCGCGCTCCTGGGACTGGGGTACGGGGTCGCAGTCCCGTGGTTCCTGACGGACCAGCCGCTCTGGCTGCTGGCGGTCGCGGCGGGCTACGGCGGCGTCGCCGCGGCGCTGCTCGCCCGGTCGCGGGCCGGCGGCGGTGGCGACGGTGGCGAGAACGAGCACGCCGGGGCGGACGGAACCGACGACCCCGGCGGGAACGCGGACGAGAATCGATCGCACGGGGCGTAGTGCTGCCAGTGTGGACAGGCTTTTGGTCGCCGAGCCGCTGGCATAGGACGATGACACGGCCGCGCATCGCCCTGTTGAACGCAGCCCACGAGGCCGAGGGCAACCGCCGGAACTTCCGCCGGGAACTCGACGCCGACCTGACGGAGTTTCACCTCCCGTCGGGACAGTTCCCGGAGACCTTCGAGTTCGACGGGTGCGTCGTCACCGGCTCCCGCGCCTCGGTCTACTGGGACGAGGAGTGGATCCCGCCGGCCAAGGAGTGGGTCGGCGAGGCGATCGACCGCGGACTGCCGCTCCTGGGCGTGTGTTACGGCCACCAGCTACTCGCGGACGTGCTCGGCGGGACCGTCGAGGACATGGGCGAGTACGAGATCGGCTACCGCACCGTCGAGCACTCGGGCGACTCCGTGCTGTTCGACGGCATCGACACGGAGTTCACCGTCTTCACGACCCACTCCGACAGCGTGGTCGAACTGCCGCCCGGCGCCGAGCGGCTGGCCGCCAACGACTACGGCGTCCACGGCTTCCGCAAGGGCCCGGTGTTCGGCGTCCAGTTCCACCCCGAGTACGACATGGACGCCGCCGCCGAGGTGACGAAGGGCAAGGACGGGCAGCTCCCCGAGTCGCGCATCCAGTCGGTGCTCGACGGGATCACCCCCGAGAACTACGACGCCGCCTGCGAGGCCAAGCAGGTCTTCGACAACTTCCTCGCGTTCGTCGCCGAGCACGACGCGGGCGGCGCAACCGGGGCGGCGGCCGACGACACCGTCGCCGCCGACGACTGACCCGTTCGCGGGCGGGAGTCCCCGCCGCGGAGGACCGTTTTCCTCACGCCGACACCGCACCCACCGGAGTCGACGGCAGGTTCAACCGGTTCGCGGCCCAACCGGTGACCCCATGCAAGTGTACTGCACCGACGGGACCGTCGTCGACTGCGCCAGGTACGAGGTCAACGAATACGGGCTCGTCCTCTACGGGACCGAGGACCAGCAGGACCGCGAACGCTACGACACGAGCGACCCACAGCAGGTGGGGTTCGTGCCCCACGAACGGCTGTGGTACGTCCTCCCGGAGGGCGTGACGCCCCAGGCGGGACTGTCCGCGCCGGGACAGGGCCAGCCCGGGGCGGGGACGCGACCCCAGCCCCAGCCGCGGCAGTGACAGCGGCGGCACCGGCCGGCGACCGGTCGCTCCGCCGGGGCGACAGAACCGTCGTCGCGCCGCGGGGGCCTACGGCTGGAAGCCCTGGCGTTCGATCTCGGCGGCGAGCGGGACGGGGAGGTACTCGTCCTCGCCGGGGGTGATCTGCGGGGTCAGCCAGCCGCCCTCGCAGTAGTGGTGGGGGTCGCGGTCGCAGGCGCCCGGCGCCTCGATGCGGCCGACGACGTTGTGGAGCAGTTCGTGGACGACGACGTGGCGCTGGGTCCGGTCGGCCGCGCCGGCGTCGACGAGCGCGAACTGGCCGCCGACCGAGCCGTAGCCGACCTCGTCGGAGACGAAGCGGGTCACGACGACGTGGTGGTAGACGCCGGCCCGCGGGCCGAGCCGG
The DNA here is from genome assembly GCF_004698125.1 of Halosimplex halophilum. Lineage (NCBI taxonomy): Archaea > Methanobacteriati > Methanobacteriota > Halobacteria > Halobacteriales > Haloarculaceae > Halosimplex > Halosimplex halophilum. The sequence goes on from NZ_ML214298.1 coordinate 768,787, forward strand.
TCGCGGTAGAGATCGTTGCGGAGCGCGTCGAAGTTCCCGCCGGTGAAGACGGCGGTCTCGTTGACGTATCCGCCCCTGCGGACGTGGACGTCGATGCCCGACCCGTTGGCCCGACGGACGGGCATCTCCGCGAACTCGGCCTCGACGCGGTCGTAGAAGGCGGCCGAGTCGGGCTCGACGCCGCGGGCGTAGTCGACCTGGACGTACAGGTCCATCGCCAGCGGGTCGCTGCCGGGGAGCCGGGCGCCCGTCGGCGTCTCGCCGCGGACCTCCCACCCGTCGAGCAGTCTGTCGCCGTCGGTGTCGGGGTCGGTCGGGTCGGTGCCCACTTCGACCTCGCGCCAGTCGCTCAGCCCGTCGTCGTCGGTGTCCGGGTCGAAGGGATCGGTGCCGAGTTCGAGTTCGCGCTGGTCGGTGAGGCCGTCCGCGTCGGCGTCGACCGAGCGCGGGCTGGTCCCCCGCTCGACCTCCCGTCCGTCCGAGACGCCGTCGCCGTCCGTGTCGGGGTTCAGCGGGTCCGTGTTGAGTTCGATCTCCCGCCCGTCGGAGAGGCCGTCGCCGTCCGTGTCCGGGTCGAACACCTCGGTCCCGAGCTCCCGTTCGCGCGCGTCCGAGAGGCCGTCGCCGTCCGAATCCAGCGCGTTCCCGGTGTCGTTGCCCCTGGCGAACGGGGCGGTCGCGGGGTCGGTGTCGCCGCTGTCCGTCGACGACCCGTTCGCGGTCGCGGTTCCGTTCGCGGCGTCGGCGGCCGACCGGTGACCGGCCAGCAGCTGGTCGAGCTTTTCGAGAACCGCGTCGCTCGCGCCCCCGTTCCCCAGCGGGGGCGACTCGCTCGCCTCGCCTGTCGGCGTCGCCGCGGGCTCGTCGCGGGCGTCGGCCGTCTTCGCACCGAGCGCCCCGACGCCCGCGACGAGGACGATGCCCAGCAACGCCAGCGCCAGGACCCGTCGCACACGCCCCCTGTGAACCCCCTCCGTAAAAATAGTTGTTCATGCGAGATGAACGCGTCGGCGACACGTTCGCCTGTCCTGACCGTCCGATGCACCTCCTAACAGACGGGCTTCGGGTTGACGCCCAGGGACTCCAGCGTCTCGAAGTAGTCCTCGTAGTCGGCCTCGATGGCGGCGGTGGCCGCGGCGACCGCCTCGTCGGGGTCGTCGGCCTCGTCGGCGAGCAGGTCGCTCGCCCGCTCGACGTACTCGTCGTAGTCGTCGCCGAACGAGCGGAACGTGCTCGCCGTCCGCGGGCTGGCCTGGCCGACGAAGTAGCCGACGATCTGGTCGGCGTTGTTGCCCGCCGCGAGCGCCCAGCCGACGAACGCGGCCAGCCGCTCGGCGGTCCCGGTGACGGTCCCGAGGTGGGCGACGACCGCCGGAGACTCGCCGGGTTCGTACTCGCCGCGCTCGCCGGCCGCGGCCTCGGCGTGGTCGCGTTCGGTCGCCGCGGCGTCGGCGAACAGCTCGCTCACGTCGCCCGATTCCTCGTCGGCCCAGGCGTCGAAGCGCTCCGCCGCGAAGTGCGCGCGGTCGGCCGCGGCCCCCAGCACCGCGTCGTCGTCCATCTCGCCCTCGGTGTCCGCGTACAGCGCCTTCGACGACCCGAGCCGCGACAGCGGCGTCGCCGCCTCCTCGCGGACCGTCTCGACGAACTCCTGTGGATCCATGTCTCAAGGCTGTGCGGGCGGCGGCTTGTAACCATCGTCTCCCGCCGCGAGTGGACGGATCCGCTCCGGTCGGACCCGAAAGCACTTGTCCCGGACTCGCCGATCACGACCGATGCCCTCCCCGTCCCGTCGCGAGCTCCTCGCGGCCGCCGGCGTCGCCGCCGGGACCGCCCTCGCCGGCTGTACCGCCGTCGAGGGGCTGTCCGGCGAGCAGCAGCCGACCTACACGCTCGACGCCGACCGGATCGGCACGTCGCTGGCGCCGCTGGCGCTGTGGGAACCGCCCGCGGAGCCTCGCCCCTGGACCGCAGACTACGCGGCGAACGTCGACGCCGCCGTCGCCGCCGAGCGCCCGACCACCTACGGCTACCCCCCGATTCCCGGCGGCGAGTACGTCGAGCGCGACGGGACGTACTACCGGCTGTCCGTCGTGACGACCGGGCTCGAACGGATCGAGCGGCCGGTCCTCCGGCTGGAGTGGGTCGGACGCCTGGACGAACTGGACGACCCGCCCGGTCGGGTCCGGTATCCGGCACTGACCCGGCTGGACCAGCGCGCGGTCAAGATCGCCTACGTGGCCGCCCGCCACCGGCAGATGGGCGGGACCGCCCCCGGGAACGTCGTCGAGGCCGGTGGGTACGTCTACCGGCGGGGCTACGAGGGACCGACGAGCGGGCTGGCGCCCGACCCGCTGCACGACTACGTCGAGTACAACGGCACCGTCCTCGGCGTCTCCGTCGAGCGCCGGGAGTTCGCCGAGCCGGCCAGGACCGGTGTCGCCGTCCCCGTCGCGGACTCCGAGGCCGGGTTCGAGCGCGCGCTCGACGGCGACATGGTCGACGCCCGTCTCGACCCCGACTCCCTCTCGGAGGACCAGCGGCTGATGCTGTACCGCGACGGCTACGAGGAGACGACGCCGCTCTCGGCGGGATACCGGGAGTTACTCGCCGACCTGGGGCTGGCCGATGCCCTCGACGCCGCGGGGGAGGAGCCCCCCAGCGCCGAGAACGGGCTGTTCCTGGCGCTGGGCGAGGAGTACTACCGCTACGGGCTGTACGTGAATCCCGCCGACTGACGGCGACGGCTACCGCGACGGGAGGCGGTGCGCCGGCCGCTGTCGCGAGCCGAGACGGTGCCGCCCTCCCGCGGTCAGTTCGCGTCGGCCCACTCGACGGCGTTGCGCAGCAGGGCGACGAACGAGTCGTTCGCGAGCGCCTCGTCGGTGTGGCCCAGCGAGACGTAGGCGACCCGTCCGGCCGACTCGTTGGTCCAGACGACCGGGTAGTCCTCGAGGTCGGGGTGGTCCATCGTCGCGAGCACCTGCAGGTCGTCGTCTACCTCGACCTGGTAGGGCTCGTCGTAGACGGTGAAGTCGTCGACGCCCTCGGTGATGGCGTGGGGCTCGACGACGTCGACGCCGAACTCGGACTGCTCGGGGTGGGTGAGGAAGTGGCCGCCGATCAGCTCGCGCAGCTCCGGGAACGGCTCCTCGTTGTGGTCGAGCACCTCGTCGGGGTCGTCGGCCGCGACGGAGGTCAGGTCCGAGGCGCAGTGGACGCCGACGTAGCCGCCGCCCGACTCGACGTGGCCCAGCAGCGCGTCGAGCTGCTCGTCGGACAGCGACGAGTCGGTGAGATAGTCGACGAGCACGTCGTACTCGCCGGTCAGGGCGTCGCGGTCGGTCGTGATCGTCACGTCGTATCCCTCCAGCGCGGCCGCGAAGGCGTCGCGCTTCTCGTCGATGGCGTGGAACGGGAAGGTGTTCTCCCCGAGCACGAGCACGCGTGTCATGTCCGGGTCGTCGGCCCTCCCCCGGTTAGCTCCACCGGTCCCGGAAGCCGCGTGGGGAACCCGCCGCCGGGCCGCCGACCGGCCGCTCGGGCGCCGGCAGCCCCGCGTCGTCTGGGACTCGTTCGCACTGATCGCATGTCACGTCAACACGTATCGGATAAACAATTATTAACGTCGGGGTCGAACGGAGAGACATGGCGACACGCCAGTCCACGTCGGACCCGACTCCGACATATCACACGTGCAGCTGTGGGAAACAGTTCGAGACCACAGAGGAACTGCTCGAGCACGCACGGGAGTCGCACGGGCTGAGCGTATTCTGACGAGCGCGCGCCGGTCTCGGGCTGGCCCGGCCTCGCTCAGTACACTCGCACCTGGAACCGCTCGTAGCCGCCGTGAGAGAGTTCCAGCGAACCGATCCACCAGTTCCACCGCTCGACCAGCGAGTGGTCCGCCGGCGCGTCGGCGAGTTCGTCCACCACCGCGTCGGCGGTGAGTTCGTACCCCAGGTCCTCGGCGACCCGCCCCGAGTCCGCCAGGTCCCGCGCCTGTCGGGCGACCACCCGCCGCGCGTCCGCGTCGCCCTCGAACCGTTCGAGTTCCGACTCCAGTCGCTCCCGGTTCACGACGCCACGGTTGTACCCCGACGCTCTTGAAGCACCTCCATCGCGGAAGATCCTACCCCGCGCCAGCCACTCACGCCAGCCAGGCGTCCGCGATCGTGAGCGTCCCGCGCGTCCCGTCCCACTCCGTCTCAGAACCACCTTTTCCCACCCGGGTTTCCTCGCGCGCCGCCGGCGCGCTGCGGGGAACCCGGGCGGCAAAAACGTGGGCGAAAAAGCCGGACGCCTCGCTCACTCCGTTCGCTCGCGTCCGGTGAATCGGCGCCTGTGGCGCCGAACGGTCACGCCAGCCACGCGTCCTCGATCCGCAGCGTCCCGCGCGTCCCGTCCCACTCGGTTTCGGACTCCAGTTCGATCGCCCGCTCCATGTGCGGCCCGTCGGTGACTACTGTCTCGAACTCGCCGCCCTCGCCGAGGATGTGGACGCCGTAGCGCTCGTTGAGAGTTTCCAGTTCGTCGAGCGCGTCGGCGTCGAGCGTCCGGCCGAGCCAGGACTCGTCGAGGCCGCCGGCGGCGACGCGGATGATACGGATCTCGAAGCCGGCGTCGAGCATCGCGTCGGCGAGTTCCCGCGGGTCCCGCTGCCACAGCGGCGCGAACACCTCGGCGTCGAGGCGCTCGGCCATCGCCTCGATGCGGGAGGTCTGGTACTCGCTCTCGACCGCGCCGGCGGTGACGCCCGCGAGGCCGCCGGGGAGGTCCGGATCGAGCTCCCGCAGGGCCGCCTCCAGCGGTTCGAGTTCGGCGTCGCCCTGCGCGCCGGAGTCGGTCGTCTCCCCGGCCCCGAAGTCGTCGGGTTCGACCTCGACCAGCGGGATCCCGACGCTCTCGGCGGCCAGGCCGGCCAGTCGCGTCGCCGGGACGTGGTACATGTAGGAGTCGCCCTCCGGGTGGACGGTCACCAGTCGCTCGACGGGCAGGCCGCGTTCGAGCGCCCGGTACAGCGCCCACGAGGAGTCCTTCCCGCCGGAGAACAGCGAGACCCAGCTCCCCCCGTCCGCGTCGTCTGTCATACCGATCGGTACGCCGTGGCGCATATAAACCATCTTTTTCGACGGTGGACCGCGCTGAACCGTCGGCGGCTGCTCGGTCCAGGACGTAGACGTACCGCCTCGTGTCGGGCTGTACTCCTCGCAGTCCCCCGCTCGACCGGTTTGACGGATCCGCCGGTCCCCGGACGGCAGGACGGTCGCTGCAGGGGCATCGCTGCGTCAGTTCAGCCGCTCGACCCGGATGCCTCCACAGGATCGACAGGTGTCAATGTCGCTGTCGGGGGCGTAATACTTCTCGCCGCACGACTGGCACCGGTGGCTGATTTTCCCCGTACCTCGGTCGGGAACGGACCGTGTTCGATCCTCCCCGGTTCCGCCGTCCCGTCCGAGAAGCACGTAGAGGAGAATCCCGAGAAAGCCACCGAAGAAAGCGACGAGACCCCAGAGAACCGCGCTTTGCGAGCTGTTCTCGGCCGCGTCGACGAAGACCCAGACGGTTCCGACGAGTCCGACGACGAGCGTCAGGAACGCTAGAAAAACGAGCCCGTTAGCCATGGTGCGAGATGTGTACGCGAATGTAAATGTCTTCTCGTAAGCTAGCAGGTCCGATCGGGGCCACACGAACTGGACACGAAACCCGGTTCCAGCCAACGGCTAAGGGGCCGCCGTGCGAACACGGGGGTATGTTCGACTCCGACGACCTCGCGGCCATCCGCGAGGGCAAGGAGGAGTGGGAGGCCGAGACCCGGGGGCCGACCGTCGACCGCTTCGGCGAGCGCAAGGACACCTTCGAGACCGACACCGGCGGCCAGGAGGTCGACCCCCTCTACACCCCCGCGGACGTGGCCGACCTGGACTACGGGGAAGACCTGGGCTTCCCCGGCGAGGAGCCGTACACTCGCGGGGTCTACTCGACGATGTACCGCGGCCGGCTGTGGACGATGCGCCAGTACGCCGGCATGGGCACCGCCAGCGAGACCAACGAGCGCTTTCAGTATCTCATGGACGAGGGCCAGACCGGCCTCTCGATGGCGTTCGACCTGCCCACCCAGATGGGCTACGACTCCGACGCCGGCATGGCCGCCGGCGAAGTCGGCAAGGCGGGCGTCGCCATCGACTCGCTGCGGGACATGGAGACGGTCTTCGACGGCATCCCCCTGGACGAGGTGTCCACCTCGATGACGATCAACGCCCCCGCGAGCGTCCTGCTGGCCATGTACATCGCCATCGGCGACCAGCAGGGCGTCGACCGGGAGGAACTGCGCGGGACCATCCAGAACGACGTGCTCAAGGAGTACATCGCCCGCAACACCTACATCTTCCCGCCCGAGCCGTCGATGCGTATCATCACGGACATCTTCGAGTACTGCGCCGAGGAGGTCCCCAACTTCAACACCATCTCCATCTCGGGGTATCACATCCGCGAGGCCGGCTCGACCGCCGCCCAGGAGATCGCCTTCACCCTCGCCGACGGCATCGAGTACGTCGAGGCCGCCCAGGACGCCGGCCTGGCGGTCGACGAGTTCGCCCCTCAGCTGTCCTTCTTCTTCGCCTCCTACAACAACATCCTCGAGGAGGTCGCGAAGTTCCGGGCGGCCCGGCGGATGTGGAAGCGGATTATGGAGGAGCGGTTCGACGCGGAGAACCCCGAGTCCAAGCAGCTGAAGTTCCACACCCAGACCGCGGGGTCGACGCTGACCGCCCAGCAGATCGAGAACAACGTCGTCCGGGTGGCCTACCAGGCGCTGGCGGCGGTGCTGGGCGGGACCCAGAGCCTCCACACCAACGGCAAGGACGAGGCGCTGTCGCTCCCGACGGAACAGTCCGTCCGGACCGCGCTGCGGACCCAGCAGATCCTCGCCCACGAGTCCGGCGTCGCCGACACCATCGACCCGCTGGGCGGCAGTTACTACGTCGAGTCGCTGACCGACGAGGTCGAGGCCGAGGCCCGGGCGATCATCGAGGAGGTCGACTCGCGCGGCGGGATGCGCAAGTCAATCGAGGACGGCTGGGTCCAGCGCCAGATCCAGGACGTGGCCTACGAGCGCCAGGAGGAGATCGAGAACGGGGAGCGGGTCATCGTCGGCGTCAACGAGTACACCGTCGAGGAGGACGCCCAGGACCCCGACATCGAGGAGGTCTCCGAACAGCAGGAACGGGCCCAGATCGAGCGGCTCGAATCGGTGCGCGAGGAGCGCGACGACGAGGCCGTCGACGCGGCGCTGGCGGCGCTCGCCGACGCCGCCGCGGGGGAGGAGAACCTCATGCCGTACATCGTCGACGCCGTGAAGGCCTACGCGACGACCGGCGAGATCTGCGACACGCTGCGCGACGAGTTCGGCGAGTACCAGCCCGGCGCCGCGATGTAGCCGGGCGGGACCGGCTTTCGTCCCGGGACTGGCTCCCGCCGCTGGTTCTCGGGTCGCTCGATACGGGGACGCGTCGCTGTGGTGCGGTCGGCGCGCGCTGGAGCCCGCCGGAACGCTCAAAGCCCGTCGACGCCAAGACGCTCCCGGTATGGACCCGGCAGTTCGTTTCTGGCTGTTGATCCTCGCGCTGGCGGGGACGGTCTCGGCGACGGTCCTGCTGGTCGTCTCGGCGTTCCTGCCGGGGGCGGTCCTCGGGACCGCCGACTCGGTCGGCTACGTCGTCTCCGTGCTCGTCGCGCTGGTCTCGCTGGGGCTGCTCGTCTGGTCGCTGACGGCCGCCAGCGGGAGTCAGGGCGGCGGGTCGCCGGGGGCGCGGTGAGGATGGCCGACGGGTCGTCGCTCCGGTGGACGGCGCTCGCCGGCCTGTCGTTCGGCGCCGTCGGCGCCGGGCTGGTGGCGGCGTTCTCGGTCGCACCCTGGAGCGGTGCGGCCTGGGAGAGCCGCGCGCTCGCGCTCGTCGCGCTCGGCGTCGGGGCGGTCGGCGCGTGCTGCTGGCTCGCGGTGGTCGAACGGGTGGGGCGCTGGCGACTTCGACGCCGCGGCGCGCTCGCCGGCGCGCTCGCCGGCGTCTTCGGTCCCGCGGGGTTCGTTCTCGCGGCGAGCCTGTTCGGCGAGGCGCTCGGCGGGACCGCCGGTCCGGTCGAGCGCGTCGGCGCCGCGCTGTTCGTCGGGCTCGTCAACCTCCTCTACGTCGGCTGGCTCGCCCTCCCGCTGGGGACCGCGACCGGGTACCTGCTCGGCCGGCGGCGCGAGACCGCCCCGGAGCGGCGCCCGCTCTAGCTCCGCATCGCGCCGCCGTCGATGGGCAGCGCCGTCCCGGTGACGAAACTCGCCCGCGGGCTGGCGAGGAACGCCACCACGTCGCCGAGCTCCTGGGGGTCGCCGATCCGCCCGAGGGGGACCGACGAGCCCTTGTCTTCCAGCCCCTCCTCGTAGCTGTCGTACTCGCCGCGCTCGACGCCGTCCTCGATGAGCTCCTCGATACGGGCGGTCTCGTGGGCACCGGGCAGGACGGCGTTCACGCGAACGTCGGGCGCGAACTCCCGCGCCTGGGTCTTGACCATGCCGATGACCGCCCGGCGGACCGCGTTCGACAGGACCAGGTCGTCGATGACCTCACGGACCGACCGCGAGGTGATCGCCGTGATCGACCCCTGGTCGGACTCGGCGAGGTGGGGGTGGGCGAAGCGGGTCGTCCAGACCGCCGACATGACGAGCGTGTCGTAGGCGCCGTACCAGTCCTCGTCGTCCATCTCCAGGAACGCGCCGCTGGGCGGCCCGCCCGCGCTCATGACGACCTGGTCGATCCCGCCGAACTCCTCGGCCACCTGATCGACGTAGGCCTCGACCTCCGCCCGGTCCGTCAGGTCGACTTCCACGGCGAGCACGTCGCCGTCGCCCAGCGATTCGAGGTCCGCTTCGGCCGATTCGAGGTGCGATTCGGTGCGGCCGCAGACCGCCACGTCCGCGCCCTCGCGGGCGAGCGCCTTCGCGCTCGCGAGGCCGAGACCGCTGGAGCTGGCCGTCGTCAGTGCCGCGCTGCCGTCGAGTTGCAAATCCATACGCGTGTGGTCGGGCCGGCGCCTCAAAGAACCGGGAGATTCCGGATCGCTCTCTCCGTCGCCGACGCGCTCCTCGCGGTCCTGCTCACTCCCGCGCTCGCGCGGCGCGGTACCGGTCGCGGAGGGTGCCGGCCAGCCGCCGTTCCGTCGGCGTGAACCCGAGGAACCGGAGCGTCGCCGCGTACGCCGCGAGCCCCCCGAGGACGCCGACGACCGGTGCCGCCGGGCCGGCGACGGCGGCCTTGGCGCTCCAGGCGACGACCCCAAGCGGGACCGCGGCGACCAGCGGCTTCCCGTGCAGCGGCGTGAACGGCTGGAGCCGCTCGAAGTGGTAGAGGACGGCGACCTCCAGCCCGTTGTTCAGCGTCAGCATGAGCACGTAGCTCGCCACGAGGCCGGCGAGGCCGTACCGGACCGTCAGCGGGACGGCGACGGCGGCCAGCAGGAGGGTGATACAGACGTTGACCGCGAGGTAGGGCCGCTGGTTGTCGGTCATCATCAGGAGGATGCCGACGCTGCCGGCGGCGCAGGCGCCGAACTGCGCGAGGACGAACCCGACCAGAAGCGGCGCGTAGGGGACGAACGCCGGTCCGAACAGCGCCATCACGGTCTCGCGGTAGACGACCACGGGGACCGAGAGGCCGACCACGCCGACGAGGACGAGCCGGCTGGTGACGTGGTAGAACCGGGAGAGTGCCGCACGGTGGTCGTCCTCGTGGAGCGCGGCGGCGACCGGCGGGACGAACTGGTTGAGCCCGATCAGCGGCAGCCTGACGAGCGACCCGACGACCATCCCGACCGCGAAGACGCCGCCCGCCACGTCCGTCAGGTAGACGGCGATCAGCGGGTAGAACCCGAGTCGCTGGATCGTCGTCGCCACCCCGCCGACGAACAGCGGAGCCGTGTAGCGGACGTAGCGGCGCCCCACCGAGCGGAGGTCGGGAGCGCTCGCGCCCTCCTCTCGTTCGGTGTCGTCGCTCCTCTCGGCTCGCCGGAACCGGAGCCCGATCCCGCGCTCGCGGACGAGCCACGCGGTCGCGGCGAGGCCGGTCAACCCCGAGACGGCGACGACGCCGACTGCGACGGCGACCAGATCCCCGAAGACGACCGCGCCGACGACGCCGACGAGCAGCTGGGCCGCCGGGAAGCCGACCCGCAGCGCGAGGTTCAGCGCCGCGACCTCCTCCAGCCCGCGGAGCACCTCCGTCGCGGTGAACAGCCACACCGTCGCCGGCAGGCCGACGGCGAACACGCGGAGCGTCGTCTCGAACAGCGGCCGCTGGTCGGTGAGCGAGGTCACCAGCGGCGCGGCCAGGTACAGCCCGGCGCCGAAGGCGGTCGCGACGGCCCCCAGCAGCAGCCCGGCGACCGTCACCAGGGCGTCGCGTTCGGCCGGCGAGTCGGCGTTCGGCAGAAAGCGGCTCAGCCCGCTCCGGAAACCCAGCGCGACGTGCAACAGGAACTGCTGGAGGCGCCGCGCGACGGCGAAGACGCCGTAGGAGCTCGCCGCGAACCCGTTGGTCAGGACCGCGGTAAAGGCGACGGTCAGCCCGCGCTGGACGAGGATGCTCGGCACCGAGACGGTCGCGCCGTGGGCGACCCGCTCCAGGGCGTCGTCCAGGCGCGCCTCGACCGGGTCGGCGGCGTCCGGATCGTCGGACCGTTCGTCGGCCGCCGTCGCCGCGCCGGCGCCGTCGCTGGTCGCCGTCGTGTCGCCGTCGTCGGACGCGTCGGGGACCGCCGGGTCGGGGACCACGGCGCTACGTTGGCGGATCGGGCGACAAAAAACCGCTGGAACGGCCGGGCACAGCTGTCAGAACAGGGGGAATACGAGCGCGCGGTGAAGCGGCGGTGTCACGACTGTCCAGTCGGGAGCGCCGGCCGCGAGGGCCGTTACGAGCCCCAGAAGTTGTCGCGGCTGCCGAGGCGCTCGCGGTCGTCCTCCTCCTCGTCGGCCTCGTCGTCCGCCTCGTCGGCGTCCGATTCGGCGTCAGTTTCGTCCGCGTCGTCGGGCTCGTCGGGGAGGCGTTCGAGCTCCTCGGCGCGGGCGTGGTTCGAGCGGACCTTGGTGATCTTCACCTTCGCGCGGGCCGGCGGCAGGACGCCGTCGACCATGATGATGAAGCCGTCCTCGGTGCGGCCGACGCCGGCGCCGCTCTCGTGGATGTCCTCCACGGTCACCTCGACCTCCTGGCCGGGCTGGACGGGTTGACTCTTCAGGTCCTCGATCGGCTGGTTGTAGTGATTGCACCACTCGGCGCCCCCGCGGTCGCCGTAGTGCGTACAGCCCATCCCCTCGATGCGCTCCTGAAAACTGGGGCACTCGTCCGCGAGTGGACAGTCGGGCATGACGGCGAGTAGCGCTGGGGCGAAGTAAACGCTTGCGCTCTCGCCGTCAGCGGCCGCGTTCGGCGTTTCGACCCGCCGAGCGCTCGCTCGCGGCCCCTCCCGCCGGTCCGCGGGCCGGCCCTCACCGCTCGGGCGGCACGTCCGCGTCCGGGTCGTTCGGAGGTCCGTCCCCGCTCGCGCCGTCGGGCCGCACGTCCTCGCCCGCGCCCTCTGCCCCGTCGGGGTCGATCCCCAGCGTGTTCCCCGTCTCGACGTGGTCGATCCCGTCGACCTCGCAGACCGCGCCGACCCGCTCGTGTGCGACGGACGCCTTCAGCGTCCGGAACTCCAGCCGTTCCTCGACCGTCGCGCCGGCGTCCTCGACGGCCGCCGCCACGCCGTCGAGGGTCGCCCCGTCGGCGACTTCCAGCAGGAGCTCGACCGACTCCCCCTCGACGGGGTCGTCGCGGATGGTGCGGACCGCTGGCGAGACGTACATGCTCGCCCGTTGGCCCGTCGCCCCCGAAACGCTGGCGGTCGACCGCCTGGCGCGGGCCGGCCCGTCCCCGCCGCCCGCGACGGATCGCCGGTGTCCCCGGACTCTTCGGGGTGGCGTCCCTACCGTCGGCCATGCGAGCGAGCAACCGGCAGTTCCGACTGGCCGAGCGCCCCGAGGGGCGGCCCGACCGCGACACCTTCGAACTGGTCGAGACCGACGTACCGGACCCCGGTCCGGGCGAGGCGCTCGTCCGCACGCGCTACCTCTCGGTCGACCCGTACATGCGCGGCCGGATGAGCGCCGGCGAGTCCTACGCCGAGCCCTGGGACGTGGGCGAGCCGCTCCAGGCGGGCGTCGTGGGCGAGGTCGTCGAGTCTGCGGGCGCCGAGTTCGAACCGGGCGACGTGGTCGTCGGCAACCTCGAGTGGGCCGACTACGCGACCGCGCCGGGGACCGCCCTCACCGCGGTCGACCCCGACCTGGCGCCCGTCTCGACGGCGCTGGGCGTTCTCGGGATGCCCGGTCGGACCGCCTACTTCGGGACCACGGAGGTCGCGGACCCCGAGCCCGGCGACACGTTCGTCGTCACGGGCGCGGCCGGCGCCGTCGGCTCCGTGGCCGGCCAGATCGCCGGGCTCGCCGGCGCCCGCGTCGTCGGCTTCGCCGGGTCCGACGAGAAGGTCGCGTTCGTCGAGGACGAACTCGGGTTCGACGCCTGCATCAACTACGAGACAACCGACGACTACCGCGCGGCGCTGGACGAGGCGGCGCCCGACGGCGTCGACTGCTACTTCGACAACGTCGGCGGGCCGATCACCGACGCCGTGTTCGACCGGCTGAACGTCGACGCCCGCGTCGCCGTCTGCGGCCAGATCGCCCACTACAACGCCACCGAGCGGCCGACCGGGCCGCGAAAGCTCGGGACCCTCGTCGAGACCCGCGCCCGCGTCGAGGGCTTTCTCGTCGGCGACTTCGAACCGCGCTACGAGCAGGCCACCGAACGGCTGGCCCGCTGGGTCCGGAACGGCGACATCGAGTACCGCGAGACCGTGACCGAGGGGCTGGAGAACGCTCCCGAGGCCTTCCTCGGGCTGTTCGAGGGCGAGAACATCGGGAAACAGCTAGTGCGGGTGAGCGAGCCCGACGAGTAGGACGGGTCGGCGAGTCCGGCGTCAGTGGTCGTGGCCGTGGTCGTGCGAGTGGCCGCCGTCCGACGCCGCCTCCGAGCCGTCGCTCGTCCCGGAGATGTCGCCGCCGGCGACCAGGGCGTCGTGGTCGCCCTCGATCATGTCCATGTTCTTGAGGTTGTCCCGCTCCTCGAAGTCCTCGACGGCGTCCAGCAGGTCCTGCTGGGTGAGCGTGGTGCGCTCCTCGGTCAGCGCGTCGAGCACCGCCTCCCGGAGGACGAGCCGGAGGTCGCTGCCGGTCAGCCCCTCGGTCTCGCGGGCGATCGCCAGCGGGTCGAAGTCGTCGATCTCCATGTCGCGGGTCACGACTTCGAGGATGTCCGCCCGCATCTGGTCGTCGGGCTTGGGGAAGTTGACGATCTCGTCGAAGCGCCGCCAGGCCGCGGCGTCGAGCTGGTCGGGGTGGTTGGTCGCGCCGATGAGCAGCACCTCGTGTTCGATGAGGCTCACCTCGTCGATGCTCTTGAGGAGGGTGTTGACCGCCCGCTTGATGGCGGCGTGCTCGTCGCTGGCGCGGGTCTTGGCGACGAAGTCGAACTCGTCCATGAAGAGGATACACGGCGAGAGGCGGGTGGCGACCTCGAACACCTTCTCGACGTTCTTGGCCGTCTCGCCGAGGTACTGGGAGGTGATCATCGAGAGTTTCACCTCGACGAACGGCAGGTCGAGTTCGCTGGCCAGCGCCCGGGCGACGGAGGTCTTCCCGGTGCCCGGCGGGCCGACGAAGAGGAGCTTGCCGATCTCCCGGAGGCCGATCTGGGCGAGGTAGTCGCGGTGTTCGATGGCCTTGACGATCTTGTGGATCTCGCCCTCCTGGTCGGGGGTCAGGACGAGGTCGTCCATGGTCATCTCGACCTCCTCGGGGGCGCGGATGTCGACGAGGTCGAGCATCTCCTGTTCGTCCTCGTCGTCCTCGTCGAAGTACTCCTCGAGCAGCTGGTCGATCCAGACGCGGTCGGCTCGAACGGGACGGTTCTCCTCCCGGGCGTGCTCGTAGTCGGCGCCGTCGACCCGGTCCTCGTAGACGGCGGCGAGCGTGGGGTTGTCGTTGATGCGGTCGGCGTCCGCTCTATCGAGGTACCACTCCTCGGCCATGTCCTCGTCGGTGAAGGTGAGGGTCCCCGAGAAGTCGTCGCGGTCGGTGAACATCAGCCCCGAGATCGCCTCCCAGGGCCGGTCCACGTCGGTCGCTTCCCGGGCCGTGGTCGTGGTGGCCGAGAGCGGGCGCTCGATCTCCCCGTCGCTCCAGAAGACCGCCCGGTAGGCGGGCGGCAGGTCGTCGGCGTCTAGGTCGCGGTTGTCGCTGTAGGCCTGCGCCGTCAGCACGAACTCCACGACCGCAAGCTCCGGATCGCTCATTCCCACCGAGATTCGTCCCCCGACCGGATAAGTCTCGCGAAGCGTCCGCGCCGCCCGAATATTGCCGGCGATCAGATACCTCATGTGACACGTCTCGACACGTTTATGTCGCCGGCGAAACGACAGCCCGGACGAACCATGGACGAAGTCCTCGAAGTCGCGGAAGTCGCGGCCGATTTCGGACTAGAGGGCGTGTTCCGACTGATACTGGGACTCGTCGGGTTCCTGCTACTGGTGGGCGGCCTGGGGCTGTGGCTGCTCACCGACATGGGGCTGCTCGTGCTCCCGGCGGTCCTGATGGTCGTCGGCGTCCTGCTGATGGTCGCCCCGGTCGTCCTGTTTGTCATCGGGGACCTGCTGTAGGCGTCGGCGCCCGAACCGCCGCCGCGGCTCGGCGCCCGGGCCGCAGCGACGACCCGGCGTCCGAGAAACTCCGCGCGACGCGTCCGTCGTTTGTGAGGACTTAACACGTCGCGGCCCCTCCACGGATCCATGAGCGACGCGACACCGGTCATCGTGCAGGCCCGGCGGACGCCCCAGGGCAAGGAGGACGGCGCCTTCGCGGACGTGCGAAGCGAGGACCTGTCGGTTCCGCTGGTGAACGAGATGCTCGCCGACACGGGGCTGGCCGGCGAGCAGGTCGACGACCTGCTGTGGGGCTGCGCCCAGCAGCGCGACGAGCAGGGCAACAACATGGCCCGCGTGGTCGCCCTCCTCTCGGACCTGGGCGAGGCGGTGCCCGCGGCGACCATCAACCGCTGGTGTGCCTCCTCGGCGGAGGCGATCATGCGCGGCGCCGACGCCATCGCCGCCGGGCAGCGCGACTGCGTCATCGCCGGCGGCGTCGAGTCGATGAGCCGCGTCGAGCTCGGCCAGAACACCCACAACGTCCACCCGCGGCTCGCCGAGCTGTACAACATCGGCGAGCTCCAGATGGGGATGACCGCCGAGAAGGTCGCCGAGGAGTACGGCGTGAGCCGCGAGGAACAGGACGAGTACGCGCTCCGCAGCCACCGGCGGGCGGCCGATGCCACCGACTCCGGCCGGTTCGACGACGAGATCGTCCCCGTCGAGACCGAGGAGGGGACGGTCGACGAAGACGAGGGTATCCGCCGGGACACCTCTCTGGAGAAGCTGGCCGGCCTGCCGACCGTCTTCAAGAGCGAGGGGACGGTCACGCCGGGCAACGCCTCCCAGATATCCGACGGCGCCGCGGGGACGATGGTCACCTCCCGCGCGTTCGCCGACGACCACGGGCTGGACGTGCTCGCGGAAGTGGGCGACCACATGGTCGCCGGCGTCGACCCGACGATCATGGGCGTCGGCCCGGTCCCGGCAGTCCGCAAGCTCTGCGAGCGCACCGGCCGGGACACCGGCGACTACGACCTCGTCGAGCTCAACGAGGCGTTCGCCAGCCAGGCGCTGTACTGCCAGCGCGAGCTCGGCTTCGACGACGAGCTCTACAACGTCAACGGCGGCGCCATCGCCATCGGACACCCGCTGGGGGCCTCCGGCGCGCGCCTGCCCGTCACGCTGATCCACGAGATGAACCGCCGCGACGCGGACCTGGGGCTGGCGACGGAGTGCGTCGGCTTCGGCCAGGGCGCGGCGATCGAGTTCTCGCTGCCGTAACCGTCCGCGCGCCCTCGGCGCGCGGTTCACCGGGCCGAGCGTCGCGAGGCTCGCTTTTTGCCCCATCTTTTTCGAGGAGTGGTATCCGCAGCGAGCGGGGCGAGGCCGACCGGAGGGAGGCCTCGATGCGGACGGGGAGCGTCGCGACCCGTGAGCGCAGCGAGTGAGGACACCCGACGAGAAAAAGGTGGTCGCGCCAGGGCGCGGCGATCGAGTTCTCGCTGCCGTAGGCGTCGGTCGCGCTCTGTGGCGCGCCGACGCGCGGTTCTCCCACCTGCAGTTACCCGGCCGTCGCCCCCGGTCCGCCGGGACCGCGTTTCTCGACCTGCCCGGACCGCGTCTCCGTGGACGGGCCGTCGCTCGACCCGGGCAGGAACGGGCGTACGGCGGACGGAAACGAGCGTGTGGCCGACGGGAACGGTCGTAATTCAGTTTCGAAAAAATATTTATACTGTCAGTGTGGGAGGTGCTGGTGTGCTTTCGGCGCCGCTGGTGGGTGGGCCGATACTGGGCGCCGTGGCCGCCGCGTTCGGGTGGTACGCGTGGCGGCTGCGGGGGGCGCGCGACCGGCCGGGGGGGACCGGGCTGGTGGCGATAGCGGCGTTGCTGGCGGTCGTGACGCTGGCCGAGGCGCTGGTCGTCGGGCTGGGGCTGCCCGCGGCGGCGCTCGCCCCGTTGACGCAGATCGTCGTCTTCGGCGGAGCGGTCTGCTGGGCGAAGTTCGTCATCGCGTACACCGGCCGGGACCCGGGCGGGCCGGGCGTGCTGGCGCTGGTCGTGTTGCTCCCGGCGCTCGGGATCGTCAGCGCGCTGTTGCGGTTCACGCCCCTCCTCCCGATGACCGAGCCGGTGAGTTCGGCCGGGCCGGTGAACGTCCTCGCCAGCAGCGTCGCCAGCGCGGCGTCGTGGGGGATCCTGATCGGGCTCTCCCTGCTTCTGATCTGGGACGCGACGCGGTACGCGTCGTTCGAGCGCCCGCGCGGCGTCGCGCTCTCGCTCGTCGGCTTCGCGCTCGCGGGGATGCCGCTGGTCACCTCGGCGCTGGAACTGGCGGACACCATCACCATCGGGACGGGTGCGGTCGTCGCCCAGGCGGGCGTCCTCGCGGCGCTGACCGTCGGTATCGCCGTCGGCCGCCCCTACCGCTCGCTGCCGATCGCGGAGGCGATCGGCCGCGACGCGGTCGTCTCGAACCTCAACGACGCCGTCGTGGTGGTCGACGGCGACGCCCGGATCGTCGACATGAACGAGGCCGCCGAGGCGCTGTTCGACCGGTCGCTCGACGCGGTCGTCCGCGAGCCGCTGTCGGCGCTGGTCGACGCGGACCTGCTGGGGCCGGACGGTCTGCCCGGCGAGTCGACGGTCCAGATCGGGGACGCGGTCGGCAAGCGCTACTTCGACGTGTCGGTGTCGCGGGTGCGCGGCGACGGCGCCGTCGAGGCGGGGTACGCGGTGGCGCTGCGCGACGTGACCGACGAGCGGATCCGCGGCCAGCGCCTGGAGGTGCTCGGGCGGGTGCTCCGGCACAACGTCCGCAACGACATGACGGCGGTGTACGCGATGGCCGACGCGGTCGCGGAGAACGGCGACGAGGCGGTCGCCGAGCGGCTCCGCGAGACGGCCGACTCGCTGGTCGACGTGAGCGAGCGGGCCCGGGCCGTCGAGGAGAGCATGTGCCTCGACCCGGCGACCGACGAGACGGCGGACGTGGGCGCGCTCGCGACGGAGGTGGCGGCCGTCCTCCGGGAGCAGGGCCACGACGTGTCGGTGCGGACCGACGACGACGCCGAGGTCCGCCGGTCGCCGAAGCTGGTCGCGTCGGTCTGCGAACACCTGCTGTCGTACGCGGCCGGCAACGCGTCGGGGCCGGTGGCGGTGACCGTCGACGACCGCGGGAGCCACGTCGACGTGACCGCCGAGAGCGACGGGCGACTGCTCGACGAGCAGGACGCGGCGGCGGTCACGAACGGCAGCGAGACCCAGCTGGAACACGCCGAGGACCTGGACATCTGGGCGGTCTCGTGGGGCGCCGAGCGGCTCGGCGGCGAGTTGCTCCCCGACTGCGAACGCGGCCGCAGCGTCGGCGTCCGGATCCCGGTGGAGTGAGCGGGCGCCGCGGAAAACGAGGACACGGGAAACGGAGCCTGTGGAGACGCACGCTGCAGGAAACGGGGCCGGGGGAAAGAGGAGTGACGGGACCGCTCAGTCGGGGTCGACGAGTTTCATCCCCTCGCGGACCGCCTCGCGCTGGCCGAGCAGCGTGACGTGGTCGCCGAGTTCGATGACGTAGTCCGGCCCGGGGACCTCCGCGGTGGTGTAGTCGCCCTTGCCGACAAGCGCGATGAGACAGGCGTCGGGGAGCATCGGCCCGACCTCCCGGACGGCCTTGCCCGCGATCTCCTCGCTGGTGACCTCGACCTCCTGTACGTCGCCCGTGCGGCCCACGTCGGTCATCCAGTGGGCGATGGCGGGGCGTTCGATCTGGTTGTCGATGGCCCAGGCGGTCGCCATCGACGAGGAGATGGTGCGGACGCCCAGGTCCTCGAAGGCGTCGACGTTGTCGGGGTTGTTCGCCCGCGCGATGACGTTCTCGACGTCGAACTTCGAGCTCGACAGCTGCGCGACGAGCAGGTTCGCGTCGTCGTCGCCGGTCGCGGCGACGACCGTCTTGGCGTTGTCCGCGCCGGCCTCCCGGAGGAGCTCGGTGTCGGTCCCGTCGCCGATGATGGCGGTGTACCCGGCGTTGCGGACCGACTGTGCCACCGACTCGTCCTCCTCGACGATGACGACGTTCTCGCCCCGGTTCTCCAGCCGTTCGGCGAGCGACCGGCCGACCCGGCCGCCGCCGACGATGATGACTCTCATGGGTATGACGTTCAGGTATCGTGCGATGTGGCGCGCGAGGCCGCCCTCGAAGACGGCGGTCAGCAGGATCGCGAGGAAGACCGTCCCCAGCAGGATGTTGGCCTCCTGGACGAGCCCGGCGTTCTGGAGCTGGACGGCGAACAGGGTGGCGACCGACGCCGGGATGATCCCCCGCGGGCCGACCAGGCTCATGAACGTCCGCTCCCCGCGGGTGAACCGGTCGCCGGCGGTCGACAGGAACACGAGCGCCGGCCGGATCACCAGCGCGATCGCGGCCACGACGACCAGCCCGCCGACGCCGACCTCGACGAGCGCCGCCGGTTCGAGCAGTGCCGCGAGCCCGATGAACACGAACGCCAGCACCAGCAGCGTCAGGTCGCCCTTGAACGCCTCGATCTCCGCCTCGTAGGGCACGTCGGCGTTGCCCAGCAGGAAGCCGGCGGTCGCGGCCGCGGCGACGCCGGCCTCGGTCGCCTCGAAGTTCGCGGCGGCGAACGCGACCAGCGCGCCCGCCAGCACCAGCAGGCGGGCGTTGCGCGGCGCGTCCCCCGGCGAGAGGTCGACGTACCGCAGCAGGTAGTAGACGACGCCCGCGACGACGACGCCGAACAGCAGGCCGACCCCCAGCCGGACGACGAACCCGCGGACGATGTCGTTGCCGGCCGTCTCCGGCAGGACGGTCTGGAAGAAGACGACCGCGAGGATCGCCGCGGTCACGTCGTTGACGATGCCCTCGAACTCCAGGGCGGTCGCCACCCGGTCGCGCACCGGGACGATGCTGAGGATCGGCGTGACGACCGTCGGGCCGGTCGCGACCAGCAGCGAGCCGATCACCAGCGAGAGGTTCCAGGGGACGCCGAAGACCAGCCGCACCGCCAGGGCCGTCCCGGCCAGCGCGATGACCGCGCCGACGGTGACCAGCCGCAGGGCGGCCTGGGGCGCCGCCTTGATGCGTTCGACCTTCAGGTGGAAGGCGCCCTCGAAGACGATGATCGCGACGGCGAACCCGACGACCGTCGAGAGGGCGCCGCCGAACGTGTCCTCGGTGACGATGTCCAGCCCCGGCTGGCCCAGCACCAGCCCGGCGACGATGTAGAAGACGATGGCCGGCACCTGGAGGCGGTCGGCCAGGATCTGGGCGAGCACCCCGACGGCGATGATACCGGCGACCAGCAGGAGCAACGTACTCTCGGCCATTCGTCTCCGCTGTGGACTGGCGCACGTAAAAGCGCACTCACTGACATCCAGTGGCGCCGTGCCGACCGCTCGGCAGCCGGCCTGAGCGCCCGGGAGAGACAAACCTCTTTGGGCCTCCGTACTGGCGATGTGAGTAATGGCCGACACCGACCACGAGTCGCGGGCACACGGGGGGGACGCAGACGACGTCCCCGAGACCGGGGAGGTCGTCCCCGGCCGGTTCTCCTCCGACGAGGTGTTCCAGCGGATCGTCGCCGACGCCGACCACGAGATCACGTCCGGCTTCCGCGAGCTGTTCTTCAGCGGCGTCGCCGGCGGCTTCGCCATCACGATCACCTTCCTGCTGTACGCCTCGCTGTCGGCGTCGACCGACTCGACGGTCCTGGCGGTGATGCTCTACCCGCTCGGGTTCCTCTACATCATCATCGGGGGCTACCAGCTCTACACCGAGAACACGCTCCCGCCGGTCGCGCTCACGCTGGAGCGGCTGGCCAGCCTCCCGGCGCTGGTGCGCCACTGGCTGATCGTCCTCGCGGGGAACTTCGCCGGCGGCGCCGTCGGCGCGGTCGTGCTCGCCTACGGCGGCGTCTTCGAGCCCGCCGCCGCGGAGTACGCCCTCGGGCTGGCACGGAACGGCATCGAGACGCCCGTCACGGCGCTGTTTTTCAAGGCCGCGTTCGCCGGGCTGATCGTCGCCGGCGTCGTCTGGATGGACTTCGCCGCCCGCGACACCATCTCCCGGATCGCCATCGTCTACCTCGCCTTCCTGGCGATCCCGCTCGGCAACCTCTTCCACGTCGTCGTCTCCTTTACCGAGGTGGTCTACACGATGCTGGCCGGCGACCTCGCGCTGGTCCCCGGGCTCACCCAGTTCGTGATCCCGGTCCTGCTGGGCAACACGCTCGGGGGCATCCTGCTCGTGACGGTCGTCAACTACTACCAGACCAGCGAGCGCCGCCTGGAGATCGAGCAGTTCGAGAACGTCCGCCGGCTCTCGCTGCGGGAGATGCTGCTGGGCAACCTCGCCGGGCGGTCGTACGTCCCGCTGGTCGACACCCTGGAGGAGTTCGTCCGCGACCCCGACTCCTACCGGATCCTGGTTCCGATCGCGAACCCGCGGACGGAGGCGCCGCTGGTCGAGTTCGCCTGCGCGCTGGCCAGCACGCGCGAGAAGGGGACCGTCCACGCCCTCCACATCGTCCAGGCGCCGTCGAACCGCCCGCTCGACGACGGCGACCGGGCCCGGATCACCAGCGAGTCCGAGCGGCTCATGGCCGACCTCGAACAGCAGGTCGGCCGCGAGGACGTGACCGTCGAGACCTCGACCATCGTCTCCTCGCGCTCGTTCGAGGAGGTGTTCGACCGGGCGCGGCGCACCCGCCCGGACCTGGCGCTGCTGGGCTGGGGGCAGGGCCGGCTCTGGAACGCCGCCCGCGCCGAGCGGCCGCTGGACGAGCTGACCAACCGTCTGCCCTGCGACTTTCTCGTCGTCAAGGACCGCGGGCTCGACTGTTCGCGGGTCCTGCTGCCCACGGCGGGCGGCCCGGACTCCGACCTCAGCGCCGAGGTGGCGCGCGCGCTCCAGACGACCGCCGGCGCCGAGGTGTCGCTGCTGCACGTCGTCGACGGCCCCGACCGGCGCGAGGCGGGCCAGCGGTTCCTCGACGAGTGGGGCGAGGCGCACGACCTGGGCGGGGCGGCCACGATCGTCGACGACTCCGGCGACGTGGAAGCGGCCATCGAGTCGGCGGCGGCCGACCACACGCTGGTACTGCTCGGCGCGACCGAGCGGGGGATGATCTCGCGGCTGGTCACCGACTCGCTGCACCTCGACGTGGTCAACGACGTCGACGCCTCGGTGCTGTTCGCCGAGCGACCGACCGACCGGCCGCTGGTCGAGCGGCTGTTCGGGAGCGGGCGACGGGAGCAGAGCGGCGCGGGCTCGGACAGGTAACGCGACGGCCGGGGACGGGGCGCCGCCGCCCCGTCAGAAGATGACGCGTTCGAGCAACCGGCGGACGAGGCCGGGCTGTGACGACTCGTGGGGGTACACCGTTATCTCCGTGCAGGTCGGCGGCCGGCTCGACTCGCGGTCGAACAGCGCGCCCCGGAGCCGGTGGTCGGCGCCCCGCCGGATCCGCAGATCGGGCGCCGACGACCCGTCGGCCGCCCCCTCGGCGGGCGACCAGCTGACGGGGACCGACAGCAGGTCGGCGAAGCGGTCCCGGAACTCCCCGAGCGTCCGCTCGCGCTGGTCCGGCCCGTCGCCGGCCCCCGCGTCCCGGAGCAGGACCTCGCTGCCGTTCTGGCTGGCGATGGCCTCCGTGACGGCGACCTGGTCGGGGTTGAACGGGCCGCCGTCGCTCGCGAGCTCGACGGTCCGGGGGCGGTCGTAGCCCCTGTTGTCGACGAGCAACACGTCGGTCGGGGCGTGGCGGACCACCCAGTCGATGGGGTCGCCGACGAGCCGCGAGCGGAGCCGCAGGCGCTCGTGCTCGGCGAGGATCATGTCGACCCGGCGGTGCTCGGCGAAGTTGACGATCGCGTGTTTGGTGTCGTGGCTGACGATCTCGCCCACGTCGACGTCGACGTCGAGGTCGACCGCGAGGTCGTCGGTCCGGTCCTCGAAGCGGACCTCCGCGGGCGACTGGGTCTCGACGGCGGTCTCCAGGGGCGCCTGGTCGGGCACCTCCTCGAACCAGACGACGACCACCCGGCCGTCGTGGGGCCGGACGATGTCGGCGGCCATCCGCAGCAGCGCCGCCTCGCGCTCGCGGCTCACCTCGCTGGTGAGCGCGACCAGCACCTCGTAGGTCTCGCCGGTGATGGCGTCCTCGGTCTCGGCGAGGAGGTCCTCGCCGACCCGGCGCCGGACCACGTCCGTCGCCGCGCCCTCGCGCTGGATGCGCGGGCGGGCGTAGGCGACGTACCACGCGACGCTGCCCACCGTGATGACGACCGCCCCCAGGATCGCCGTCCCGCCCATCTGCGTGATGAGGACGACCCCGCCGAGGACGCCGAACGCCTGCGTCCAGGGGTACAGCGGCGACTCGAAGCTGGGGTCGTACTCCATCTCGCCCTTCCGGAAGGCGACGATAGTGAGGTTGATCAGGATGAACACGAGGATCTGGAAGGCGCTGGCGAGCTTGGCGATCTCGCGGATCGGGACGAAGGCGATGAGCGCGAGCAGGACCCCGCCGGTCAGCGTGATCGAGGTCGCCGGGGTCCCGAAGCGCTCGCTGACGGCGGCCAGCGACTCGGGGACGAGCCCGTCGCGAGCCATCGCGAAGGGGTACCGCGACGACGAGAGGATGCCGGCGTTGGCCGTCGAGACCAGGGCGAGGACGGCCGCGAGGACGACCGCGCCGACGCCGAGCGTCCCGACGGTCGCCCGGGCGGCGTCGGCGACGGGGACCGCCGAGTCGGCGACGACGCCGGCGTCGGTCACGCCGACCATGATCGCGACGATCAGCACGTACAGCAGCGTCGTGAACCCGAGCGACCCCAGGATCCCCAGCGGGATGTTCCGGTCGGGGTCCTCGACCTCCTCGGCGATGCTGGCGACCTTCGTCACGCCGGCGTAGGAGACGAACACGAGCCCGGTCGCGGCCAGCAGCCCGCCCGCCCCGCCCGTGAAGAACGGCTCGAAGTTCGTCTGCTGGACGCTGGCGGCGCTCCCGACGACGAACCACGACAGCGCCGCGAGCATGGCGACGACGATGACCACCTGCAGGCGGCCGGTCTGTTTCGCCCCGAGGAGGTTGACGAGGATGAGCACGGCCGCGAGCGCCAGCGCGACCGGCTTGACCGGCAGGTCGAAGGCGATCAGCAGGTAGGGGACGCCGCCGACCAGCGCCAGCCCGCCCTTGAACGCCAGGGAGAACCACGTCCCGACGCCGGCGACCGTCCCGAGCAGCGGCCCCATCCCGCGCTCGATGTAGATGTACGTGCCGCCGGCCTCGGGCATGGCGGTCGCCATCTCCGACTTCGAGAGGGCGGCCGGCAACACGAGCACGCCCGCCAGCAGGTACGCCAGCACGACCGACGGTCCCGCGGTCTCCAGCGCCAGCGCCGGGAGGATGAAGATGCCGCTTCCGATCATCGCGCCGATGCTGATCGCGAGGACCGTCGGGAGGCCCAGGTCCCGTTCCAGCGACTTCATCTGGCCGAGATCCCGCCCGAGGAAACCCCTCGTCGCAGTTCGCCCGCGACCGACGGACCGAGCGGTCCGCCGGATCCGAACGCGGGGCGCCGACACCGGTGGCCGAACGCGCCTGAGTCGTGACTGGTGACGACGGTCACTGTGTTCTCGGCTAGCCGCAGCGGGCCTATCACGATAAACGTACGGATCGACGCCAGCGCGACTTTTCTCGCTCGTCCTGCGCCCGGCCGACCGGTCGCGGTCCTGTAGCTCGACCGACCGGTCGCGGTCCTACAGCCCGACCGACCAGTCGTGGTCGCACTCGGGGCAAGTGAACGAGACCTCGATCCCCGAGCCGCGGTCGTGGCTCCTGCCGGTGCGCTCGCCCTCGCTCTCCCCGCAGTTCGGACAGAGCGCGTTCATCAGTTCGGGGCGTTCGCGGGGGGCTCGTCCCGTCCGCTCCGCGCGGGCGCGGACGGCGCGCGGTCGGGTCGGTCGCCGGGGGACCGGTCGCGGCCACCGTTCGCAGCCGCGTCGCGGCGCGTCCGAACCGCGGGTTCGACCGTCACTCGGACACGGCCCGGACGGCCTCGACGCGGTTAGTCGCCGGGTTGTAGTCGACCACGTCGAGGTCGTCCATCCGCGGCAGGTGGACGTGGTGCAGCGAGACCGCGAACCGGTCGGTCGCCGCGTGCGGGTCCCCGCCTTCGCGTGCCGCCACCGCCGCCGCGAGGTCGTCGAGCGCGATTGGCGCGCCCCGTTCGGTGAGAACGGCGAGCACCGTCCGCCGCCGCTCGGCGGCCAGGAGGTCGTAGCGCTCGTCCGCGCTGAGGTCGATGACGGTCCGGCCGTCGTCGTGCGATGTTGTCTGAGACATTGGTTGGATCCGTCGGACGTACTTCTACCGATTACCCCTGCCGGGGTAAGGGATCGCTAGAAGTGATTAGGTCCTCCGCCGCGACGAAACTGTGAGTCGACGAGGACGATCTGCGACCGGTTGGGATCGTTCGGTGACGCGTTGGTCACCGGATACTGATCGGTCGGGATCGAATACTGACTCCGCCGGCGGAAGGTTGTAGTGGGAAACGACCCTGGGTAGGGGTGATGGAATCGCACGGGCTGACAGAGGGCCTGCGGGAGACGCTCGCGGCGTTCGACGGGGGCGGGGAGCCGCGGACGACCAGCGAGGTGGCCGACAGCCTCGGCCTCGGCCGCCGGAGCACGTACGACCGGCTGGACCGGCTGGTTGAGCGCGGCTACCTCCGGACGAAGAAGGTGGGGGCGAGCGCCCGCGTGTGGTGGCGTCCCGCGGACCCGGACCCGGACGGCGCCGGCAGGGGGGGGCCGGACGGCGCCGACACGGCGGACCCGGACTGGCCGGCGGCGGCGGAGTCGCTCGTCGCGGACGTGCTGGGGACGGTCGACGTGGGCGTGTTCGTCCTCGACGCCGACTACGAGGTGCGGTGGGTCAACGACGCGGTCGAACGCTACTTCGGCGTCGACCGCGCGGACCTGCTGGGCCGGGACAAGGGCGCCCTCCTCGACGAACGGATCGCGCCGGCGGTCGCGGACTCGGCGGCGTTCGCCGACCGGGTCCGCGCGACCTACGACGAGGGGGTCGGCGAGCAGCGCTTCGAGTGTCGCGTCACGGCCGGGGACGGCCGCGAGGAGCGGTGGCTCGAACACCGGAGTCAGCCGATCGAGTCGGGCGCCTACGCGGGCGGCCGGGTGGAGCTGTACGTGGACGTGACCGAGCGCAAGCGCGCCGAGCTGTCGCTTCGCGACCAGCGCGACCAGTTCGAGTCGCTCGTCGACGCCGTCGAGGAGTACGCGATCTTCCGGCTCGACACCGACGGTCACGTCGAGACGTGGAACCCCGGCGTCGAGCGCCTGAAGGGGTACGAGGCCGAGGAGATCGTCGGCGAGCACCTCTCGACGTTCTACACGGAGGCCGACCGGGAGGCGGGCGTCCCCGAGCGGAACCTCGCGACGGCGGCCGAGCGGGGCTGGATCGAGGACGAGGGCTGGCGCGTCCGGGCCGACGGGACGCGCTTCTGGGCGAACGTGACGATCACGGCGATCTACGACGACGGCGACCTCGACGGGTTCGCGAAGATCACCCGCGACATGACCGAGCGCCGCGAGTTCGAGCGGGAGCTCCGGCGCGAGCGGGACCTGCTCGAACGCGTCTTCGACGCCATCCCGGTCGGGGTGGCGGTCCTCGACGAGGCGGGCGAACCCGTCAGGATGAACGACCGCACCAGGCGGTACCTCGGGATCGGCGGGTCGGCCGACGCTGAGTCGGCCGGTGGCGAGGAGTCGACGAAGCTCCCTCCCGGAACCGTCCACGATGCGGACGGCGAGCCGGTCCCGCCGGGCGAACGCCCCTACGAGCGGCCGCTCCGGACGGGCGAGCCGGTGAGGGACTGGGTCGGTCGGTTCGACCTCCCCGACCTCGGCGAACGGTGGCTCTCGATCGACGCCGTGCCGCTGACCGACGACGGCGCCGTCGAGCGCGTCGTCGTCTCCGCCGAGGACGTGACCCAGCTCAAAGAGCAGGCCGAGCGGCTCGAACGCCGCCGGGCGGACCTGGAACACGAGCTCGACGAGGTGCTCGAACGGATCGACGACGGCTTCTTCGCGCTCGACGAGGACTGGCGGTTCAGCTACGTCAACGACCGGGCGGCGGCCCTGCTCGACCGCGACCGCCACGAGCTCGTCGGCCGGAACGTCTGGGACGCGTTCCCCGAGGCCGTGGGCACGACGTTCCAGGAGCACTACGAGCGCGCCCGCGAGACCGGCGAGTCGGTCTCCTTCGAGGCCTATTTCCCGCCGCTCGCGACCTGGTTCGAGGTGTCGGCCCACCCCTCCGAGAGCGGCCTCTCGGTGTACTTCCGGGACGTGAGCGAGCGCAAGGCCCGCGAGCGGGAGCTGGAGCGCTACGAGCGGATCGTCGAGACCGTCGAGGACGGCATCTACGTCGTCGACGAGGACGGCTACTTCACGCAGGTCAACGAGACCTACGCGGCGATGGTCGGCCGCGACCCCGAGGAGCTCGTGGGGAGCCACGTCTCGACGGTCGTCGACGGGGAGGTCGCCGCGGCGGCCCGGCGGCTCGAAGACGCCCTCGCGGTCGACGACCGGGCGACGGCGACGCTGGAGGCGACGCTCTCGGGCCCGGACGGCGAGGAGTGGGTCGGCGAGGCGACCTTCTCGCTGATGGACGCCGACGCCCCGGCGGACGCCGAGGACGGCGGCCACGAGCGCATCGCCGTCGTCCGCGACATCACCGAGCGCAAGGAACGCGAGCGCGAGCTCGAACAGTACGAGCGGATCGTCGAGACGGTCGACGACGGCATCTACGCGCTGGACGACGACGGCCGGTTCGTCCTCGTCAACGACGCGTTCTGCGAGATGCTCGGCTACGAGCGCGACGAGTTACTGGGGATGGAACCCACCGCCATCTACGACGAGGAGTACGCGCCGGTCGTCGAGGAGCGGGCCGAGGCGGTCGCGGCCGGCGAGCGCGAGGCGGCGACCATCGAGTTCGAACTCCACCGGAAGGACGGCACCGCCGTCCCGGTCGAGACGCGCTACGAGCCGTTCCCCTACGGCGACGGCCTCGGGCGCTGCGGCGTCGTCCGGGACATCTCCGAACGGCTCGACCGCCAGCGGGAGCTCCAGCGGCGGGTCCGCCAGCAGGCGGTCGTCACCGAACTCGGCCGGCGCGCCCTCGAGGAACGGGACCTCGACGCCCTGATGGCCGAGGCGGCCGAGGAGGTGGCGACGACGCTCGGCAACGACTACTGCAAGGTACTCGAACTGGACGACGACGGCGCGGAGCTGCTGCTCCGACAGGGGGTCGGGTGGGACGAGGGGCTCGTCGGCGAGGCGACCGTCTCGGCCGTCGAGGACGACTCCCAGGCGTCCTACACCCTCCAGTCGGGCGACCCGGTCGTCGTCGAGGACCTGCGGTCCGAGAACCGGTTCGGCGGTCCGGACCTGCTGCGCGACCACGGCGTGCGCTCGGGGATCAGCGTGGTCATCGGGTCGCCGGAGGAGCCGTGGGGGATCCTCGGCACCCACGACACCGAGCCGGCGAGCGTCTCACGGCAGGACGTGAACTTCGTCCAGTCGGTGGCGACGGTGCTGGCGACGGCGATCAACCGCCGCCGCTACGAGGAGCGGCTGGTCAGCCAGCGCGAGCAGCTGGCGGCGCTCAACAGCCTCAACGAGGTCGTCAACGGGATCACCGACGCCGTCGTCGACCAGTCGACCCGCGAGGAGATCGAGCGGACGGTCTGCGAACATCTCGCCGCGGCCGACTCCTACCGCTTCGCCTGGATCGGCGAGGTCGACACCGCCAGCCAGACCGTCGATCCGCGGGCGAAGGCCGGCACGGACGGGTACCTGGAGGGGATGACGATCACCGTCGACCCGGACGACGAGCGCAGCGGCGGTCCGACCGGGCGGGCGTTCCGGACCGGGGAGATGCAGGTCACCCGGGACATCCAGGCCAGCGACGCCCACGACCCCTGGCGCGAGCGCGTCGACAGCTACGGCGTCCGGTCGTCGGCGGCGATCCCGATCGTCCACGAGGGGACGACCTACGGCGTCCTGAACGTCTACGCCGGCCGTCCCGACGCCTTCGAGGGCCAGGAGCGGACGGTCCTCGCCCAGCTCG
Source organism: Halosimplex halophilum (assembly GCF_004698125.1). Taxonomy (NCBI): domain Archaea; kingdom Methanobacteriati; phylum Methanobacteriota; class Halobacteria; order Halobacteriales; family Haloarculaceae; genus Halosimplex; species Halosimplex halophilum. The sequence goes on from NZ_ML214298.1 coordinate 797,739, forward strand.
GCGAGGTCGTCGGCCACGCCATCGCCGCCGCCGAGCGCAAGCAGGCGCTGCTGTCCGACGAGGTGGTCGAGCTGGACTTCCAGATCACCGACCTCTTCGAGGCGCTGGACCTCGACGAGCAACCCGGGGGGCGGTTCTCGTTCGACCACGTCGTCTCCGTCGGCGACGACGAGTTCCTCGTCTACGGGACGGTCTCGCCCGAGGCGGTCGACACCATCGAGGAACTGGTCGAGCAGCTCCCCCACTGGGCCGACGTGTCCTTCGACGAGGCGGAGACCGACGGCGAGGACGCGCGCGACCGCGGGTTCGAACTCCGGGTGGTCGAGCCGCCCGTGCTGTCGACGCTCGCGTCGCTCGGCGGGTCGGTCGAGGAGGCCGTCTTCGAGGACGGCGACTACCGGATGACGCTGCACGTCTCGCCGAGTACGGACGTGCGACAGGTCATCGAGGCCGTGACCGAGGCCTACCCCCAGGCGACGATGCTGCGCCGCCAGCAGGTGGCCACGGAGGACGCCCAGGCCCGCCCGACGCGGTCGCTGTTAGAGGGGCTGACCGACCGCCAGCGCACCACGCTGGAGGCCGCCTACCACGCCGGCTTCTTCGAGTGGCCCCGCGACGCCTCCGGCGAGGACGTGGCCGAGTCGCTGCAGGTCTCCCCGCCCACCTTCCACCAGCACCTCCGCAAGGCCGAGGGCAAGGTGTTCGGCGGCCTCTTCGAGGGAGACGCGGACTGAATCCGCCGGACCGCGGCGGGGTCACTCCTCGTCCCGGTCGAGCGCCCCCAGCACGCCCCGGACGTTCATCGCCACCTCGGCGTCGGCCTTCTCGCGGCCCCACACCGCCCGCTCGGCGTCGGCCTCCGCGACGAAGTGGTCGACCACCGCCGCGTCGTCGCCCAGTTCGGCCCGTTTCGCCGCGACCGCCTCGACCCACGAGTCCAGCACGTCGGCGTAGCGGTCGAGCTTGTCGCCAGTTTCGGCCGGACCGAAGTGGGCGTAGCAGAGGACCTCGGGGTCGATCGCGCGGAGCGCGTCGACGTCGGCCTGACAGCCCTCGGGGTCGAAGTTCGGCGGCGGGCTCGTCGGGAAGATCTCGCCGGGCCCGGGCGCGTAGATGCCCGCCGCGTCGGCGGTGAAGACGGCGTCGTTCGCGGGGTCGTGGAAGACGACCTGGTGGGGGGCGTGGCCCGGCGCGTGGTACACGTCCAGCGCGTGGTCGCCCAGGTCGATCGCGTCCCCGTCCTCGATCTCGGTGACTCGCTCCTCGGGGACGGGCTCGGGTTCGGTGTAGAACTCGATCTGGTCGCCGACCGCCGACTTCGTGCCCGCCCAGAGCCGCTCGGGGTCGACCACGTGGGGCGCGCCGACCGGGTGGACGTACACCTCGGCGTTCGGGCACTCCTCGACGAGAAAGCCCGCCCCGCCGGCGTGGTCGAGGTGGACGTGTGTCAGCGCGATCACCTCGATGTCTCCGGGTTCGAGGCCGACCTCGCGGACCGCGTCGAGGACGCGCTCGTAGTTGGTCCCGATGCCGCTGTCGACCAGGGCGGGCCGGTCGTCGTCGATCAGGTAGACCGCGCCGTACGCCTCGGTGTCGTACATCCCCGTGTCGACGTAGGAGAGATCCGTACAGTCGCCGACCGTCACCGCCGATACGTCGCCGATGGCCATACCCGATCCCCGGGCGGCGCGGACTAAACGGTTGGCGTCCCCTCCGACGCGGTGTCCGATCGTGTTGTGGGTGTCTCGGTTGCTTCCGGTCGGGTTGGTGTGGCCGGAAATCGAATGATCGCGACCGCGCGAGATAGCGAGCGGTGAATGCCTTCGGCGCGCTCGCTAGCAGTATTGGTGACCGCAGGGGACAGCAGGCGCTGAAAGCCCTCGGCACGCTCGCTCTGAGTCAGAGTCACCGCAGACAGCAGACGATGAAAGCCTCGCCGCGCTCGCGGTCGCTGAGCGACATACCCTCGCGGCCGGAGGCCGCTTCGGGTAGGGGTCACTCAGGCGACTATCGGCGCGAGCCCGCCTCGCCCGTTCAGTCCGCCAGGGACCGCAACCGCACAGCGACCGCACCGCCCCGCACAGCACCACAACGGGCCACGAGCCTTCCCAGCCGATTGCGCTTCTCGGCCTGCGGCCTGCGATGGCTCATCCCTCGCGCGGCTACGGTCGCGCGCACGAGAGCGCGCCAACGGCAGAGCAAGCGCTGACGGCCCATCTGAATCGCAAGCGATTCCGAGACGACAGCGCGCGCCGACTGCACCGCAACGGTTCTCACCCCATCCGCGCCCTCGGTGCGCGAGGAGATCCCCGGTCGGAAAAGACGGTCCCGACAGTTTAAATCACGGAGCGCGCTACACCGGACACAATGGACGTCGCGGACATCCCGGGCGTGCCCGAGTGGTTGCCCGAGCACCTGCGCGGGGACGGCATCGAGTCGCTGTACCCCCCGCAGGCCGAGGCCGTCGACGCCGGCGTCACCGAGGGCGAGAACCTCGTCGCCAGCGTCCCGACGGCCAGCGGGAAGACGCTCGTCGCCACGCTCGCCATGCTCGCCTCCGTCGAGCGCGGGGGGAAGGCGCTGTACATCGTCCCCCTGCGCGCGCTGGCGAGCGAGAAGCGCGAGGAGTTCGAACAGTTCGAGCAGTACGGCCTCGACGTGGGCGTCTCGACCGGCAACTACGAGTCCGAGGGCGGCTGGCTCGCGACGAAGGACATCGTGGTCGCCACCAGCGAGAAGGTCGACTCCCTCGTCAGGAACGACGCGCCGTGGCTCGACGAGTTGACCTGCGTGGTCTCCGACGAGGTCCACCTCGTCGACGACGGCGAGCGCGGCCCCACGCTGGAGGTGACGCTGGCGAAGCTGCGCCAGCTCAATCCCGACCTGCAGACGGTGGCGCTGTCGGCGACGATCGGCAACGCCGAGGCGCTCGCCGAGTGGCTCGACGCCGCGCTCGTGGACTCGGAGTGGCGCCCCATCGAGCTGAAGAAGGGGGTCCACTACGGCCAGGCGCTGCACCTGGAGGACGGGAGCCAGAGCGAACTCCCGGTCCGCAACTCCGAGAAACCGACCGCGGCGATCGTCCGCGACACGCTGGAGGACGAGGGGTCGACGCTGGTGTTCGTCAACTCCCGGCGCAACGCCGAGGCCGCGGCCGGGCGGCTCGCCTCGACGGTCGAACCGCACCTCACGGCCGACGAGCGCGACCGGCTCGCCGACATCGCGGCGGAGATCCGGGAGGTGAGCGACACGGAGACGAGCGACGACCTCGCCGATGCCGTCGAGCAGGGCGCGGCGTTCCACCACGCCGGCCTCGCCAGCGGCCACCGCTCGCTCGTCGAGGACGCCTTCCGCGACCGGCTCGTCAAGGTCGTCTCGGCGACGCCGACGCTCGCGGCGGGTGTCAACACCCCCTCGCGGCGCGTCGTGGTCCGCGACTGGCGCCGCTACGACGGCACCGCCGGCGGGATGCAGCCGCTGTCGGTGCTGGAGGTCCACCAGATGATGGGGCGGGCGGGCCGTCCCGGGCTGGACCCCTACGGCGAGGCGCTGCTGATCGCCAACAGCCACGACGAGCTCGACGAGCTGTTCGAGCGCTACGTCTGGGCCGACCCCGAGCCCGTCGAGTCGAAACTCGCCGCCGAGCCCGCGCTGCGGACCCACATCCTCGCCACCGTCGCCTCCGGGTTCGCCAACTCCCGCGAGGGGCTGCTGGAGTTCCTCGAGGGGACGCTGTACGCCTCCCAGACGACCGAGCGCGGCCGGCTCGAGCGCGTGATGGACGACATGATCGAGTACCTCGAACGGAACGAGTTCATGGAGCGCGACGGCGACGACCTGACCGCGACATCGCTGGGCCACACCGTCTCGCGGCTCTACCTCGACCCGATGAGCGCCGCGGAGATCATCGACGGCCTGCGCGCCTGGAAGCGCGGCGACGGACGGGCGCGGTCGGACGACGGACCGAACGCGGCCGAGCGCCCGGTCGGCGACGACGCCGAGGGCGAGGCCGACGCGCCCGCCGACGGCGAGGAGCCGCCGGGCTTTACGACCGCGAGCGACCTCGCCGAGGAGGACAGCGACGAGGGGGAGACCGAGCGGCCGGACCCGACCGCGATGGGGCTGTACCACCTCGTGGCGCGCACGCCGGACATGTACGAGCTGTACCTGCGCTCGGGGGACGAGGAGGAGTACCAGATGCTGGCCTTCGAGCGCGAGGAGGAGTTCCTGGGGTCGATGCCCAGCGAGTTCGACCCGGCCTTCGAGGACTGGCTGTCGGCGCTGAAGACCGCGCGGATGCTCGAAGACTGGGCCAGCGAGGTCGACGAGGAGGCGATCACCGACCGCTACGACGTCGGTCCCGGCGACGTGCGCGGCAAGGTCGAGACCGCCCAGTGGCTGCTCGGCGCCGCGGAGTCGCTCGCGGGGGAACTCGGCCTCGGGCTCGCGCCGGCGATCCGCGAGGCGCGCGTCCGGGCCGAACACGGCGTCCGCGAGGAGCTGACCGACCTCGCCGGCGTCCGCGGCGTCGGCCGCAAGCGCGCCCGCCGGCTCTACGACGCGGGCATCGAGGACCGCGCCGCCCTCCGGGAGGCCGACAAGTCGGTCGTGCTGGGCGCCCTGCGCGGCCGCGAGCGGACGGCCGAGACGGTCCTGGAGAACGCCGGCCACTGCGACCCCTCGATGGACGGCGTCGAGCCCGACGCGAGCGCCCGCCCGGACGGCGACGGCGCGGGCGGCGATAGCGGGGCGGTCGACGCGGGCGGCGAACCGGGCGACGAGGAGGACCAGTCGAGCCTGGGTGACTTCTGATGGGCGGAGAGCGTGCCGCGGGCGCTTCCCTGCGGGGTGAGACTCGGTGGAACTGATCGAGGGGGTCGCGATCGTCGACGACCTCGACGCGTTCGTCGCGCGCCTGGGCGAGGTCGGTGACGAGCACGGCGCGACGGTCCAGGCGTTCGACGCGCGCTCCGTCGTCGACCGCGCGCACCTCGAACGGGCGGTCGAACTCGCCGACCGGGCGCTGGCCCGCGGCGAGAACGTCGCCCGCGACCGCGGGATGGAGATCCTGCTGTACGCCGCCGGCACCCGCCAGATCGACCGCGCGCTCGAACTCGGCGTGGGCGAGGGCGAGTGCCCGGCGGTCGTCCTCGTCGACGCCCGCGAGGGGTCCGAAGCCACCCCGGAGGACGAACGACGGGCGGCCGCGGCCGTCCGAGACCTCGACGGCCCGGGTCGGATCGAGCCGGCGGAGACGCTCGGCGCGTACGACGCCGCGCGGGTCCGCGAGTACTTCGAGGTGAGCGACGCGGAACTCGACGCGGTCGAGGGGACGCTGGCCGACGTCGTCCGCGAGCGGGTCGCGCTGCTGGACGTGGAGAAGTGAGTACCGGGGAGCGGGAACGGCCGCCACCCGTTTATATCCGGGCGGCGAACCCCCGTGTATGTACGAGGACATCCTCGTTCCGACGGACGGGAGCGCGGGCGCCAGCGCGGCGCTCGACGAGGCGATCGACCTGGCCGGGCAGTTCGGCGCGACGGTCCACTCGCTGTACGTCGTCGACGTGGCGTCGCTGGGCACCGAAGCCGGCGCCGTCGACGTGGTCGAGTCGTTCGAGCAGATGGGCGAGAACGCGACGGAGGCCGCGGCGACGCGGGCGCGCGACGCCGGCGTCGAGGCGACGGGCTCGGTCGCGACCGGCACCCCTCACCGGGCGATCCTCGACTACGTCGACGACAACGGGATCGACCTGGTCGTCATGGGCACCCACGGGCGTACCGGCCTCGAACGGTACCTCCTCGGTAGCGTCACCGAGAAGGTCGTCCGCACCGCCGAGGTGCCGGTGCTGACCGTCCGGGCGGATGAGGACGAGCCGGAAGACGACGAGTAGCGACCCCGGTCCCAGACGACCTGCCGGAGAAAGGCTCAGGGCCGTCGGCAGCGTAGGTCCGGGTATGCGCTTCGCAGTCGCGATAGACGGCTCAGCGGAGAGTGACCGGGCGCTCGACCACGCCGTCGAGATGGCGACCGCCGCCGGGGCCGAGCTGACGGCCGTCCACTCGGTCGACCCCGACGTGTACGACACCGGCGGGGCCGAGCCGCCGGCCTCGGCCAGCGAGTACGACGACCGGCTGATCGTCGAGAGCGTCGACGACGCCGAGCGGCGCGGCGAGCGCCTGCTGGACGACGCGGTCGAGCGCGCGGCCGATTCGGGACTCGACGTCGACGCCGAGTTGCTGTACGGCGACCCGGTGCGGACGATCCCGGACTTCGCGACCGCCGAGGGCTACGACGGCGTCTTCGTCGGCCACCGCGGCCTCTCGGAGGCCCAGGAGCGCGTCCTCGGCAGCGTCGCGAAGGGGATCGTCGAGCGGTCGTCGCTGCCGGTGACCGTCGTCCGCTGACTCACTCGGTCGCCGACCGTTCGGACGCGGCGTCGTCGCTCGACCCCGACGCCGTCCCGTCCGACCCCTCGGAAGCCGAACCCTCGGAGCCGGGGAGGTCCCCGTGCTCGTCGATCTCGCCGGCGACGAGGCGGGTCGAGGAGATACGTTCGCCGTCGGCCGCGCGGACGAACGGGACGACGAACCCCTCGATCGGGTCGAGGTCCCGACGAGCGCGCTCGGCGTTGATGTCGGCGATCTCGTGGGCGGTCTCGGGCGAGACGACCAGCGCGTCGAGCGTCGAGTCCGTCGACGCGATGCCGTGCTCGTCGTGTAACTCCCGGATCTCCACGTCCCGGCCCCACTCGTCGAGCGCTTCGAGCTCCTGCCGGACCCGCTCGCGGCGCTCCGCGAAGTCGGGCACCGGTCGCTCGCGCTTGCCGCGGGCGAACGCGTCGCTCGTCAGTGCGACGAGGACGCCCTCGTCGCCGCGTTCGAGCGCCGTGCGGAACAGCGCGCGGTGTCCGTCGTGGATCGGTCCGAACGTGCCGGCGACTGCGACGCGCATACCCGTCTCTCGGGCGCGGGCGAGAAGTGTCTCACGGGTGGATACGCAACGCGGTTCGCGCGCGGGACGAACGGGGAGCCGCGACTATCGCCCGACGACGGCACCGGGCGCGACCACGGTGTCGGCGACCCGTTCGAGTTCACGCCGGACGCGGCCCGGGGGGCGCCGGCCGGCGATGACCACCGCGTCGGCGTCGATCTCGGCCGCGTAGGCGGGCAGTTCCTCGCTGGGTCGCCCGTGACAGCGCCGCGTGCGGACCGCGACGCCGCGCTCGCGGCCGCGGCGGTCGACGACCGCCAGCAGGTCGTGGCCCGCGTCCTCAACGCCGTCGACGACCAGCTCCGCGCTCGACAGCGCCGGCTCGCCGTAGCGGCCCGTGTCGACGACGTACAGCGCGTGGACCGTCCCGCCGGTCCGGGCCGCCAGGTCGAGCGCGTGGTCTATCGCCCGGTCGACTTTCCCCGTTCGGTCCCCCTCGGTCTCTCCGCCCCTCCCGTCCGCGGTCGCGCTCCCGTCAAGCGAGAGCAGGATGCGCTCGGTCATCGTCCGGAGGGAGTCGGACGGGCGACAAATAGGTGCGAGACGGTTCGCGCGGCCGGGCGAACGGTAGCCACTGCCACACGCCGGGGGTAGGCTTTACTTGTCCGCTCGGCTAGCCGCGGTATGCCGACGCTCGACGACCCCGTCACGGTCGGCGGGGTCTCGGTTCCGAACCGGCTCTACCGCGCGCCGCTGCTGGAGTGCGCCGGCAACGGCCCCGACGCCGTCGACACCCTCCTCGACGAACTCGAACCCACGGCCGCGTCGGGCGTGGGGCTGATCTTCCAGGGGGCCAGTATCGTCACCGCCGAGAGCGGCTGCGCCGCGCCGAACATGACCCGCTTCCACGACCCCGCGTTCGTCGAGCGCTGCTCGCGACTCACCGACGCCGTCCACGACCGCGGCGGCCGCATCTTCGTCCAGCTCGGCCACGGCGGCCTGCGGAGCCTCGCCGTCTGGCACGCCGACCACCGCGCCCGGAACCCCGACCACGAGGAGCTTGCCGTCTCGCGGCCGCCCGCACAGCTGCGCGCGCTCGACGCGCTCGGGCTCGTCGACTTCCAGCCCCGGGTTATGACGACCGCCGAGGTCTACGAACTGGCCGAGCAGTTCGGGCGGGCAGCGGGCTACGCGGCCGACGCGGGCTACGACGGGATCCACCTCTCCGGGGCGAACATGGGGATCGTTCAGCAATTCCTCTCGCCGTTCTACAACCGCCGAGATGACGAGTTCGGGACGGGCGCGGACGAACCGCCGGGCAGCGGCGGCGTACGCTTCCTCGAAGCGGTCCGCGACGCCGTCCGCGAGCGCGCGGGCGACCTGCCGCTGGTGACGAAGGTGCCAGCCGAGACCGCCGCGCCGCGGTTCGTCCGCCGCCGTCTCTCCCGCGAGGACGCGATCGATCTCTGCGAGCGCGTCGTCGATATCGGGTACGACGCCGTGGTCCCGGTGGAGGTCTCGACGTTCTGGGACATGAGCGTCGTGCGGGGCGCCTATCCCGACCGAGCGTGGGAGCACGCGGACCTGCAGTCGGGCTACGCAGCCGCTTTCGGGAGCCCGCTGAAGGCGAAGGCCGTAGCCGCGCTGAACCGGCTACAGAGCCGCCGGTTCCCCGAGGAGCCGGGCTGGAACGCCGACCTCTGCCGGCGGGTACGCCGCCGGGTCGACGTGCCGGTGCTGTGCGAGGGCGGGATCCGCGAGCGGGAGACCTGCGAGGCGCTACTCGGCGGCGGTCCGGACGGGGAACCGGCCTGCGACCTGGTGGGGATGGGGCGGCCGTTCTACGCCGAGCCGCGGCTGGGAGCGCGGCTGTTGAGGAGCGGGACGGACCGCGACGGCGGGGCCGCCCCCCGGGCGCTCTGCGAGAGCTGCAACAACTGCACCGTCCCGCAGGTGACGGGCGCGCCCGGGTTCTGTCGGACGCCCTCGGTGGTCCGGGAGCGCGCTCGACTCGAAGGGGAGGGCGTCTACGAGCGACAGGAGAACGGCGCTCACGAGGGCGGAGAGTGAGCGGCGAGTCGCGTTCGGCGCGGGAGACGGAGACGAAGCGGCTGCTTACTCGTCGTCGGGCAGTTCATCGACGAGGACGACGGCCTCGCCGTCGATGATGGTCTCGCCGTCGTCGACGACGCGGGTGGTCAGGCGGTACTGGTCGTCGCCGAGGTCCTCGACGATCTCGCAGACCGCGGTCAGGCGGTCGCCCAGGCGGACGGGGTTGTGGAACTCGAGATCCTGGGAGAGGTAGATGGTGAGCCCGGGCAGGCGCGCGAGCGCGGCGGAGATGAGGCCGCCGACGAGCGTCCCGTGGGCGATGCGGCCCCGGAAGCGCGTCTTGCTCGCGAACTCGTCGTCGAGGTGCAGCGGGTTGGTGTCGCCGCTGGCGGCGGCGAACGACTGCACGTCCCGGTCGGAGATGGTCTTGGTGAACTCGACGCGGTCGCCGACGCCCAGCCGGCCGCGGTCGTGTTCCGTCAGCTCGACGTGCCACTCGGGCAGGTCCTCGTCGGCCTCGATGCGGTCGACGGCCTCGACGCCCTCCTCGTCGTCCGACGGCGTGACGCCGAAGGCCGCGAACGCCGCCCGATTGGCCGCAACGACGCTGTTGAACATGTGCGAGGAGGTCTCCGCCCACGTGTCAAGCAGCGCGTTCCGGTGCGGTTGGGAACTCATCGATACCCGCGTTTAGGTTTGATGCTATTAAAACGTAGTGGTACGAGAACGTCGAAACCCGCACATACGCGCCCTCTCGGCCCGCTACGCGGGATACGCGCCGCTTACTCTCGGCAGTTTTCACGGGGAGGGAAACCGCCGACCCCCCGAACCGGACTGTCCCTGTCCCGACGGTAGCACCGGGTTACCGCCACCGCGGGTCGTCCGCGCCGACTCCTCGTCGCCGACGCACCGTCGTCCGAACGCCGCCGTCGACGCCCGGTAGATCGGTCCCGAACCGCTCCGGACGGTCCTGGGTGGCCTCGACTACCCGGGACCGTCCCGGCCGATCCCACACCGCCCCGGACCGTATCGGAGCATGCCGATCCGTTCTGTGGTTTCGAATGGTATCAGATGGTATTGAGCGCAACCCTTATGTAATTGAGGGGTGTAGATGTACTCGACCGATGACCGAGGAGAACGACGGGCCGACGTGGCCGCCGATGTTCAGCGGGATGCAGGAGATGAGCGAGCAGGCGATCGAGAGCCAGCAGGAGTTCATGGAGCAGATGCTGCAGGCCGGTGCGGGCGGGCTGGACATGAACCAGCTCGGTGCGATGAGTCAGACGGCGACGTTCAAGACGCGCGTCCAGTCGGGCGGCCGGATATCTATCCCCGACGCCGAGCGCGAGGCGCTGGACATCGAAGAGGGCGACATCGTCCAGACCGTCGTCATCCCGGTCAAGCGGAACAGAGAGTGATACACATGGCATACACGACCCCCATCACCACGGCGTTCGAGATGCAGCGCGCGACGATCGAGCAGAGCCAGAAGGCCTTCGAGCAGACGCTGGAGCTCCAGCAGACGGTCAACGAGGCCGTCGTCGACAGCTTCGACAGCCAGGAGTCGGCTCAACGGCGCGGCGTCGAGCTGACCCAGACGCTCGTCCACAGCTACCTCGACGTGATCGAGTCCTCGGTGCCCGGCGCCGCCGGCACCGTCGACGAGGTCCGCGCGGCCGTCGACGAGCAGTACGACTTCCTGCTGGAGAACCACGCGGAGGTCTTCGAGACCGTCGCCGACGAGTACGAGCAGGGCGCCGACGCCTACGACGAGCTGACCGCCGACTACGTCGAGGCCGTCGACGAGCAGGTCGCGATGCTGGTCGAGGCCCACGAGGAACTGGAGGCCCAGTCGGTCGACGTGGCCGAGGAGTGGGGCGACCAGCTCGAGGAGCTGCAGGGCCAGGTCGAGGACCTGCAGGACCAGGTCAGCGACGTGCAGGAGCGGGCCGCCGCCGCCGTCGACGCGTAGGAACACGGTTTTTTCTTTCAGTACACACGAGACATACCCATGAGCAACACCAACGAGATGCAGGAGCAGTGGACGGAGATGGTCGAGGAGATGAACGACGCGGTCGCCGACTCCCTCGAACAGAACATGAAGGCCCAGGCCGCCTTCGTCGAGTCGTGGGCCGAGGCCGTCGAGGACTCGGTGCCCGAGGAGGACGCCATGGCCGAGGGCATCCAGGGGTACAACCGCGCCTACGAGGTGTGGATGGACGCCGCCGAGCAGATGTTCGAGCGGACCACCGACGCCGCCCAGGGTGAGGACGTGGATCCGTCGGAGTTCCGCGACATCTGGCTGCAGTCGGCCAACGAGGCGTTCAAGGAGGTCATGTCCACGAGCGCGTTCGCCGCCGCCAACGGCCAGCTCGTCGAGCGCATGATGGAGATGCGCCGCGAGGCCGACGACGTGAGCCAGGAGACCATCTCCCAGCTCGGCTTCCCGACCCGCGACGACATGGACGAGGTCGGCGAACGCCTCGTCGAACTGGAGCGGCGCCAGCACGAGGTCGAACAGAAGCTCGACCGCATCCTCGAGCACCTGGAGGAGTAACATGGCCAGCGAACGCGGAGACCCCTTCAACCCGATCTCGCTCGCGCTGGACGCCCAGCGCACCGCCGTAGAGACGATGACCCAGGCGACCGAGCAGAACAGCGAACTCCCCGAGGCGCTCGCGACCGTCGAGAGCGTCGACGTGGGGGGGACCCCCAGCGAGGTCGTCTACGAGGAGAACAAGCTGGAACTGCTGCACTACCAGCCCGAGGCGGCCGGCATCGAGCCCGAGGAGACCCACGACGTGCCGATCCTCATCGTCTACGCGCTGATCAACAAGCCGTACATCCTCGACCTCCAGGAGGAGCGCTCGGTGGTCCGGCGCCTCCTGGAAGCCGGCCACGACGTGTACCTCATCGACTGGAACGAGCCCTCGCGGATGGACCAGCACCTCACGCTGGACGACTACGTCAACCGCTACATCGAGAACTGCGTCGACGTGGTGCGCGAACGGTCCGGGCAGGAGAAGATCAACGTCCTCGGCTACTGCATGGGCGGCACGATGTCGGCCATGTACGCGGCGCTGCACCCCGAGAAGGTCAACGCGCTGGGCCTGATGGCCGCGGGGCTGTGTTTCGACGGGACCGGCGGCGTCCTCGAACAGTGGGGCTCCGACGAGTACTACGACCCCGAGGACGTGACGGAGACGTTCGGCAACGTCCCGGCGGAGTTCCTCGACGTGGGCTTCGCGCTGATGGACCCCGTCGACAACTACGTCTCGAAGTACATCCGGTTCTACGAGAACCTCGACAACGAGGACTTCGTCGAGAACTTCGGCCGCATGGAGCGGTGGCTCTCCGAGGGCATCGACGTGGCCGGCGAGGCCTACGACCAGTTCCTCACCGACCTCTACCAGGAGAACAAGCTCTACCACAACGAGATGGAACTGGGCGGCGAGCACGTCGACATCGAGGAGATCGACATGCCCGTCCTGCAGATCATGGGCGAGTACGACCACCTCATTCCGGCCGACGCTTCCAAGCCGTTCAACGAGGTCGTCGGCAGCGACGACGTGACCACCATCGAGTACTCGACGGGCCACATCGGCCTCTCGGTGTCCTCGTCGTCCCACGAAGAGGTCTGGCCCGAGGTCTGCGAGTGGTACGCCGACCGCTCGGAGGCTGCCGAGGAAGCGGTCGACGCCGCCGCCGACGCGGCCGAACCCGACGACGTGACCGCGGCCGAGGAGGCCGCCGAAGCGGAAGCCGCAGAAGAGGGGCCGGCCGCCGAGGAGGAGGCCGTCGCCGAGACGACCGCGGAGGACGAACCGGACAGTCCGGACGTGGACACCGTCGACGGCGTCGGCCCGACCTACGCCGACCGCCTGCGCGACGCCGGCATCGCCACCGTCGCCGACCTGGCGGCCAGCGATGTCGAGGAGGTCGCCGAGGTCACCGGCGCGCCCGTCTCCCGCGTCGAGGACTGGTTCGAGCAGGTCGAGTAGGTTCTTCGCTCTCGGTTCCGTTTTTCGCACCGATCGCCACGTGCGACCGGCTGAACCTCGCCACCCGCAACCCGAAATCCGCGTCATCGGCGAACGACGGATCTGGCCGAAACTGATTTGCCCGGGGCCCGATCATTGAGAGCTATGGGAGTCCAGTCCCGCGAGCCCGACGAGTTCGACACCGTCACGCTCACCGAGAGCGACGGATACATCGTCGCGCGTGACGAAGATTCCGGGGTTGCGAGCCAGGGCGACACCAAGGCAGAGGCGCTCGCCAACCTCGCCGAGGCGCTGGAACTCCACGAGCGACCGGATCCCGAGGACGCGGAACTGGAAGAAGCCACTGCACCGTGGCTGACCGACGAGTAGCATCGACTGGGCGACAAATTCCCGCAAACCAAAGCGTTATTTTCGATCCGGAAGCGCCGCCTGTGTGGCACGGCCCTATTCCGGACGGGAACTGATCAACGCGCTTCGGAAGTGGAACTTCCGGCGCGTCGATCAGACCGGAAGTCACGTCAAACTCCGGTATATCGACCCGAATACGGGTGAGAAACGAACCGTGACGGTCCCGTTGCACGACGAAGTCGCGACCGACACGCTCCGCTCTATCGCGGAGCAGGCCGGCGCGAAGGATTTCCAGTCGTTTCTCGACGCGATCGACGACCTCGTCTGAGGATCCTCACTGCAGGTCCAACAGCCGCGCCGCCGCAAACAGGAGTAACATCTCACGGGGCGTGAACTAGCCGTAAGTACCGGCGGAATCGATCGGCCACTCCGCTGGCGGCGAACAGCACCTGATCGAGCTAGATGGACTCATCGCCACGGCGGTCCGACCCCGGCGAGTCGCCGGGGCGGACCCTCACGGGGTCACGCTGTCGGCCGGCGGTTCGGCCGGAACGCCGGGTGCGAGCGCGGCGTGGAACCAGCCGACGACGGCGCCGAAACCGACGTAGCCGGCGAGCGCGACCGGGTCGAGGTACGGCAGCGGGGGCGCGCCGGCGTAGCCGACCGCCGACAGCGCCGCCGGGATACCGAGGATGGCGACGACCAGCCACAGCGCGAGCCCGTAGACCGCGCCGGCGAGCGCACCGCCGCTCGGCCGGTCGGGGTCGACGCCGACCGCGTCGACGACGCCGGCGTAGACACCGCCGAGGCCGACGCTCACCAGCACGAACAGCAGCCAGCCGGCGACCGGCGCCGGCGGCTCGATGCCGACCAGTGCAGGCGTCGCACGCGAGACGACACCCGTCGACCCGGCCAGTGTGAGCACGATGCTCCCGAACACGCCTGCGGCCAGTCCGCTCACGGCACCCGTCACCACGTCGACGGCGTGTCCGTACCGGTCGTGGGTCGGTGTCTCCGTCGACATGGCACCCTAGAACTGGGCGCTCGATCCTGGTAAATCCGACGCCGGGGTCGGCTGCGACCCGGAGAGTCACGCTCAAGCCGGTGGGCGCGGTCGGTCCGAATATGCGAGTCAGCGTCATCGGCGGCGGACGGGTGTCCGACGAGGAGGCGGCCACGGCCGAACGAGTCGGTCGGGAACTCGCCGATCGCGGCCACGAGGTTGTCTGTGGCGGCCTCGGCGGCGTGATGGCGGCGGCCTGTCGCGGCGCGAGCGAGGCCGGCGGCCACACGATCGGGATCCTCCCGACGGAGCGCCGCGCCGACGCCAGCGACTACGTCGACACGCCGATCGCGACCGGGATGGGCAACGCGCGCAACGTCCTCGTCGTGATGAACGGCGACGCCGTCGTCGCCGTCGACGGCGGCACGGGGACGCTCTCGGAGCTGGGTCACGCGCTGGATCTCGGCAAGCCCGTCGCCGGTATCGGCACACACGGCGTCGACGGCGTCGAGGGCATCGACCACGTCGAGACACCGGCGGAAGCGGTCGATTCGGTCGAGCGCCGCGTCTGAGAGCGGTGCGGGACCGAGCCGGCGGAACTTCGGCCCGTCAGAAGACGTCGAGCGCGGCCAGCGTCTCGTCGACGGCCTCGGGCGTCGCGCGTGCGAGCGCGGCGAACTCGACGTAGTACCTGGCCCGGTCGCTCACGGCGGCCTGCTGGAGGGTCGCCCGGTCCCACTCGCGCAGGGACGCGTCGGTGCTGGCCATCCGCGCGACCGGGTACGCCAGCAGGTCTCGCGCCAGCCGCCGGTCCTCGCTCTCGGCCAGCGCCGTCTCGACGGCGTCGACGGCCTCGTCGCGGCGCCCCCGCAGGGCCGCGGCGCTGTCGACGCCGAGTTCGTCGCCGTGGACCACCCGGTCGCGCAGCGTCTCGAAGGCGTCGGCCGTCGCGAGCCCGTGGTAGCGGGCGAGCACGTCCGAGGCCGGATCCGCCGTCGCGTCGCGGTCGGCCAGGTAGTGGGCGTCGGCGTGGAGCTGTCGAAGGGCGGACTCGACCGCCCGGCCGACGCCGGCCGCGTCGGTCCCGACCAGTTCGGTCTCCGTGGCGTCCGGCCCGGGGAGTTCCGCGACCCCTGATTCGAGCGTCTCCGTCAGCGACGCCCGCGCGTCGACGAAGGTTCCCTCCAGCGACCGGGACGCCGCCAGCGAGTCGTCGAACCGCTCGTCGAGGTGACGGGCGTCGGCCAGTCGCGCCCGGCCCTCGGCGATCGTCCCGGCGCGTTCTCCGACGGCTCGCGCGTCGGGCAACTGCTCGGCCCCGGCGTCGGCCGCCGTGGGCGCGTCCGACGACGCCCGCTCGTAGTCGTCCCACTCGGGCGTGGCGTCGTCGCCCGCCCGCTCGGCCAGCGATCCGACGACCCCGTGGACGAGCAGCGCCCGAACGGGGTCGTCGGGGTCGCCGACGCAGGTCCGGTTCTCGCGGAACTCCCCGACCTCCCGTTCGAGCGTCAGCGCCCGTGAGCGCACCGCCTCGCGCGTCAGCTCGTCGGTCGCGAACGCCCACGTGCTCGCGGCGCGCTCGGCCGAGTAGCGGGCGCCGCGGAGGTCGCCCAGCCGCTCCCGGGTCGTCTGGGCGCCGTCCGCGGCCGAGAGGTTCTCGCGGGCGCGCTCGACGGCCCGCTCGACCAGCGCACGCGTCGTCTCGTCGGGCGTCCCCTCCGTCGGGAGCGGGTCGGGCACCTCGGCGAGCGTCGCCCGGACCCGGTGTCGCGCGTCGTCGAGGTGCGACGGAGCGACGGTGACCGGGAACGGTTCGGTCACCGCCGGGAGCGGCCCCGAGACGGCCGTCGCGATCGCCGTCGCGTCCAGCGGCGTCGGCTCCGACTCCCCGCTGGCGCCGAAGCCGGGACAGCCCCCGAGCGCCGCCGTCGCCCCGACAGCCAGCAGCCGTCGCCGCGTCAGTCCGTCCATCGACACGAACGGGGACGCGCCGCGGTAAATGTCTCGTGGTCCCGGGAGCGGGCACCGACGGCCGCGAGCGGGGGCCGCCGGCTCATTCGACGCCGAGCGCGGCGAGCGCCTCGTCGACGGCGGCGGGGACGGCGCCGGCGATCACCTCGATCTCGAGGTAGAGGGCGATCTCGTCGGCGACCCACTCGAGTTCGATCGGGTCGTCGCCGGCCGACCGGTCGATGTCGTTGGCCGCGTAGTCGAACCAGCCCGCGAGCGACGCGAGTTCCGTCCGCGCCAGCCGCTCGTCGGCGCTGTCCGCCAGCGCGTCCTCGACGGCCGTCGCGGCCGCCGCTCGCAGCTCACTCACGTCCTCGACGCTCTCGACCGTCAGGTGGTCGTCGGCTGCGATCCGGTCGCGCAGCCGCTCGAAGGCGCCGACCTGTGCGAGGGTCTCGACCTGCCACAGGACCCGTCCGGGCAGGCCGGTCTCCGGCACGAACTCCCCCTCGTAGGGGAGTTCGCCGTGCAGTTGCCGCAGCGCCGCGCCGGCGACCGTCCCCTCCAGGTCGCCGCCGCCGTCGACGAGGTCCGGGAGGTCCGCGTGTTCGGCGGGTCTGTCGGCCATCCGCGAGTCGATCGTCTCGGCCAGCGAGTCGCGGGCGTCCGCGAACGTCGACTCCAGCGACCGCGGCTCCGCGAGCGAGGCGGCGAACTGTCTGTCGACGTGGCGGGCGTTTCCCAGCGCGGCTCGGGCCTGTTCGACCTCGCTCGCCCGTTCGCCGAGGACGAGCGGCGTGACGGGCGCCCGGTCGTCGCTCGCTCCGTCCCGGGCGTGGCGCTCGGCCTCGCGGACCCACTCCCCCACGAGCGCGTGGACGATCGCCGCCGCGACCGGGTCCTCGGGGTCGCCGACGAACTCCCGGCCGTCGCGGAACTCGCTGATGTCCTCGCGCACCGACGCCCGGGCCGAGCGCACGTCCGTCGCGGTCAACTCGTCCTCGACGGCGGCCCACGCGGCCTCGACCGCGCGGGCGGGACCGCGGGCGTGGGCGATCAGTTCGAGCCGCTCGCGCGTGTCCGTCTCGCGGACCGCCTCGGCGAGGTGCTCGCGGGCGTGTTCGGCGTGGTCGGCGATCGCCTCGCGCATCGCGCCGTTGGGGAGTTCGTCGGCGGTCAGCGGCAGCGGCGCCGCGTCGAGCATCGCGTGGGCGCGCTGCCGGGAGTCGGCGACGTGGGCGTCCGCCACCGCGACCGGCAGCGGGTGGGCGACCGTCGGTCCCCCGCGGTCGGCGACCCGGCCGAGCGCCGCCCCGTCGAGTTCCACCGGGTCCGGCTTCAGGGGGTTGGGCAGGGCGCCACAGCCCGCCAGCAGCGTCGCGCCGCCGAGCGCGAGCGCGCCGCGGCGGGTAACTCGGCCGCCCGGCGTCGACTCGTCGTCCGTCATCGGGACCCCCCGTCGGTGTCGGTCGGTGCCTCGGTGTCGGTCGGGGCGTTCCCGGCGGTCCCGGGGCCGGCGTCGGTCCCCGGCTGCGTCGCGGTCGACGGGCGGGGCTGGGGGACCGGTCGGGGGCCCTCCCGGCGGAAACACCGGCCGCTGGCGACGCCGGTCGCGCCCATCTCGAACTCGGACGGGTCGAGCGAGACCGGGAGCCGGGCGATGGTGACGTGGGCGTCGCGCGCGTCGGCCTCGCAGGCCACCTCGGCGCCCCGGAGGAAGCGGCCGTAGCGGGTCTCGACCTCGCCGTCCTCCCAGAAGACGGAGCACAGCACCAGGCGGTAGCACTCCCCCACCGAGCGTCCCTCGACCAGCAGCGTCTCGCTGTCGAAGTCGGTCTCGGCGACGAACTGTCGGGCGGTCTCGGGAGCGACGGACGACTCCGTCTCGGCCGCGCGGTCGGTGACCCGGAGCGTCTCGGCGGTCGGGGCGTCGCCGATCAGTCCTTCGAACTCCCGGTCGGACGGGTCGACCGTGCCGCCGGCGGTCGCCCGGTCGCCGGCCTCGGGGACGAACCACGCGAGCGGGTCGTCGTAGCCGGCTTCGTCGGCGCGGAGCGTCACGGATTCGAGGTCGTCGGCGCTGTCGCCGCCGCGGTCGGCGGGTGGCGTCGGCGAGCCGACGGCGGTACCGGCGTCGCCGCGGCCGGCGTCGGTCTCGCCGTCGGGACAGCCGGCCAGCCCGGCGGCCAGTCCGACCGCTGCCTGGAGGGCGCGGCGGCGGGTGAGTCGGGGCATCGACACGTCCTGGGCGCGTCGGCGGTAAATATCTCGTGGCTCGTCGCCCCGGGTGTACGACGCTCCACGTTGCGCCCGAGTGCCGCACGTTCAAGTACCGGGGCGGCCGAACGGGGTGGTATGTCCGGCTCCGAACTCGCGGCGCGCGTGCGATCGGCCAAGGATGTCGACCCCGAGGCGTTCGACCGGCGGGCCGCCGAGGAAGCCGAGCAGCTCAAGACGGCGGTGCGCGACGGCACCTTCGACAACACGGAGGCCATCGTCGGCCTCGAACTCGAGCTGTACGCCGTCGACGCCCGCTCGGGATCGCTCCGGCGGGTCCCCCGCGGGCTGCTCGACCTCATCGGCTTCGAGAAGGAGCTCGGCCTGCACAACGCCGAGATGCAGACCAGTCCCCAGCCGCTCAACGAGCACGGCCTCGCCGCCCAGGAGCACGAACTCAAGGCCAACCTCGCGCCCGCGCTGGAGCGGACCGCCCGCGACGACATCCGGCTGGTCAGCGACGGGATGTGGACCGTCCCGCCGACCGGCGAGACGTCCACGGAGTACCTCTGTGACTCGGTCGAACAGGACGGCGTCCGCATCGCGACCAACATGTCAGACGCCGCCCGCTACCACACGATGGCCAACACCGACTACCCGACGGGCATGCGCGTCGAGGCGCCCCACGTCTCGCTGTCGGCCGACACCGTCATGCCCGAGAGCCTCATCACCTCCATTCAACCGCACTACCAGATCCCCCACGCCCCGGACCTGCCGGAGTACTTCCGCTACGCGCTGCGAGTGGCCGGGCCGCTGCTCGCGCTCGGCGTCAACGCCCCGTTCTTCCCGCCGGACCTCTACGAGGACGCCGACGACGAGGAGATCGTCGCCGACGCCTGGATGGAGAACCGCATCACCGTCTTCGAGGACGTGCTCAACCCCGCCGACGACGAGGCACCCGACAAGGTGCGGTTCCCGCCGGACTTCGACAGCGTCGAGGCGGCCATCGACGACATCGTCGCCGACGAGACGATCGTCCCGATGGAGGTCGAGGCCGGCCAGCGCTTCGACGACGCCTTCGCCCACCTGCGGCACAAACACGGCAGCTACTGGCGGTGGATCCGCCCGGTCTTCGACGGCGCGACCGAGGCCCAGGCCAACGCCCGCATCGAGTTCCGCCCGCTGCCCGGCCAGCCGACCGTCCGCGACGCCGTCAGCTTCCAGGCCGTCTTCGCCGGCCTGCTCACCGCGCTCGTCAGCATCGAACACCCCGTCCGGGCGCTGGAGTGGGAGACCGCTCGCGAGAACTTCTACGCCGCCAGCCGCGAGGGGCTGGAGGCCGACCTCACCTGGATCACCTCCGACGGCGAGGAGACGACGGACCTCGACCACATCTACGGCGAGCTGTTCGAGGCCGCCCGGCAGGGCCTGGAGCGGCAGGGCCTCCCGACCGACGCCGCCCGCCGGTACGTCCGGCCGCTGCGCGAGCGGGCCGACCGCCGGATCACCCCCGCCCGCTGGAAACACGACCACGTCGCCGCCGCCGTCGAGGAGTCGGCCCCCCTCGCCGAGGCCATCTGGGGGATGCAGTCGACCTACGTCGACCACCAGGAGGAGACGCTGCTGGAGGGCACGTTCATCGACTGGCTCTGAGACGGCGCCCCGTCCTCACCGTCTTCGAGTGTACTGACGACGGTTCCCGCATCCCCTCCCTTTCGATCAGTACCGGTGAGAGACGAGCGGTTGCGGTGGCGCGCGCTGTCGCGTTTCATCGCGCGACCGGAGCCGCGCGAGGTCTTCGCGAGCCTGCGAGCGAAGGCTCGTCAGCGCGTGCTCTGACGGTGGATGAGCGAGTGAGCAGAGCGAACGAGCGAATCGGCTGGGGAGGGTCGTGGCCGTCTGCGGTCGCGGTGCGGGGCGGTCGCTGTTCCTGGCGGACTGAAAGGGCGAGGCGGGCTCGCGTCCACTTTAGTCGCCTGAGCGGGCACTACCCGAGCGAAGCGAGGGTATCCCGCTCAGCGACCGCGAGCGCGCCGAGGGCTTTCGTCGCTTGCTGTCGACTGCGGTAGCGACTCCAGTTAGCGAGCGCGCCGAGGGCTTTCGTCGCTTGCTGTCAGCTGCAGTTGCGGTCGAGACGACTGCTAGCGAGCGCGTCGAGGGCTTTCGTCGCCTGCTATCCCCTGCGATCACTCCCGCACAATGTCAGTTCTCGGACGAGGGGTTTCGAGGTCCCGTCATTCGGTTCCGACTCACTCCTCGTCGAGCTGGGCCTCGACGCGGTCCCTGAGTGCGTCGGCGTGTTCCTTGGCCGTCGCGGCGTGGGTCGAGTCCTCCGTCTCGACGAGGCGCTCGACCGCCTCCCGGAGCGCGAGGAAGTCCTCGGGCTCGTTCTCGAAGAAGTTCCCGAGCTGGTCGACGTGTTCCCGGGCCGCCGAGGCGTTGGTCTCATTGTATCCGACCTCGAGCCCGGCGAGACGGGCGTCTAGGTCTTCCAGCGTCTCCAGCACCCGCTCGTACGGCCCCGGCGCCATGTACGACCCTTCCTCCCCATGGGATAAAAACTACTGTGGTGCCAGCGAGCGCCGACCGCCACACCCCGGCGGGGTGGGGGGCCCGGACGGGCGCCCACCGTGGCGAGCGCGGCGTCCGTTGCGCCGGGCGCGACCGCCGCTGTGTCGATCCGTGCGCCCGACGGGACCGGGCCGCCGCTCACTCGACGCGCGCGTCGACGACGACGTGGGCCACGCCCTCGCTGTAGCCCTTGACGCGCCGAGTTTCGAGCACCTCGACCGAGCGCCCGTGCTCGTCGACCGCGCCCCGGAGCCGTTCGACGGGTCGGTCGGGCACCAGCGCCTCCGGCGTCGCCTCGTGCATGTGGACGACGCCGCCGGGCTCCAGCGCCCCGAGCGCGCTGTCGAGGTACTCGTGGGCCTCGTAGTAGCCCATCACGACCCGGTCGGCGCGCACGTCCGTCGCCGCGTCGACCTGCTCCAGCACGTCCCGGCAGTCCGCCCGGTAGGGCTGGACGCGGTCGGCGACGCCGTTCCGGCGGACGTTCTCCAGCAGGTACTCGAAGGACGCGGGGTTGCGCTCGACGGCGGTCACCTCCGCGCCCGCGCGGGCCATCGGGAGCGCGAAGTAGCCGATGCCGGCGAACATGTCGACGACGCGCTCGCCCTCCTGTACTACGTCGCCCATCCGCGCCCGCTCGGCCTTGTTCCCCGGCGAGAACATCACCTCCGCCAGGTCCATCGCGTAGGTGGTACCGTGCTCGCGGTGGACCGTCTCGGTGTCGCCCTCGCCGGCCAGCACCGTCACGTCGGGCTCGCGGTGGGCGCCCGTGATCGGCCCGCGAGCCAGCACGGTGTCTGCCGCGCCGTGCAGATCCAGCAGCGCCTCGCCCAGCTCCTCGGGCCGGGGCGCGTCCCCGGGGTCGACGAGGACGACCGTCCCCAGCACGGCCCACGAGGCGGGGGCCCGGTCGATCTCCTCGTCCGTCCAGCCGCGTTCGCGGAGGTAGTCGGCCAGGTCCCGGCGGCGCGGCTCGCCGACCTGGCGGACGACCTCGCGGTAGTCGACGGCGTCGGGGACCGCCGTCACCGGGACCGAGACGCTGCCCTCGTCGTACTCGCGGACCGAGCGGTCGGCGTCGTAGACGCCCGCCCGCTCCAGGTCGTCGATGACCGCCTCCGCGCGGGGCTTGTCGACGACCACCGCCAGTCGCTCGTCGCGCTCGTCCATCTACCCGTCGGGAGGCGACCGACGGCCGAAACGGTTTCGGGTCGGTTCGGTCGGGGGGCCGCTCAGGTCGACTCGGGCTCGCGGTCGCGGCCGGGCGCCCGCGAACGGTCGCTCGACGGCGCCCGGGACTCGTCGGCGGCGGCCGGCTCGCGGGCGGACACGGACCCGGCGGTCCCCGACGGGTCGTCGCCCGGGCGACCGTCGCTCGGCCGCCCGTCGGTCGCGTCCTCGGTCGCCAGCAGCGCGTCCAGGCGGCGCTCGAACTCGGTCTGGTCGATCTCGCCGTTCGCGAACCGCTCGCGGAGCGTCTCGACGGGGTCGTCGCCCGCCGACTCCCCGCCGTCCGACGCTCCGCCGTCGAGCATCGAGGGGAGGTCGACGCTCCGGTCGCCGAGCGACCCCGGCAGGTCGACCGGCGACAGGTCCAGGACGACCCACGCGAGGATGGCGGTCACCGGCGTCGCGAACAGCCAGCCCGTCACCGCGATCTCCAGGGCGGTCACGACGCCGGCGTTGAACAGCGCCAGCAGGGCGACCGGCAGCGTCGCGACGGCGATCAGCACCGGCAGGAGCGCGACGAACCGGCGGGTCACGGTCCCGAGCGAACGGAGGGCCTCGAACATGTGTCGACCCACCGGCCGAACCACGAAAAAAGTTGCCGCCCGCGGGTCAGGAGTCGGTGCCGGCCGGCGACAACCCCGTCAGTCCCGGCGGGAGTTCTCGTCGGTCCGGTCGGCGTCGGCTCGCCTCAGTCCCCGCCGGCGTCGACGGCGTCGACGGCGTCGTCGGGGAGGACGTGCAGCCCCTCGCGGTGTTTGATCACGGGGACCTCGTCGGCGTCGGGGTCGAAGTAGTCCGGTCGCGGGACGGTCTCTGCCGCGTAGGTCTCGGGATCGAGCACCTGCACGGCGTTCTCGTCCTCGACGGCGACGACCGTGGTCTCGGCGGCGTCCTCGCGGGTGCCGAGCCGGCGGGCCTCCGGCGCGTCGCCGTCCTCGAAGCTCGCCTCGTAGTCCTCGCCGGTGGCGAGGCGGGTCCCCTTGAGGTTGCCCCGGACGCTGCGGACCAGCACCGGCCCGTCGCCGTCCTCGGGATCGATGACCTCCCCCGCTCTGTAGCGGGGCAGGCGGACGGCGAAGGTCACGCGGTAGACCTCGTTGCCGTCGGAGTCCTCCGTCACGAGCGTCTCGTAGTCCTCGAAGCTCCCGCCCAGGCGGTCGACGATCCGCTTGGCGATCCCCTGGCCCATCTGGTTGGTGGAGATCTTCATGTTCAGCCCCTCGTCGACCTCGTCGACCTCCGTGATGAACGCGTTGCGGTCGCCGGTGGCCTCCCGGTCGGCGACGTACGCCTCGGCGACCTCCCGAGCAGTCTCCTGCTCCTCGTCGGTCGGCGTGCGCTCGTCGGCGCGGACCTGCACGATGGCGGCGTAGGAGCCCCCGGCGATCCGGCCGCACCGTTCGCAGGTCTGGCGGGCGATCTTGACGGGGACGACCACCTCCTCGGAGACGAGCGTCCCGCGGACCACGCCGGAGAACTGGCAGTGCATCCTGATGTTGTTCTCGTCGACCTGCTCGGGGGCGACCTCCCAGCTCACGTCGGTCGCCTCGAGGTGGACGCCCAGCGCCTCCGAGACCTCCTCGACGGCGATGTCGGTGTAGTCCTCGGCGCCCACGTCGACCCAGCGGTTGCCCCGGTGGACCGCGCCGCAGCGCGAGCAGACGCGCACGTCGATGCGGTCGGGCGCGTCCACGAGGTCGAACTCCGCGAAGTAACAGTCGTCGCAGAGCACGCTGTCGCCGTCCCGCGGCCCCGCCGCCCCCGGCGCCGCCGGTCGGGCGTCGAGGTCCGCCTCTATCTCGTCCCCGCAACGGGGGCAGAACTCGCCGGAGCGACTCATTGCCCCGCCGTACTGGCCTCGCGCGGTTAAGCGTCGCGTTCCCGGTCGAGCGTCGCCCGCCGATCGGCGACGCCGGACGACGCCGCGGTCGCCGGGAAACTTAACCCCGAGCCGCCCAACCCCGGTGGTATGCCCGTCCAGACAGGCGCTCGCCCGGCGGTCGGCGACGCCGCGCCGCCCCGTCCGGGGTGGTGCCCGTGCTGACGAAAGCCGTCGAGTCGGTGAAGGTCTTCGCCGAGAACAACCCCTCGCTGCGGGACCTCGCGCGGGGCCGGCGACGACGGTTCGACGACGTGGAGTGCGTCCTCCCCTCCCGCGTCGCCGCGGCGGAGTCGCTGTCGGCCACCGTCTCGGTCTGGGACGAGTACCTCCGGCTGCTCCCCGACTACGACGGCACGCTCGCCGTCGACAGCACCGACCCCGAGGCGGCCCACCCCGAGGAGATCGACTTCGGGCTGACCGACGAGGCCGTTACGGAGCTTTCGGGAGTCGCCTTCGAGACGCCTGGGGTCCAGTACCTGACGCTCACCGACGAGTCGGGCCGGCGGTTCACCAGCAACCCCGTCCAGGTGTTCGACTCGGAGCCCGACCGGCGCCTGTACTGGGGCGACATCCACCTCCACTCGCAGTTCTCCGACGGCGCGGGGTCGATGAGCAAGGGGTTCCGGTTCGGCCGCGACGTGATGGATCTGGACGTGGCCGCCTACACCGACCACGACACGATGGGGTTTTTCATCCCGCCGAAGCTCCAGCGCCGCCGGATGCACGGCGGGTACTTCGAGGACATGAAGACCGTCACGAACCACTTCCACGACCCCGGGGAGTTCGTGACGCTGTTCGGCTACGAGTGGACCAAACAGCCGAACATGGGCGGGCACGTCAACGTCTACTTCGAGGGGGTCGAGGAGGCCGAGCTGTTCGACTCGCTGGACACCGACACGAATCGCTACGAGAAGCTCTTTCGCCGGCTGCAGGCGTGGCGCGAGGAGACCGGCAACGAGGTGCTGGCCATCCCCCACCACCCCGCCGAGGCGATGTACCCCTTCGACTTCTCGAACGTCGACTACGACGACGACATCGCGCCGCTCGTCGAGGTCTATTCGCAGTGGGGCTCCAGCGAGATGCCGGCCGACGAGGGCAACCCCAAGCCCGTCCGGATGGGCCAGGGCGAGATGGGCACGCCGGGCCACTACGTCCAGGACGCCCACGAGCTGGGCTACCGCGTCGGGATGATGGGGTCGTCGGACTTCCACGCGCCCAGGCCGGGCCGGTCGCACATCCACCTGCCGCCGCATCTCCCCTCCCTGTCGGACATCTGGGAGGACGGGATCGGCTGGGGCCACATCTGGCGGATCTGGGACGAGGGGTCGTATCCGGGCGGCCTGACGGGTTTCTACGCCGAGGACCTGTCCCGGGAGTCGGTCTTCGAGAGCCTGCGCTCGCGGCGGGTGTACGCGACCAGCCAGCCCCACCGGATCCTCGTCGAGTTCGCCGTCGACGGGACGCAGGTCGGCGAGGCCGACAGCGCCGTCGTCGCCGACGGCGAGCGCACCGTCGAGTGGCTGGTCGCCGGGACCGCCCCCATCGAACGGGTGACGGTCGTGAAGAACAACGCCGACTGGCACGTCGTCGGCGGGACCGCCGACGAGTCGGCCGACCTGGACGCCTACACCGAGGCCGGCGAGGTCACAGACGACGAGCCCGTGACCGGGATGTTCTGGGACGCCGACCGGACGAGCGGTTCCGGACCGACGAGTGATTCCGGGCCGACAGGCGGGGACGCGCCGGGCGAGGAGCGCGGCAGCGACGCCGACGTGTACTACCTCCGGGTCGAGCAGGCCGACGACGGGATGGCCTGGGCCGGACCGGTCTGGGTCGAGCCCGGAGCCTGACGGGGGGATCGCGGAGGCGGTCGGCGCCGTCGCGTCGGCGACTCGGCTATCACCGTTGAGAATCGCGCACGAACGCTTTACACGGAGTACTCCTCCGTATCGCACGATGACATCGGATGCACCTTCTCTCCTGCCGGGGGTGATCAGGCGGTCGTACGCCGCTCGCCTCGGCGCGGCGCTCGCGGTCGCAGTGGTGGTGATGGTCGGCTTCGGGGCCGTCATCAGCACGCAGGCCTCGGCGACGCTCCAGGACGACGTGGAGGGCGACCTGCGGACCCTCTCGGAGACGCGGACCGACGAACTCGACGCGTGGATCGGGAGCGTCCAGCGCGAGGCCGTGCTCACCTCGCAACTGGAGGCCGTCCGCTCGGGCGACGGCGCGGCCGTCGACCGGGCGCTGACCGAACAGATCGAGTCCGGCGCCGTCCCGCCGGACGTGGCCGCGATCCACTACCTCGACACGGAGTCGATGGTGTTCACAGAGAGCACGAACGACGAGTTCGAGGGAGTCAGCCCCGCCGAGCAGGGCGCGCCGTTCGCGACCGACCCGCCCGAATTCGACGGGCCGGACGATACCTACGTCACGGAGCCGTTCGCCGTGCCGGCGGCCGACCACCCGGTCGTCGCCGTCGTGACGCCCGTCCCGGGCGTCGAGGACCGCGCGCTCGTGTTCATGACGGACCTCGCGGCGCGGTCGCAGGCGCTCGCGGACGCGAACGACGACACCTCGACGGTCGTGGTCAACGCCGCCGGGCAGTACGTCGCCCACCCGAACGCGAGCAGGATCCTCACGCCCCACGAGGGCCACGAGGTGAACGCGTCGGCCCCTGCGGGCGCGACGACGTTCATGGACATGGGCGACACCCTCATGGCGAGCACGGGGATGGAGACCAGGGACTGGACCGTCATGATCCACTCGTCGAAGTCGACCGCCTACGCGCTCGGGTCGCAGATCAACTCCGACCTCGTGGGGCTGGTCCTGCTGGCGATCATCAACCTCGGGCTCGTCGGCGTCACCGTCGGGAGCAACACGCTCATCTCGCTGCGGCGGGTCGCCGACCGGGCGGAGTCGATGGCGGGCGGCGACCTCGAGGTCGACCTCGCGACGACCCGCGAGGACGAGATCGGACGGCTCTACCGGTCGTTCCAGGAGATGCGCGACTCCATCCGCGAGCAGATCGCCGAGACGGAGGAGGCCCGCGCCGAAGCGGAGGAGGCCCGCGCCGACGCCGAGGAGGCACGGGAGCGCGCCGAACGGGAGGCCGCCGAGATGGAGTCGATGACGACCCACCTGGAGACCAAGGCCGCCGAGTACGGCGACGTGCTCTCGGGGGCGGCCGACGGCGACCTGACTCGCCGGGTCGACCCGGCGAGCGACAACGCCTCGATGGCGTCGGTCGGCGAGAGCATCAACGAGACGCTCGACGCCCTGGAGGAGACCATCGCGCGGACGAAGTCGTTCGCCGACGACGTGTCCTCGGCCAGCGAGCGGGTCGGGAGCAACGCCGAGCGGGTCGACCAGGCCAGCGAGCAGGTGCGGTCGTCGATCGGGGAGATCTTCGAGGGGACGACCGAGCAGTCCGAGCGCCTGGAGGACGCCGCCGGCGAGATGGAGAACCTCTCGGCGACGGCCCAGCAGGTCGCCTCCTCGGCCCAGCAGGTCGCGACGACCTCCCAGCAGGCCGCCGAGGTCGGCGAGGAGGGCCGCGAGGCCGCCAAGCGCGCCATCGAGGAGATGGGCGCCATCGAGGGCGAGACCGAACAGACCGTCGCGGCGATCAACGATCTGGACGACGAGCTCGACGAGATCGGCCAGATCGTGAGCGTCATCACGGAGATCGTCGAGCAGACGAACATGCTGGCGCTCAACGCCTCCATCGAGGCGGCTCACGCCGACGGGGACGGCGCCGGCTTCGCGGTCGTCGCCGACGAGATCAAGGGGCTGGCCGAGGAGACCAAGGAGGCCGCCGGCGACATCGAGGACCGCATCGAGGCCATCCAGTCCCAGGCCGGCGAGACCGTCGAGCGGATGGAGTCGACCAGCGAGCGGGTGACCGACGGCGTCGGGACGGTCGAGGAGGCCGTCGACGCCCTGGAGACCATCGTCGAGTACACCGAGGAGGTCGACACCGGCATCCAGGAGATCGACGACGCGACGGCCGAACAGGCCCGCACCGCACAGGACGTGATGGGCACCATCGACGAGCTGACGGCGATCAGCCAGCAGACCGCGACGGAGGCGGACACGGTGGCCGGGGCGGCCGACGACCAGTCCCAGTCCATCGACGAGGTGGCCACCTCCGCTCAGGAGTTGCGCCGGCAGGCGGCGGAGCTGGCCGACGCGCTGTCGCGCTTCGAGACGCGGACCGGCGTCGAGACGGGACCGACTGCGACCGCGGCCACGGACGACTGACAATGCTCGGACTCACAACCTGGTTCACCATCGGCACGCTCGGAATGGTCGTCGGGACCGCCATGCTCGCCTACGGGGTAACGCTGGTCCCCGACGAACGGAAGCGGACGCTCGCGCTCGCGGCGGTGGTCCCGGCGATCGCCGCCGTCGCCTACGCGCTCATGGCGCTGGGCTTCGGCGGCCTGACGACCGGCGACGGCGCGACCGTCTTCGTCCCGCGGTACGTCGACTGGCTGCTCACGACGCCGATCCACGTGGCGATCATCGCCCTGGTGGTCGGCGCGTCGACCGGCCTGATCGCGCGGCTCGCGACGCTGCAGGCGCTGACGATCGTCTTCGGCTTCGTCGGCGCGACGCTCGCGGCCCCGCTGAACTGGGCGCTGTACCTGGTCGGCGGCGCCTGTTTCGGAGCCGTCGTCTACCTGCTGTACGGCGACTGCGAGGCGCTGGCCGCCGGGGAGTCCGACGACGTGGCCGCGCTGTTCCGCAAGCTCCGCTCGTTCGTCGTCGTCCTCTGGCTGGTCTACCCGGTGATCTGGCTGCTCGCGCCCGCCGGGGTCGGGCTCATGGACACCGAGACGGCCGCGCTGGTCGTCACCTACATCGACGTGGTCGCGAAGGTCGGCTTCGGCCTCATCGCGATCAACGACTTCGCCAGCATGGCCGTCGCGACGGACGAGACCGCCGACACGACCGTCGGCGACGCGGGCGTCGCGGACTGACGGCGCGACCATCTAGTTTTTCGGGGGTAGCCGGTTCCGAACGACGGCCCCGCCGCTGGCGGGTCGAGCGCGCGGAGAACGGGCGACGGCCGTGGGGCCGTCGACAGTGAGCGGACGGTGCCGTCACCGGGCCGGCCGGGCGCCGGTCAGTGGATGCCCATCGCTTCGATCTGTTCCTGGTAGCGGTTCCGGATGGTGACCTCCGTCACCTGGGCCACGTCGGCGACCTCGCGCTGTGTCTTCTTCTCGTTGCACAAAAGCGAGGCGGCGTAGATGGCCGCGGCGGCGTAGCCGGTCGGGGACTTGCCCGAGAGCAGGCCCTTCTCGGCGGTCACGTCGATGATCTCGTTGGCCTTGGCCTGGACCTCCTCGGACAGTTCCAGCTCGGAGACGAACCGGGGGACGTACTGCTTGGGGTCGACCGGCTCCATCTTGAGGGACAGTTCCTGGGCGACGTAGCGATAGGTGCGGCCGATCTCCTTCTGCTCGACGCGGGAGACCTCCGAGACCTCCTCGAGCGAACGGGGGATGTCCTCCTGGCGGCAGGCGGCGTAGAGGCAGGCGGTGGCGACGCCCTCGATGGAGCGGCCGCGGATGAGGTCCTCGTCGAGCGCCCGCCGGTAGATGACCGACGCGACCTCGCGGACCGACCGGGGCACGCCCAGCGCGGAGGCCATCCGGTCGATCTCCGAGAGCGCGAACTGGAGGTTGCGCTCGCCGGCGTCCTTGGTGCGGATGCGCTCCTGCCACTTGCGCAGGCGGTGCATCTGGGACCGTTTCTCCGACGACAGGGAGCGACCGTAGGCGTCCTTGTCCTTCCAGTCGATCTGGGTGGTCAGCCCCTTGTCGTGCATCGTCTGGGTCGTCGGCGCGCCGACCCGCGACTTCTCCTGCCGCTCGCTGTGGTTGAACGCCCGCCACTCCGGGCCGCGGTCGATGTTGCCCTCGTCGATGATCAGTCCGCAGTCCTCGCAGACGATCTCCCCGCCGTCCCCGCGCGTCACGAGCGCGGACGTCGCGCACAAGGGGACCGGGTGGGGGTAGGCCGGCGCG